>NZ_CP087176.1:5245165-5546793 GCF_024748695.1 Pseudomonas sp. B21-040
AAGCGGCCTGCTGGGCCAGTTGCAATGCATCCCCGGTCAGCGGTGAAGGCAGGGCGTTGACCTCGCGCAGGTAATCGAGCAGTTTTTGCGCCGGTTGCTCGCTCATCTCGAAAGCCCGGGTGAGCGATGTCAGGTAGTAAAGCGTGCGCACCGTAAACGCGTGTTTGTCGGCCTGGCCCAACCAGGCTTTGTGGCCGTAATTCAGGTAGTCCTGGAGCAGCGTGGCACTGAGGTCCAGCTTCGCCACCACGGCACTGCGCCGCCGCACATCAGCCAATAGCGCCAGCAGTGGGTCCAGCTGTTCATTGCGCCCCCTCACAGGTGCCGCGGCATCAGGCACACTGCGCTCGAGCACCTGACGCAACAATTGCGAGACCGTCGCGTTTGCCCAAGCCAGCACGTGTATCGCCTGTTCGGCGTTGACACCCGAGTAAACCGCCAGGCACTCCTTGACCGCCGAGGCCTGAGCCTCTTGCGCCTGCAACAGCACGACGAGCATTTTCTCGACGATAACGGCGCGCAGTGTTTCACTGTTTTCGCCGAGGCCATCTTTCACGGCGTCATCGAGTTTTCTTCGGGCAAAGTCCCGGTATTGCGCCTCCGAACCGGGGTAAGCAAGGACCAGCCCATCGGTGTCGACCAGTTGCGTCAGCAGGTCCAGCCAACTGGCGCCGGCCAGCGGCGGTACACCGGCCATCAACAACGCCGTGTTGGTAAACACGGCACCGGGCAACAGGTTGCGAAGCTGCTCGAACAACTGGAGCTCAGCCTCAGAAGCGGCCGCCAAGGCCTGTGGTGCAGACACTTGCTGCAACATCCACAGCACATCAATCTTGCGATCCGCACACCACTGCACACAGGAATGCATGGCGTAGATGAGGTTCAGCACATCGGGTGTATTGATCCTGTTTTGATTGATCCGGGGCTTGCCCGCCAAGCCATTGAGCCAGGATTCCCCCCCCAGTAAAGTCAGCATCAGGACGCCTTCGACCGGCGTGATGCCCAACAGGCGTGGCAGCTTCACCATGCGGTAAAAACTGGAGATGACCGCCGCGTTGCGCGCCAAAGTGTTGTTGGTAACGCCATGCGCCCCGGCAATCGCCAGGGCCAGGTAGCGGTAGGTCTTCAGATCGATTGCCAGCGCGCTGCATAACTGGGTGACAGTCAACTCAGAATCCCCCTCTGCGGGCAATACAGGGAAGGTTTCCCCGTCAAGCCTCAAGGGTTGGCGATAATCTCCCTGGCCATTGAAGACCTGATCAAACTGAGAAAGCGCTTCCCCCCGCCCATAAGTCGACAGCTCATCGATAAATGCGGCAAAGTCTGGCGCCGTACAGCCATAACGCTCGCGTAACAATTGAAACAAGCCGAGGGCATGCACCACGTTGTCAGTGATCTTCCACGCGGCGGCTGGCGCGCTACCGCGGACTTCAGCCTTGATAGCCGCTGCCAACAGCGCATCCACCTGATCACTGGGCAGGTCCAGCCACTGATCCAGGCGCAACTTTCGATTCATCCGGTCGTATCGGACGAGGCCTGCAACGACGGCGGGGTCCGCTGACAATTTGTGCCGGGACGAAGAGCTGGTTCCAGGTTCCGTGATGCTGACCCCAGGGTGTACGTTGGCGTTGAGGTAAACCGAACCGCATTGCTCGCTTTCCGGTCCCGTCGGGGCGGGTTCTGGGTACGTCACGTTAGCCGAGCGCACTGGCGCGAAACCGCGCACCGACAGCAAAGCCTCAAGCCCCGGCGTGTCGAGCTTGGTTCGCTCACCGAAAATTCGCACCTCATTAAGGTCCCGCCATTCCTCCTTGTCGGCACCAAAGTTCAACAAATAAAAGGGGGCCAGACCGCCAATGCCAACGAAGTTTTCCGTCAGCAATGTGCGCTGGTAAGGCCCCAGTCGCGATGCATGGGCCAGCGCACGCCCCGCATCGTTGTCCCACGCTTGATCCTGCAAAAAATAAGGGAAGGACATATCCACGATGTGTGCAAAGTTGCCAACCGACAGGCCATGGTGTCGGGCCACCGCATCCAGCGTGACCCAATGCTGGTAGTAAGGCAGCCCGTTGGGGTAGCGCGCCACGATCATGGCCTGTTCAACATCCACGGCCGGTTCAACTTCGGGAGTCGCGCCATGTTCCTTGATGAACGCTTCCAGCACCGAGACGATGATGTCCACCGAAGACACCGATTGATAAACTGCCTTGAAGTCGATGGCCAGCAGTTTCAGATCCTTGCGTCGGTCATGCAGTGGCAGTTTATTCGTGTCGATTGATGCGGACTCGATACGTTTCTCGATCCACCTCAACAACTCGATCAGATAGGCCACTGGCGAAGCAATCGACTCCAGCGCCTGTGGCGGGCAAAAATTGTCGAAATCGGGGGAGAACAGACTCTCAAAACTGGGACCAACGACCATCGACAACAAACCGCTGCCTGGCACCGCTTCGCCGTCGGTTTCATGTTTGCGCAGGCTGTGCTCGATAAACTGGCGCCGCACATAAATGGCCAGGCTGTTGGCCCGCCGCAAAAACGCATGGGCGTCATCGGGGCTCAACCCGAAGTCACTGACCAGCCCTTTAACACCATTTTCCACCAGTGCAACCACCGAACCGCCGCCGTCGATGTAGGCCTTGAGCGTGACATATTGGGTGCGTTGTACCTCACTAAATACCTGGTTCAGGAGTTGTGAAGCGGGGCGAGCGTTAGCCATGGTCAGTTTCCTTGGGTCGATAACTGCCCTGAACAGCCTGGCGAATTTGCCGGGCCGCCGGTTCGTACGAAGAGATTTGGCGCCTGAAGCCAATCACCGTCTACTGTCATAAATAACAGTTTAAATGACCACTCGTCGGGCAAAAGAGCTCAGGGTTCGGTGGGGGGCGCCAGCTCGATTTGGAAACGCTGGCTGTCCGCCCAATCAGATACCGTCGCGCCATCCGTACCGTCGGTGATGGTTTGCTTGAACCGGCACCATTGACCGCCAACAGGCAGCGACTGGCCCGCCCCGCCCTGCCAGCCTCCGCTACCGACGGGAAGGTTCGGTGCCCACACCTGATCCGGATTGAACCAGCTTGCGACTTGCCCCACGCCTGGCCTGCCCTTGCCCTTGAACCCGACCGGGTGGCTGACCCACTGGCCTGCCGCCGGTAGTTCGATGGAAGGCAGGTAAGTTCCCAACCTGACCTGCCGCTTCGGGGAGTCGACGGAATCGAAACCATCGCACGATGCCACGGCAGTCAGAGCGCAGAGGCCACCCGGTTGGTCGAATTCCATCGTCACCGACCAGGTGCGGTCCTCCAGCACCGGGTTTCGTCCCAGTACCGTGGTCGCGGCGCCATTCAGGCTCACCGTCACGGTATCCCCCGGCACGCCGAAACCAGAGATTACCCCCCTTCGACCGATGTGCTCGTCGCTGGCAGGGCTTTCAATGTACGGTGCCGCAGGGACGACGTTGTAGGGCAATGGCCGGCTGTCTCGGGAAGTCTGGTTGCCCTGGGTTTGCCTGGCCCGAATGGCCTTTTTCCCGACCGGCAATGTCACGTCGGCTTTCCAGCGACCATCGGCCTGGACCGGAATATTGGTGAGCAACGGCTCGGCAACGCCGTCCAGCCAAACCGACACTTGAGCGCCCGGCATGGCCCAGCCTTCAATCGTCGACGTACGCGGCAGGTCACCGTTTTCAATCGGCACGGTAATGATCGGCGGCGTCAGTACCACGTTGAAAACGCGCACGTCACTGTGCACGGACTCCTGCTGATTGAGTGTCTGTTGCGCATCAACGGCGTACTCACGAAACTCCAGCGCGGTGAGGTCGATCGACCACTCGCCGTCGGCGGCCAGTACTTTGGGAGCGCCCAGATTTCTACCGAACTGAGCATCACGCAGTTGCATCGAGGCGCCCTTCATACCCGCCAGCCCTTGAACGGTGAGGTCACGGCCAACCTCGGCATTTTCTTGCGGGGCGGTGATCTGCGGTTTAACCATGGGTAGCTTGACCGTGAAGGTTTTCGCTACTGACGGTGACGTTTGCTGCGCAGCGGTCTGAGTGACCGTGACGGTGTGGGTCACCCCGGTGGTAAAGGGCGTGCCCCGCTGAAAGGTCCAATTGTCGCCGACAACGGTGGCAGTGTGCACGGTGGAGCTGCCGCTGAAAGTGAGGCTGACCACTGCTCCCGGCCAACATTTGCCGCTAAAGCGCGGCGAAAGCCCATCCTCCACGGGATCGTTAACATCCGGTGCCAGAGGTGCGATCGTGACTACTAGAGTGACCCAAGCTGACGTCTGCCCGTTCAAGGTTTGCCGGATATGCACTTCCCGACGGCCCGTCGGCCCCCATACCTGAGACGCCCGGCTCGACCACCGACCGTCGGTCACAAGGGCATCGGGCGCTACCATCGAACTACCGCCCGGGTCGTAAAGTTTCACCGTCGCGCCGTTGTAGCCTTTGCCGGAGAAGGTCGGCTGGTAAACCGCCGTGTAGGTCACATCACTTAGATCGGGAAGCACCCGGCTGAAAGTGAATGTGTAGGGCAGTGACTCGATCCAGCCACCGGCATTGTCAGGCACCTTCTGAATCGCCCTCAGGCTGTAGGTGCCGAACGGCCAGTTCGTCGCGGTGGTTTCCCATTTGTCAGCGGTGACCACAACAGCGGGTGGGGCCGTTCCATTGGGGCCGCTGACGATAGAGATCTCGACCGTGGCGCCGATGTGGCCGGTACCTGAGAACTTCACTGAGGTCTCGTTTGGCAATGTAGAAGCGATAGCGGCCAACGCTGGAGGACGGACTTTGACTGCTCGAGCCGGGCTTACAACAGAAGGGGCGTCGCCAATGATCTGTCGCGCGACCATCGAAAACGCACCCACCGGAATCCCGTTGTCGAAAGCCGTAATCCTCCACTGACCGTCTGTCCCGGCAGTGCCCTGTCCGATCTTGAAGGAATGTGCGAGGTCTTTGAGTACCTCGACAATAGCGCCCGGATAAGCGTTATCGCCAGATATCGCCCCCCGTGGTTCGATAAATGCGCCGTCTGTCGGAATCGAGATTCTGGGCCCGCCGACTAAAAGGAATGATCGCATCACAGACCAGTCATTTAGATCCCGATGCCGCACCTGCATCTCAACCGTGCCGCCATTGGGGTAGTTCGCTTGGTTGAATGTAGTCTCCCATGAACCATTGGATTGAACCTTCGCTTGCCCATGCAAATAACCTCCACCGGGGGACATGATGTCAACATCTTTACCGGGAATGCCCCGCCCCTTTAACGAAATCTGGTTGCCGGCCAGTACTACCTCACCCTGCCGTGGGGAGTCGATGACTGGGGCCACCGGAGTTACCAAACTGACAGTGACCGAGTTGGAGTTGGCGGAAAAATCATTCCCTATTTTTTGCTTTGCGTAAAACGTTAAAGGCTGAGTCTCACTAGGAAGTGTGACGGTTGCGTCCCAAGCACCTCCGGCCCTAATAGTTGCAGTACTCAGAAGCGTGTTTCCACTTGCGTTATGCAGGGTTACCGTTCCTCCACCCAATACACCACCGCTTCCTGTGACGGCAAACTGCTTGCTCGGCAATGTACCGGAGGGTGGCGAGGCAATAACGACAGGAGGGACATGAAGTTTAAAATGAACAATCGTTGTACCAGCCGAACCCTGGGCAACTTCAAATCTGTAATCACCTGGCGTAAGTGATCCAGACAGCACGGCCGACCATAGACTACCTTGCTGAGTCGCCACTTTTTCTTTTACCGGATTCTGACCTGTGCTTGTATACAGACGTGCAACAATGGTCCCCGAAGTACTTGATGTGCCAGAGGTAGCAATATCGAAATTCGACACATACGCATTCGCGCTTGGAACTTCAATAACGGGACCGGCAACCACTGAATTCTCTAAGTTATCCATGATGACCAGCAGCTCCTGAACCTATCAAGTATTTGTTTGTGAGGCCCGCGACGGCCTCGGCCGTTGTGCCCTGATCTAATACAGCATCAAAGCACATACTTCACAGATACATCCCCCCACAGAGTGGGATCGCCAGAGTTATCGCGATCATAGATATATTTAACTTGGATAACATCTTCTTTGGGACTTGAGCTTTCATACGTTTTGCGCTCGGTAATATCGTGCCATTCGCCATCCTGGTTTGCTTTACCAGTCAAATGCTTGAACTTATCAAGTCCGGCAATAGCTAAAAACAGATCTCCGTTGGTTTGACCATTCGCCGTCACTTGGTATTGCACTGTTTCCACGTTGAATTCTTTCCCTGATTTCGTCCACCAGTATATAACCGTAAGTTTCGCTTTCCTGAAGTCAGCCTCCGCTACCACAGTCGTTGTATAGGTCTCTTCCGAATCAATCCATTTATCTTTCGGTAGTAACTTTGCAGGCTTAATTTCCACAGCACAATTATTGCAATCAGGACCTTTCCAGTTATCGTCTTTTTCATTACTCACAATAATCACCTTAAAATTAGTTAACACATGAGTAGTACTCAAACTGCACCACCCGACCCCATGTAGTTAAACGTAAGCACCACGGTCTGCCCACCTGTAAAATCTGACAGTTCAGACGAACGGTAAATACGCTTCAATTTTGGTTCTTTTAGATGTCAGATAGTTATTGTGGCGCCCGCGCGAGCAAGCTCGCTCCCTGTGTACAACACAGATTCAGCTTGCTCGCGGAAGGAATAGCGAAGCTGCGGTAACCTTCAGGCAGACGCCGGCAACGGCTGAAAACTGAAGTATTGCTGTAACGCACTTACCAGTTGCCCATATTCCGGCGGTGCCCGTTGCAGGCTGAAACCGGCGTCATAGTGGTGAGGGGTCGCGTCTTCGTGGCACCACAGGCAACACGCCCGAAAATCGATGACTTGCAGGCAACCGTTGCAACCGGGGATTTTCAGGCGTAAATCGAAATCGGCGCCAATCATCATTGGCAACTGGCTGATCAACATCAGCCCGTCGGCAGAGACATTGCCCAGAAACCCGATGGGTTTGTCAGTGACACTGTTGAACACTTTCAGGAAATACGGCAGTTGATGCCGCTCGATACGGCGGTTGGTAAACATGCGCAATTCGCCCAGCAAGGCCCTTAAGCAGAGCCGCACTACTGCTTCGGAACGGGCCTGCGTGACTTGTTTAGAGGTAGGCGCGCTCTCCCCGCTTCCGGTGCGACAGTCCACACAATGCTGACGCTCACTGCTGCCGGTCACAGGCATGACCTCGGTTCAGAGGCAAGGGCTCTGAAACCGATCTATTGGACTATAGCTCACCGCCACCGGTGAGCCAGCCGTTGCAGACAACTGCAATCAGTAAGTCGGGCGCGGGGCCGCTGCGCTGCGGATCGGGTAATGGCCCGTGCTCTGCAGGGTTTCCAGACGGGCGCGGGCGCGGTAGGCGTATTCGCTTTGCGGGTAGGTCGCGATGATGAACTCGTAAGTCTGCGCCGCATCGACGAACAGCATCTGCCGTTCCAGGCACTGGCCACGCATCATCGAGACTTCCGGCCACACATAAGGCCGCACGCGACTGGAGCGCTCGACTTTCGACAACTCGAGCATCACCTGCTCGCAATTGCCACGGTCATAGGCGCTGTAGGCGAGATTCAAATGATGGTTCATGGACCAACGGGCGCAGCCCGTCACACTGAGGGCAAGGACGGCAATGAGCGCAAATCGCATGGGGGGTTCTCCTGTCTTGAGCCCTGTATCGACCCGTTGAGTAAAAACTTCAGGCTGCCTGCACCAAAAGCATTCGCCTGGAGATAAAAGCGACGAACAAGATCTTTATAAAAAGTAGTGCAAACGAACAATGACTACACCCCTAGAGCATAGTAGCCTCACTCAGCGCTTGAACTCAGGAGTCTTTGCATGTCCGTCCGTCGTACCAAAATCGTCGCTACCCTTGGCCCGGCCAGTAACTCGCCGGAAGTTCTCGAACAGCTGATTCTGGCTGGCCTGGACGTCGCCCGCCTGAACTTCTCCCACGGCACCCCCGACGAGCACAAGGCTCGTGCGAAGCTGGTGCGTGACCTCGCCGCCAAGCACGGCCGCTTCGTGGCCCTGCTGGGTGATCTGCAAGGCCCGAAAATCCGTATCGCCAAATTCGCCAACAAGAAGATCGAGCTGAAGATCGGTGATCAGTTCACCTTCTCCACCAGCCATCCTCTGACCGAAGGCAACCAGCAAGTGGTCGGCATCGACTACCCGGACCTGGTCAAAGACTGCGGCGTGGGCGACGAGCTGCTGCTCGACGACGGCCGCGTGGTAATGCGCGTCGATACCGCCACCGCCACCGAACTGAACTGCACCGTGCTGATCGGCGGCCCGCTGTCCGACCATAAAGGCATCAACCGTCGCGGTGGTGGCCTGACGGCTCCGGCCCTGACCGAGAAAGACAAGGCCGACATCAAGCTCGCCGCCGAGATGGAAGTCGATTACCTCGCCGTGTCCTTCCCGCGTGACGCTGCCGACATGGAATACGCCCGTCAACTGCGTGACGAGGCCGGCGGTACTGCCTGGCTGGTGGCGAAGATCGAACGCGCCGAAGCCGTGGCCGACGACGAAACCCTCGACGCGCTGATCCAGGCGTCCGACGCCGTGATGGTTGCCCGTGGTGACCTGGGTGTGGAAATCGGCGACGCCGAGTTGGTGGGCATTCAGAAGAAAATCATTCTGCACGCACGCCGCCACAACAAGGCTGTGATCGTGGCGACCCAGATGATGGAGTCGATGATCCAGAACCCGATGCCGACTCGCGCCGAAGTGTCCGACGTGGCCAACGCCGTGCTCGACTACACCGACGCCGTGATGCTCTCGGCTGAAAGTGCTGCCGGTCTGTATCCGCTGGAAGCAGTGCAGGCGATGGCGCGCATCTGCGTCGGCGCTGAAAAGCACCCGACCAGCAAGACCTCCAGCCACCGTATCGGCAAGGTCTTCGAAAGCTGCGACCAGAGCATCGCGTTGGCGGCCATGTACACCGCCAACCACTTCCCGGGCGTGAAGGCGATCATCGCCCTGACCGAAAGTGGCTACACGCCGTTGATCATGTCGCGCATCCGTTCTTCGGTGCCGATCTACGCGTTCTCTCCGCACCGCGAAACCCAGGCCCGCGCGGCCATGTTCCGTGGCGTCTACACCGTACCGTTCGACCCGGCATCGCTGCCGCCTGAGCAAGTCAGCCAGGCCGCGATCGACGAGTTGCTCAAGCGCGGCGTTGTGGAGAAAGGCGACTGGGTCATCCTGACCAAGGGCGACAGCTACCACACCATCGGCGGCACCAATGGCATGAAAATCCTGCACGTTGGCGACCCGATGGTCTGAGTACCGGACCGCTGAAAAACAAAAGCCCCGCCATGTGAATGGCGGGGCTTTTTGCTTTCTGGTCCAACAGCTGTGGTGTTCTGGCTGGCCTCATCGCGAGCAAGCTCGGCTCCCACAGTGGTGGGTGGTGGTCACAGACTGGAGTTCGACTCAAAACCTGTGGGAGCCGAGCTTGCTCGCGATGAGGCCACTCCAGTCACCGCAGAGTTAGTGCCGTTTGATAAACCCGGTCAACGCCGCCAACGCTTCCGGTGAGCGCAACCGTTGGGTAAACAACGCGCCCTCCTCCTCGATCACCTTGCGAATCAACTCCCGGTCCGGCGCTTTCATCAATTGCTTGCTGATGCGCACCGCTTCCGGTGGCAGCGATTCGAACCGCAGCGCCATTTCCCGCGCCTTGGCCAATGTTTCTTCGCCACTGCCCAACGCCTCGGTGGCAATGCCCCACCCCGCCGCCTGCTCACCGCTGAAACCTTCTCCCAGCAACAACAACTGCGCCGCTTTGGCATGCCCGAGCAAACGCGGCAGGATCAGGCTGGAGCCGAACTCCGGGCATAAGCCGAGATTAACGAACGGCATGCGCAACCGCGCGTCCGTGCTGACATAAACCAGATCGCAATGCAGCAACATCGTCGTACCAATCCCCACCGCCGCGCCGGCCACGGCGGCGATCACCGGTTTACGGCATTCGAGCAGGTTGAGCATGAAATGAAACACCGGGCTGTCGAGGTTGCCCGGTGGTTGCTGGATGAAGTCGGCGATGTCGTTGCCGGCGGTGAAGCACTCGGCGCTGCCGGTGATCAGCACGGCGTTGATTTCGGGATCGGTATCAGCCTGCTTCAGCGCTTCGGCCAAGTGGCTATACATGGCGCGGGTCAGGGCGTTTTTCTTTTCGGGGCGATTCAGGCGCAGTGTCAGCACACCGCGTTCGCGTTCAATCTGGATGGTATCGGTCATGGTGGGACTCGCGTCTGATCAATCAGCGCTCAACCACGCGGCAGGAACACATCGGCCAGCAGTTGATTGCGCGGCAATCCCGCGAGGTAAAGGCGCCGGGAAAAGGCGTCGACACTGTCGGGGGCTCCGCAGACTAAGGCCAGGGTTTGTCGGGAGACAAGCCGCAGTTGCGCCAATGCCTGCGGCAACTCGGCCGGGGTCCAGAACTCGACCGTCAGGTTATCGCGACCGTCAGCCATGGCTTGCAGCGGTTTGGCCAGGTAATGCTCGTCGGCGTCATGGGCCAGGTGAATGAGGCGAATGGCGCCGTGATGATCCTGACGCAACGCTTCGCGCAAGACCCCGAACAACGGGCCAAGACCGGTGCCGGCGGCCAGCAGCCACAGCGGTCGGGTGTGCCAGTCAGGGTCGTAATGCAACGCCCCGCCGCGCAGTTCGCCGAGGCGCAGGGTGTCACCGATGCTCAACTGACGGGCCGCGTCGCTGAATTGCCCCGGCTGACGGCAATCGAGGTGAAACTCCAGAAAGCGGTCGTCTTGCGGCAGGCTCGCCAGTGAATAAGGACGCGCCACGTTGCCCGCCCACAGCACCAGATGTTGCCCGGCGTTGTAGCGCAGCGGCCGTTGCGGTGTCAGGCGCAGGCGCAACACGCTGGCGCTCAGCCAATCGATGGCGGCGACCTCGGCCGGGCGACCGTCCACTTGCGGGTCGAAGGCATGCACCTGCAAATCCTCGACCACCTGGCACTGGCACGCCAGACGCCAGCCTTGCTGACGCTGATCTGCGCTCAGGGCATCCGGGCGGTTGTCGCTCGGCAGGCCTTGTACACATTGCACCAGGCACGCATGGCAACTGCCGGCGCGGCAACTGTAGGGCACCGCTACGCCATTTTGATTCAGGGCATCGAGCAGGTTGCTGCCCGCTGCCACCGAAAAATGCCGCTCGCCGACCCGCAACTCAGGCATCGACGTTCTCCCAGGCCGCCGCGCAGCGATTGCGACCGTCACGCTTGGCGCGGTAAAGCGCCTGATCGGCTCGCTGCAAGGCGTCGTCGAGATCGTCGCCAACGGCCAGCAGGGTCATGCCCGCCGAAAGGCTCAGGCTGTTCACGTTGAGGCCGATCAGTTCGACATCGGTGAAGGCGATGCGCAGCCGCTCACAGCAGGCGGTCAGGCGTTCGGCATCGCAATCGGGCACCAGCACCACGAATTCCTCACCGCCATAACGCGCCAACACATCGCCGTCGCGCAGGCACGCCGTCGCCACGCCAGCGAAGGCTTGCAGGACCTGGTCGCCCGCCGCATGGCCGTGCACATCGTTGATACGTTTGAAGTGATCGAGGTCGATCAGCGCCAGGCCATGCATCACACCGGCGTCCATCACCTTCAGTTCGCGGGAGGCCAGGCGCAGGAAATGGCGGCGGTTGAACAGCCCGGTGAGTTCGTCGGTGGCCACCAGGTCTTCGAGCTGGCGCATCATCCCGCGCAGGGTGTCCTGATGCGCTTGCAGGGCGAAGCGCCGCTGACGCATGCGTTGGCGCGACGCCTGAACGTAATGGGCGTAGAGCACCAGCCAGATCAGCACAATCAGCAATACGCACACTTGCAACCCGGCCAGCGCCGGGTCGGGCAGCTGAAAGTGGTAGCCCTCCCACAGCGTGATCGCGCAGAAACTGAAAAACACCAGCAGCGCACACCGCACGAGCGCCCGACGCGACAGGTGGAACAGTCCGAACAGCAGGATCAGCACGTAGAACACCAGAAACGCGCCGCGTGCCTCATCCAGATTGGCGATCAGCCAGGTTTGCCATCCCAGCCCCATCAACACTTGCGCTTCGGTCAGGCTGGGGTCGGAAAAGCGCAGGTTGCAGCCGCTGTAGAACACCGCGAACAACGCCGCCTGGCTGATGACCACCAGCGCCGTGCCGACGGCCACGCTGGCCATGGGTTCGTCGTAGTGCCCGGTGAAAAACGCCAGCCACAGCAGCATCAAGGCCAAGGCATAAGTGCAGGCTGCTAGGGCAAAGCGTTTGAGTAAAAGCCGTTGAATTGCGTTATGGGTCAATCGTTGACTCACCATGCGAAGGAATGCTGATCGAGTGTCCTACTCTACAGGCCGAGTGCCACTTTAGTGGCGAGCCAGACAAATAACCATACTATTTTCGGGGCAAAAAACTGGCGTCAAAAGCATGTCCCTCATTCACCCATCCCCATACCCTGTAACAGCTGGCGAAGCCTGCGTCCGGCGGCGAAGCCGTCGTGAATCCATGCACCCCGGTGTGTCAGGCAAATCACCGATTCAGGTTTTACGACGGCTTCGCCGCCGGACGCAGGCTTCGCCAGCGGCTACAAGGGTCGTGAAGTTATGCGACCAACGATTGACTGTCGGCGGGTGTGCCCGGAACCGAGGCGCGGTATACTGCCGCGCCTTTTTAGCGTCGCGCCAGCAGCCCCGGCGTGCCTTGAAAGGTGCTTGCAACCGACCGATGCACCCAAGCTGCAAGCACCTTATTGAATGTTCCCGTCTTTTAGAGGAGCGCGACTCATGACCGTGATCAAGCAAGACGACCTGATTCAGAGCGTTGCTGACGCCCTGCAATTCATTTCTTACTACCACCCCGTTGACTTCATCCAGGCGATGCACGAGGCCTACCTGCGCGAAGAATCGCCAGCGGCCCGCGATTCGATCGCGCAAATCCTGATCAACTCGCGCATGTGTGCCACCGGCCACCGCCCGATCTGCCAGGACACCGGCATCGTCACCGTGTTTGTCCGCGTGGGCATGGACGTGCGTTGGGATGGCGCCACCATGGGCCTGGACGACATGATCAACGAAGGCGTGCGCCGGGCTTACAACCTGCCGGAAAACGTCCTGCGTGCCTCGATCCTCGCCGACCCGGCGGGCGCTCGTAAAAACACCAAGGACAACACCCCGGCCGTGATCCACTACTCCATCGTCCCGGGCAACACCGTGGAAGTGGACGTGGCGGCCAAGGGCGGCGGTTCCGAGAACAAGTCGAAAATGGCCATGCTCAACCCGTCCGACTCGATCGTCGACTGGGTGCTGAAGACCGTTCCGACCATGGGCGCCGGCTGGTGCCCACCGGGCATGCTCGGCATCGGCATCGGCGGCACCGCCGAGAAAGCTGCGGTCATGGCCAAGGAAGTGTTGATGGAGTCCATCGACATCCACGAGCTCAAGGCTCGCGGCCCGCAGAACCGCATTGAAGAAATGCGCCTGGAGCTGTTCGAGAAGGTCAACCAACTGGGCATCGGCGCCCAAGGCCTGGGTGGCCTGACCACCGTGCTCGATGTGAAGATCATGGATTACCCGACCCACGCCGCTTCGTTGCCGGTGTGCATGATCCCGAACTGCGCCGCCACCCGTCACGCCCACTTCGTGCTCGACGGTTCCGGCCCGGCCTCGCTGGAAGCGCCACCGCTGGACGCCTACCCGGAAATCGTCTGGGAAGCCGGCCCGTCGGCCCGTCGCGTCAACCTCGACACCCTGACCCCGGAAGAAGTGCAGAGCTGGAAGCCGGGCGAGACCGTCCTGCTCAACGGCAAGATGCTCACCGGTCGCGACGCGGCGCACAAGCGCATGGTCGAGATGCTGAACAAGGGTGAAACCTTGCCGGTGGACCTCAAGGGTCGCTTCATCTATTACGTCGGCCCGGTTGATCCGGTGCGCGAAGAAGTGGTTGGCCCTGCCGGTCCGACCACCGCAACGCGGATGGACAAGTTCACCCGTCAGATCCTCGAGCAAACCGGCCTGTTGGGCATGATCGGCAAATCCGAGCGCGGCCCTACCGCGATCGAAGCGATCAAGGACCACAAGGCTGTTTACCTGATGGCAGTCGGCGGCGCGGCTTACCTGGTGGCGCAAGCCATCAAGAAATCCCGCGTCGTGGCGTTCGCCGAACTGGGGATGGAAGCCATCTACGAGTTCGACGTGAAAGACATGCCAGTGACTGTTGCAGTCGACAGCAAGGGCGAGTCGGTTCACATCACCGGTCCTGCGATCTGGCAGAAGAAGATCAGTGAAAGTCTGGCGGTAGAAGTGCAGTAAGCGCTTCATCTGGCCAAACAGCGGCCGGGTTGCCTGAAAAGGCGACCCGGCCGTTTTTTTGCCTGCAAATAATGCCAATGGCATTAAAACCGTATTTCTTACAGCAATTCGATCTGGAAAAACCCTCTCTACCTGTCAGATCTGACAGGTTACGCAGCGCGCCCATCTTGTTAGCGTCTGATCTATCCAGCGACTGCGTCGCCACGGGCGAGCGCCACGCCAAAACAGGATCAGCCCCATGCAAGATCAAGCGTCCCTGAGTATCACTGAACCCTCGATTGCAAAGAGTGCTTCGATCGCCACCATCGGCAAAAGCTGGGGCAAGGTGGGGCCGACCGGGGCCGCCTCTTTTGTATTACCCATGCCCGTTTCGCCCGGCCGCGGCTGGGACCCCGTGCTCGCGCTGAGCTACAGCAGCCAGTCCGGGAACGGCGCATTCGGTGTCGGCTGGCATTTGGACTCTGCGGCTATCACCCGCCAAACCAACAAGGGCGTGCCCCGGTATCTCGACGATGACGTGTTCCTCAACACCGCCGGCGAAAAACTGATGCCCGAGCGCGATGACGAGGGCAACCTCCAGTCCAGAGTCGAAAGCGAATACCGTGGCCAGCTCATTGGCGAACATACGGTGGTGCGGTATCGGCCACGGGTGGAACAGACGTTCGAGCTCATCGAGTTCTGGTGCTCCGATGCCACACCCGAAGGCTTCTGGCTGGTGCATGCGCCGGACGGCAGCCTGCACCTTTTCGGCAAAGACCACAGTGCGCGCATTGCCGCCGTGCAAACGCCACTGCGGGTATCGGCGTGGCTGTTGCAGGAAAGCATGAACGCCCACGGCGAGCATATCCGCTACGTGTACCGGTCAGAGGAACCAACCGAGCTTCCTGACCCACGTGATTACCGGGCGCAGCGGTATTTGCATCAAGTGTTCTATGGCAACTTCCCCGCGTGTGCGGATTTGTACGGCTGGGAGCTGGCCCAGACACCGACACCGTCGTGGCTCTTTCACGTGGTGTTCGACTACGGCGAGCGCACGCTGGAACTGACAGAAAAACCTGTTTATGACGGCCCGACGCTCAAGCCATGGGTGATCCGCCATGACCCCTTTTCCTCGTATGGCCAGGGCTTTGAAGTCGGCACTCGCCGCCTCTGCCGGCAAGTGCTGATGTTTCACAACTTTGCGGAACTGGGTAACAAACCGGCACTGGTCCGCCGTGTGTTGCTGGAGTACTCGGGCAACACTGAACCCTGGTCCTTCAGCCAAATCACCGCGGCGCATTATCAGGCGTACGACGCCAGCGGTGCCGTGGAAAGCATGCCGCCGATAGAGTTCGAGTATTCGGGTGCTGAACTCAATACTCAGCCGGCGGCGTTTTTCCCGTTCGACAACATGCCGGGCATCGAGGACGGCCAGCACTATCAATGCGTCGACCTGTTCGGTGAGGGTTTGCCGGGTTTCCTGTGTCGCTACGACCAATGCTGGTACTACCGCGAACCGTTGCGTGACCGCACTGGCGGTGATCGCATCACCTATGGCCCGTGGACAGCGCTCAACGAAATCCCGGTCGCCGACCGCAGCAAGCAAACGCATCAAGCGCTGATGGACCTGACCGGAGACGGTCGTCCGGACTGGATCATTGCCCAACCCGGCGCTCAGGGTTTCCATACCTTGAACGCGGATCGGAGCTGGTCAGGATTCATTCCGTTCAAGGCGTTCCCGGTGGAGTTTTTCAAGGTCCTGTCGCAGTTGGGCGACTTGCAGGGCGATGGCCTCAGCTCGCTCACACTGATCGGCCCCAACGCCGTGCGTCTGTACGCCAATCGGCGCGAAGAAGGGTTTGCCAAGGGCGAGGACGTCGCACACACACCGGATGATGACCGTCTGCCTTTGATCAGTAGCTCACGCAGCGAACTGGTGTTTCTGGGTAACCTGCTGGGCAGCGACACCCCCTCGTTGTGCCGCATTCGCCACGACGAAATCAAATGCTGGCCGAACCTTGGGAACGGAATATTCGGCACGGGATTTGTCATCGAAGGCCCGATGTTCGATTACGCCACCTTCGACGCAGCACGTGTGCGCATCGCCGACTTGAACGGTTCGGGTGCCCCTGCACTGATCTATCTGAATTCCGACGGGTTCGATATTTATCTCAACCTGGGCGGCAATGGTTTTGCACTGACACCTACTCGGGTTTCCTGGCCCGAAGGTGTGCGTTACGACAACCTGTGTCAGGTGACGTTCGCCGACCTGCAAGGCCTGGGCTGCGCCAGCCTGATCCTGACCGTTACACATATGAAACCTGAGCACTGGCGCTATGACTTCGTCAGCACCAAGCCGTACCTGATGATCGCCAGCAATAACAACATGGGGTGCAGCACAGAGGTGGCTTATCGCAGTTCGGCGCAAGAATGGCTGGACGAAAAAACCAGTACCCACTTCACATGCCATCTGCCCTTCCCTATCCAGGTGGTGAGCCAGCAGAGCCAGCTCGATGAAATTACCGGCAATCGCCTGAACCAGTTTTTTCGTTATTTCCAGGCTTACTACGACGGCCAGGATCGGGAATTCCGTGGCTTCGGGCTGCTGCACCAGACCGATACCGAATCCGGTCCGGATGAAGACGAAAGCTTTACCGCTGCGGCATTGGTCTGCACCTGGTTTCATACTGGTCAACAGATCGACATGCCTGGCGAGGGTTACTTCAATCGTGATGATGAGGCACACCCGTTGGGCGAAACGCTGTTTTGTCGTTATCACCCGGACGACGAGTGCGAAGAACTCATCAGCCCTGCCGATGAAGCCACCGCCCACGAAATCGCCCGTGCGCTCGCGGGCAATATGCTGCGAACGGAAACCTACGCGGCGAATGACCCGGACACCCCGTTCCTGGTTGAACAGTCCCGCTACATCGTGCGCGAAGTACGTGAGCGCGGTAAGCACCAGCCTGACGCGGTGTTGATGGTGTCGTCGCTGGAAACCATCAGCTACCACTATGAGCGCTTCGTCGATGACCCGCTGTGCCGACATGTCCTGAACCTGGGTCGGGATGCGTTCGGGCTGACGACTCACAGCATCACGGTCAGTTATGCCCGGCGCCTGACTGAGCTTGATGAGCCACCCTTTACCGATGTCGATGAACGCAAATGGTGGAGCGACGCCCATGACCCGGCTCAACAGTCCTACTACCTGGCCGAAACCCGCGCCAGGTTTATTCACCTGGTCGACCTGCAAGGTTGGAGACTCGGCCTGCCCTATCAGCAACGCGGCAATGCGCTGGTCTTGCCCAAGGGCGCTGCACCTGCGGGACTGACCCCCGAAGCCATTGGCTATGAATCATTTATCGAGCACTACGCCTCAACTGAATGGGCGACCGGGCGGGAGCTGACCGCGCAAACAGTGCAACGCTACCTCAGCACCCGGGACCAAACGGTGATGCCGGACGGCACCGCCGAGTTCGAGGCCTTGGCAGGCCCGCTGGAAATGGCGCAATTGAACAAGACGGCGCTGGATGTCTACGGCGACGTGAGCCCTCCCATCGACATTCGGGCCGAGCTGACGAAGATCGGTTATTTGGCCATGCCACTGATTCTTGGAACGGACAAAGAGGCCGATGAGGAAGAAGACAAACTGAAAAATCTCTGGTCGAGCCAATACAATTTTGCCCGGTATACAGACCTCGATCTCTTCTACAGGGTGATTCAATACAACGACACTCCGAGCCATGGTGTGACCAAAGCGACCTACGACGATTACGGTTTCGCAACGCTCAACGTCGAGTTGCCGGATGGCTGCACCACGCGCGTCGAGTACGACTATCACTCACTGCAGCCGCTGCGCCTCATTGATGCCAACGAAAACGTTGAAGAAGCGATTTACGACCCATCCGGTCCGCACACCCTCACGTATTACGGAACGGAAAACGCGGTGCCCGCCGGCTTCCTGCCCATTGCCGACTACACCCGTCCCGCAGATTCCAGCCCCGCGACTGCAATCGAACTTCCCAAGGAAGCGCTGCAAAATGCCGCCAGCACGTTACGCAAGGATCTGTTCAGCTGGATGGGCAAGCTCCCGGATTCCGTGAGGCAGACACCCGACTGGCTCACCGACTGGATGACGCAAGGCTACGTACTGCCCGACCTTCACATACGCGCCAATGCCCGGCTGCGCCTGGCCAGACGCACGTCCCGCACGCTATCAGAGCAGGCATTGTGGGACCTGCTGCAGACCATCGTTCGCGTACCGGTGCACACCGTGGTGCTGACCGCCGATCGTGATTACTACGACCCGCAAGAACAGCAAATCCACATCAACCTGGCCATCGTCGATGGTTTCGGACAAGCCCTGCAAACCCAGCAACGCGTCGAGCCTGGTGAGGCTTATGTGGTGGAAAACGGCGAACTGGTGATTGAAAACGGTCAGCCGAAAGTGGCGCACGCCGAGCGTCGCTGGCGTATCAGCGAACGCGTGGAATACAACAACAAAGGGTTGGCGGTACGCACCTACCGACCGTATTTCGCCAATGCTTATGGCTACATTCATGACCATTCTTTCAGGGATTTCGGCCATCACGACAAAAGCTATTACGACGTCCTCGGTCGCCTGATCAAGATCATCAACGCCAAAGCCGATGTCGCGCTGGAAATCATCCACCCTTGGTACACCACCAAGCTGGATTTCAATGACACCTATGTCGCACCGGACTCGAAAGGCTCCAAGGCAGGCAAGTGATGACCACCACGGTCGACTGGAAAACCCCGTCGGTGACGGCCATTGATGCTCGGGGCCTGGCCGTGCGCCAGATGATCTACTTGCGCAATGTGCCGGGCGGGACCGTGCAAACCCTCATCACCCGGCAATGTTTCGACAACCTCGGGCGGCTGATGGAGCAACGGGACGCGCGACTGCTCAATGCTGCCAAGCCCAACCTGGCGACTATTTACGACCTGGGCGGGCAACCGGTAAACGTCGCCAGCGTCGATGCCGGAGGACGCACCCGCCTGGTGGGCCTGGCCGGTGAAATCCTCCTGCGCTGGGATGGACGCGGCAATCATTGGCGCAACACTTACGACAACCAGTTGCGCATGCTCACCCTTGAAGAAAGCGGTCAAGGCATCGTTGACGCTTATGCCTACGCGACGGCACTGGCGGACCCGAGCCATAACCTTCGTGGGCAGATGATCCGGCAAACCGACCTCTCAGGCGTACTCGAACTCAACAGCTTCAACCTCAAGGGCCAGCCGCTGCGCGACAGCCGGACCATCACCGATGCCGGCACTTTCACCAGCAGCCGGACTTACAACCCGCACGGCGCATTGCTGACCCAGACCGATGCCGGTGAACATCAGCAACGGATGCACTACGACATCGCCGGGCAACTGCGACAGGTTCAATTACGGCTAGAACCCACAGGCACCTGGCAGGCTGTGCTTGAAGAGGCCAGGTACAACGCCGAAGGGCAGATCATTGAGCAACAGGCCGGCAACAAAGTGCTCAGCACCTGGGTCTACGACGAGGCCGATGGTCGTCTCACGGCCTTTACCGCCGGTGTACCGGGGCAGGCCACGCTTCAGCACTTCGCGTACCTTTACGACCGGGTCGGTAACACCCTGCGCATCGACGACCTCACCTTCAAACCGATGTACTTCGCCAATCAGCAGATCGACGGCCGCCGCGAATTCACCTACAACTCGCTCTACCAACTGAGCAGCGCCACAGGCCATGACGCGCTCCCAAGTGCAGACCTGCCCGGCCGCCCTTCGCCCAGTGATCCCAATAACCACCTCAACTACACACAGCGATACGAGTACAACGCCGGCGGTAGCCTGATCAAATTGATCCATGAACGTGCGGTGGGCGGGTATAGCCACGAGATGTTCATTGACCCGACCAGCAATCGAGGTGTTCGTTGGAAAGAAGCGGACCCTGCCCCGGATTTCGACACGTTGTTCGACCGCCACGGCAACCAGCAAGTCTCGTCCCCGGGCAGGTCCTTGCACTGGAACAGCCGCGATCAACCGGCATCAGCGACGCTGGTTGAACGTGACAACAGCGCCAACGATGAGGAAACGTATCGCTACAGTCAGGGTGCACGGCTGCTCAAACGCCATGAATGGCAAGCCTCGAACATCACTCATTTTCGTCAAGTGATCTACTTGCCGGGGCTGGAAATCCGCACCCGGGACGACGGTGAAACGCTGCACGTCATTACCTTGCCCGGTGGCCGAGGCAATGTCCGTTGTCTGCATTGGGTGAGCAAAAAACCCGACGGGATCGATCAGGATCAACTGCGCTACACCCTCGACGATCAGTCGGGTTCCTGCGTCATGGAACTTGACCAGGACGCCAGACTGATCAGCCACGAAGGCTACTATCCATTCGGTGGCACCGCCTGGCTCAAGGCCGCTTCCTTACTGGAAGTCGGTTACAAAACCATCCGTTATTCGGGCAAGGAAATGGATGAATGCGGGCTTTACTACTATGGCGCTCGTTACTACGCACCCTGGTTACAGCGCTGGGTGAGTGCGGATCCGGCGGGGGCTGCGGACGGGTTGAGCCTGTATCAATTTGTCGGAAACAATCCGCTGCGCTATGTCGACCCTGACGGCGGAACCAAAGCGGAAAATGTGATTTACAACTATTCAAGATTCATTTCCGCTCTCGCAGGTCATGCCAACGAGACGCTCCAGCAACTCGACAACATCATTCATAAAAAGAACATCACAAGAAATCTGGCGAAAAGTCTGGTGCTTGCAGGATTCAAAGGCTCAATCGGCTACGAAGGGGGTGTTTTGGGTACTGGACAAGCCGGACTCGTTCTTCCGCAAGCCTCCCACGCTATCCAGATGACCGATCCCAATGCATTGATCGGCGGCAATATTGGAGGAGATTTAGCCGGTGAGATGGAAGCCCCGTACACAAATGGCTTGGGGCTGGTCTCGGGCGCGCTCATCCCGCAAACCTCAACGATGTCCATTGCTGCGATTGATCGGCAGTTGGGCTTCCCTGCCGCCGCCAAAGAAATAAGCCTCAACTGGAAAGCCATCAAAAATGAGGTGATTCATCCGGCACTCAACTCGATTCTAAATCCTGGCTTTTTGATGAATAGGGTGATGGCCTCATGGATATCGGTCATTCCCGGCACGATCAGTTCGTTCCAGCGGGCCACCGAAGCTGAGGACATCAAGAACGGGCTCGACCCGGTCAAGATCGGCAAAATCGAAGCGATGCTGAACGAGTGGGAGTCCGTGGAAAACGAGCGATATGCCAATGCGATGGCCGCCTTCCAGGGCATCGGCGTTGATGCCATTTACCCCGCCAACTGGCTACCCAATGTCAATTACATGACCCCGAAAAGCCTCCTTCAACCGATTCTCCTGAGTGACTTGCAACACCAACATGCGACGACGCAGGACTTGATCCGTCGCAACAAAGCAGGTCTGGCGCAAATCAAGGAGAGAGGGACGACAGACAATCGGTTCCTGTTCAAGCAGGCGCGTACTGCAGCGCAGCGCAGTGCACATGCATAAGGGCACACCCAATCTGACGGTCGGTGATACCAGAGGCCTGCCGATTCGCCAAGTGGCTTATCTGCGCAAGAAAGCCGAGGGTGATGTGGAAACACTCATCACACGACATTGCTGCAGAGCGTGACGTTGAAAGCACAGACCTCGCTTCAAGACCAGCGCCGAAACGCTACGGTCTCTTGACATTCCGGCAACATTCACCGGCGCGTGGACCGGGCTCCAGAACTTCTGGAGCCCCTTCTCTCTTAAGGCGGGCCCACCATGCTATGGTGCCTGCCCGACTTCCGACCTGTTTGCACCAGCATGCTGCCAACTTCCCGTACCCTGCGTTTGTCGTTGTACACATTGCTGATCATCGCTGGCGCGGCGCTCGCAGCCGGCTTCGCCATGCTCCACGCCGAACGCCAGGCCCTGGTCGAGGACGCCTCCCGCGCCAATCAGCAACTGGCGCTCTACGCCAATTCCCTGCACACCCTGATCGATCGCTACCGCGCCCTGCCCGCTGTGCTGGCGCTGGACCCGGAACTGCGCGCCGCCCTCAATGGCCCGGTATCGGCTGCGCAACAGGACGCGCTGAATCGCAAGCTGGAAAAAATCAACGGCGCCGCGCAATCCTCGACCCTCGAACTGCTCGACCGCACCGGCCTCGCCGTGGCGGCCAGTAACTGGCGTTTACCCAGTAGCTATGTCGGCCACAACTACGGCTTTCGCCCTTACTTCAGCGAGACTCGCACCCAAGGCACCGGGCGCTTCTACGCCGTGGGCGTGACCAGCGGCATTCCGGGGTACTTCCTGTCCAGCGCAGTGACCGACGACAACGGCGAGTTCCTCGGGGCGATGGTGGTCAAGCTCGAGTTTCCAGAACTGGAACGCGAATGGCGTCAGGGCAGCGACACGCTGCTGGTCAGCGATGCACGCGGGATCATCTTCATCGCCAACCAGCCGGGCTGGCGCTATCGCTTGTTGAACCCCCTGAGCGACAGCGATCACGCCGAACTCAAGGTCACCCGCCAGTACGACAAACAACCGCTCACGCCGCTCGAATTCCAATCGGTGGAGCGTTTCGATGACAACAGTGAGCTGAGGCAAGTGGCGGGGCCTGACGGGGCGGCGAAGTATCTGTGGGAATCACTGCCGTTGACCGCCGAAGGCTGGACGCTGCACTTGCTGCGCCGCCCGCAAGTCGCGTTCGAAGACAGCCGCAACGCCGCGCTCGCCGCCGCCGGGCTGTGGCTGGCGCTGGTGTTTCTGTTGCTGTTCCTCAATCAGCGTTGGCGCCTGGCCAGACTGCGCCAGCGCAGCCGCGAAGAGCTTGAACGATTGGTCGAGGAACGTACCCGCGATTTGCGCACGGCGCAGGACAGTTTGGTGCAGTCGGCCAAACTCGCGGCGCTGGGGCAGATGTCGGCGGCGCTGGCCCATGAAATCAACCAGCCGCTGACCGCCCAGCGCATGCAGCTTGCTACTCTGAGGCTGCTGCTCGATCACGGTCGGGTCGACGACGCTTACAAGGCACTCAAACCGGTGGACGACATGCTCACGCGCATGGCGGCCCTCACCGGCCACCTGAAAACCTTCGCCCGCAAAAGCCCCAGTGGCCTGCGCGAACGCCTGGACCTGGCCGCGGTGGTCGACCAATCCCTGCAATTGCTCGACGCACGCCTGCGTGATGAACAAATCAGCACGGTGCTGCACCTGACGCGTCCGGCGTGGGTGCGCGGCGATGCGATTCGTCTGGAACAGGTGCTGATCAATCTGCTGCGCAACGCCCTCGACGCCATGCACGACAAACCCTGCAAGCGTCTGGAAATCCGCCTCGAAGCCGACGAGCAACTGTGGCGCCTGACCGTCAGCGACAACGGTGGCGGCATCGCCGAAGAACATCTGGGCAACGTGTTCGATCCCTTCTTCACCACCAAACCGGTGGGCGATGGCCTGGGCCTTGGCTTGGCGGTATCGTTTGCCATCGCTCACGAAGCGGGCGGACGCCTGAGTGCCGACAATCACGCCAACGGCGCGGTGTTCACCCTGTCCTTGCCCATTGATCTGGAGGCACACAGCCCATGCTGAATTCAGTCATGGTGGTCGACGACGAAAGCAGTATTCGCAGTGCCGTCGAACAATGGCTGAGCCTGTCGGGCTTTGAGGTGCAATTGTTCAGCCGCGCCGATGAATGCCTGGCGCAACTGCCCACTCACTTTCCCGGCGTGATCCTCAGCGATGTGCGCATGCCCGGCATGACCGGGCTGGAACTGCTGGCCGAGGTCCAACGGCGCGATGCCGACCTGCCGGTGATTCTGCTGACCGGTCACGGCGATGTGCCGATGGCGGTCGAGGCGATGCGCGATGGCGCGTATGACTTTCTTGAAAAACCCTTCAGCCCGGAAACCCTGCTGAGCAGTTTGCGCCGCGCGCTGGACAAGCGGCGGCTGGTGCTGGAGAACCGCGCCCTGCACGAACAGGCCGACAACCGCGCCAAACTCGACGCGACGCTACTCGGTGTGTCCCGTGGCTTGCAAACCTTGCGCCGCCAGGTGCTGGACCTGGCGGCATTGCCGGTCAATGTGCTGATCCGCGGCGAAACCGGCAGTGGCAAAGAGCTGGTTGCCCGCTGCCTGCACGACTTCGGACCGCGGGCCGACAAGCCGTTTGTGGCGCTCAACTGCGCGGCGATTCCCGAGCAATTGTTCGAGGCCGAGTTGTTCGGCCACGAAAGCGGCGCGTTCACCGGGGCGCAGGGTAAACGCATCGGCAAGCTTGAATACGCGGATGGCGGCACGCTGTTTCTCGATGAGATCGAAAGCATGCCGCTGGCCCAGCAAGTGAAATTGCTGCGGGTGCTGCAGGAGCAGAAGCTTGAGCGCCTGGGGTCCAACCAGAGCATTCGCGTGGATTTGCGAATCATCGCCGCGACCAAGCCAGACCTGCTCGATGAAGCGCGGGCCGGGCGCTTTCGCGAGGACCTGGCCTATCGACTGAACGTTGCCGAGTTGCGCCTGCCACCGTTGCGCGAACGACGTGAAGACATTCCGTTGTTGTTCGAGTCGTTTGCGCAGAATGCCGCCGAGCGTCTGGGGCGGACGTTCCCACCGTTGACTGGCCCGCAGTTGAGCCATCTGCTGAGCCACGACTGGCCGGGCAATGTGCGCGAACTGGCGAACGTTGCCGAACGGCAAGTGCTGGGGCTGGGCGAACCGGAACCGGTGGGCATCGACCCTGGCCAGTCACTGGCGGCGCAGCAGGAAGCGTTTGAAGCGCAATGCCTGCGCTCGGCGTTGACCCGGCACAAGGGCGATGTGAAAGCGGTGCTTGAAGAACTTCAACTGCCGCGCCGGACCTTCAATGAAAAGATGCAGCGGCATGGACTGACGCGCGAGATGTTCCTCGCCGAGTGATCGTTCCCACGCTCCGCGTGGGAATGCAGCCGGGGACGCTCTGCGTCCCAAATAAAGCCGAACGCGGAGCGTCCGTTGAGGCATTCCCACGCGGAGCGTGGGAACGATCAGCTTCGGCGGAATTCCGCTTGCCGCCTCGATCCAATAAGCGGATTTCCGCTCAACAAACCCGCCTCCCCCCTCTAAACCGGCCCTCTGCACCTTGGCACACCTCCTGCTATAGCCCTCGCAGGCTGCGTTTCAACGCGCTCCACAAAAACAATTAAACGAAGGATCCTTCAATGGATAACTCCAATACCCTGCCCCTTGGGTCGGCTGCCGTGCCGGCTAAAGAAAGAACCACCGCCAGTCGCATCAAATCGATTTTCAGCGGCTCGGTCGGCAATATGGTCGAGTGGTACGACTGGTATGTCTACGCCGCCTTCTCCCTGTACTTCGCCAAGGCCTTTTTCCCCAAAGGCGACACCACCGCCCAACTGCTGAACACCGCCGCGATCTTCGCCGTGGGCTTCCTGATGCGCCCGATTGGTGGCTGGATGATGGGCCTCTATGCCGACAAAGTCGGGCGCAAAAAAGCGCTGATGGCCTCGGTGTACCTGATGTGCTTCGGCTCGCTGCTGATCGCCCTGAGTCCTGGGTATGAAACCATCGGCATCGGCGCACCGATCCTGCTGGTGTTCGCGCGCCTGCTGCAAGGTTTGTCGGTCGGTGGCGAGTACGGCACTTCGGCGACTTATCTCAGCGAGATGGCCACCAAGGAGCGTCGCGGCTTCTACTCCAGCTTCCAGTACGTGACGCTGATCTCCGGCCAGCTCATAGCCTTGGCCGTGCTGATCGTGTTGCAACAAGTGCTGACCACCGAGCAGTTGTACGACTGGGGCTGGCGCATCCCGTTCGCCATCGGCGCGCTGTGTGCCGTGGTCGCGCTCTACCTGCGTCGCGGCATGGAAGAAACCGAGTCGTTCACCAAAAAAGAGAAGTCCAAGGAAAGCGCCATGCGCACCTTGCTTCGTCACCCGAAAGAACTGATGACCGTGGTCGGCCTGACCATGGGCGGTACGCTGGCGTTCTACACCTACACCACGTACATGCAGAAATACCTGGTGAACACCGTCGGCATGAGCATCTCCGACTCCACCACGATTTCCGCCGCCACATTGTTCCTGTTCATGTGCCTGCAACCGATCATCGGCGGGCTGTCGGATAAAGTCGGTCGTCGCCCGATCCTGATTGCCTTCGGCATTCTGGGCACGCTGTTCACCGTGCCGATCCTGACCACCCTGCACACCGTTCAATCCTGGTGGGGCGCGTTCTTCCTGATCATGGCGGCGCTGATCATCGTCAGCGGCTACACCTCGATCAACGCCGTGGTCAAAGCCGAACTGTTCCCGACCGAGATTCGTGCGCTGGGCGTAGGCTTGCCGTATGCCCTGACCGTGTCGATCTTCGGCGGCACCGCTGAATACATCGCACTGTGGTTCAAGAGCATCGGCATGGAAACCGGTTACTACTGGTATGTCACCGCGTGCATCGCGGTGTCGTTGCTGGTGTATGTGACCATGAAAGACACCCGCAAGCATTCGCGGATCGAGACTGACTGATACCGTCAGCGCTGAACAAAAGGGGCAGACCTGCGAGGGTCTGCCCCTTTTTACTGAATAGACCTACAACCTGTAGGAACGAGCCGGCTCCGGGCGGCTCGCTCCTACATTTTGACCTCAATGCTGGAAATAATCGGCTCGTCCTTGCACCATGTTCGCCTCCCGAGAACCCCAGGAATTTACGCCATGGCTGACGACATCCATTTCTACGAACCAGCCAACGGCCACGGCCTGCCCCACGACCCGTTCAACGCCATCGTCGGCCCGCGCCCTATCGGCTGGATTTCCTCGCAGGATGCCAACGGCCGCCTGAACCTGGCGCCGTACAGCTTCTTCAATGCCTTCAACTACATTCCGCCGATCATTGGTTTTTCCAGCGTCGGGCGCAAAGACAGCCTGAACAACATCGAGCAGACCGGCGAGTTCGCCTGGAACCTGGCCACCCGCCCGCTGGCCGAGCAAATGAATCAGAGCTGCGCCATGGTCGGCCCCGAGGTCAATGAGTTCGAACTGTCGGGGCTCACGCCCCTCGCCTCGAAAATCATCCAGGTGCCACGGGTGGCCGAAAGCCCGGTGTCCTTCGAGTGCAAGGTCACGCAGATCATTCAGTTGCAACGCGCCGACGGAAACGTGGTGCCGAGCTGGCTGATTCTCGGCGAAGTGGTCGCCGTGCATATCGCCAAGTGGCTGTTGAAGGACGGGGTATACGACACCGCCGCGGCAGAACCGATTCTGCGCGGCGGTGGGCCAGCGGACTATTTTCAGCTGGGACCGGAGGCGTTGTTCAAGATGTATCGCCCGGGGGCAAACCGGTAAATCACCAAAGCAGGTCGGTGTTTTCCTTGACGTCTTTGAGGCGGGTCAGCTCTTTGGCTGCTGCTTCATCGGCCTCATGGGCGGTCTTGAAGACCTGGCCTTCGAGGACTTTGTGAAAACGCGGTGCGCCCGCGCCACCCAGGGCTTTGACGGCGATGGCGGCGTGGTAACCCCCTTCACCCGGTACTACTGCGGAAACGGCTTCGAAGTGTTCAAAGGCTTTACGTGCCATGTCGCGGATCCTGGCTGATTGAGAATGCGCTCATTAAACCCTCAACCCGCCATTTTGTGTACCCACGACCCGGACTGGCCCAGGGCCTGAGCGGCAGAGACTTCCTTGAAGGTATGAAAGTCCAGGCTGTTGACCACCAGTTCCTGCACCAGCTCGGCGAACACTTCCATCGCCGGCGTGCTGAAATAAGCGGTCATGGCTTGCTGATGGGCCCAAAAACCGGAAACCAGCCACAACTCGGGATCGCATTGTGAATGCTGCAGGGAAAAACTCAGGCAACCCGGCGCGCTGCGCGATGGCTCGATCAACGCGCTCAGGCGCACACCGAGCTCCGCCGAGCGCCCGGCGCGGGCACGCACAAAAGCCATGTGACTGACGGGGATCTGCGTAGACATGTTCAACCCTCCCAGGTACTCGAGTGGCAGCCGTGGGACGGGCTGCGACAGGATCAAAGGTTAATCGCGCACAATCCAGCGCGGTTAGTCGATTTCTGCCGGCTTATTGCACAATCCTGCGCGGTGTTCCAAAACGGCCGTAGCGGCCTGTCTATACGTTCCACGCCAATGAAACACGGGTTTCAAGCAAGTTTCCCCGGGGATACGCAGACATAGACGCACCGTTAACCCACGCCGTGCAGAATCAGGCAAGGTTGAGGCAGGATGTGTCTACCGCTTTTTCTTGCACAAATTTAAGCTCGGCTCATTACCTACCCCCTCAGCGAGGATGCCCGGCATGTCGTCGTTCGATCACGTTCAAGTTCCGCTGGATGCCGACATGGAGAAACAGCGCGAAGAACTGGCCGCTATCATCCGCCGCAATACGTCGGACGATGGCACCTATGCGACGGCCGTCGGTTCGCTGTTCATGTCACGCCACAGCCAGTCCCATGTGTTTGCCCCGGTGCTCGCGCAACCGGCGCTGTGCATCATGGCGCAGGGGCGCAAAGAGGTCAGGCTGGCCGACGAGCACTTCAACTACGACCCGCTGAATTACCTGGTGGTGTCGGTCTCGATGCCGCTGAGCGGGCGGGTGGTAGACGTCTCGCCCGAGGCGCCGATCCTTGCCGTACGCCTGGACATCGACCCGGCAGAAATCACCGCGCTGATCGCCGACGCCGGCCCCTTGGGCGTTCCGACCCGCCCTACCGGTCGTGGTCTGTATGTCGAACGCATCGACACCGCGATGCTCGACGCAGTGCTGCGCCTGGCGCGGTTGCTGGACACGCCGAAAGACATCGCCATGCTCGCGCCGCTGATTCGTCGGGAGATTCTTTATCGGTTGTTGCGCAGTCCGCAGGGGCATCGGCTGTATGAAATCGCCATCGCCAACAGCCAGAGCCATCGCATCAGTCAGGCGATCAAGTGGCTCAACGGCAACTATGAGCAGCCGCTGCGTATCGATGATCTGGCCAAGGAAGTGAATTTGAGCGTGTCGACGCTGCATCACCGGTTCAAGGCGATGACGGCGATGAGCCCGTTGCAGTATCAGAAGCAACTGCGGTTACAGGAAGCGCGGCGGTTGATGCTGGCCGAAGGACTGGAGGCTTCGGCGGCGGGGTATCGGGTGGGGTATGAAAGCCCCTCGCAATTCAGCCGGGAATACAGTCGGTTGTTTGGGGCGCCGCCATTGCGGGATTTGGCGCGGTTGCGGTTGAGTGTCTGATCCAGAAATTGTTGCGTGGCTGATGGCCTCATCGCGGGCAAGCCCGCTCCCACAGGGATCACGGTGTACACAAAACCTGTGGGAGCGGGCTTGCCCGCGATGAGGCCAGTTCAGGCAATAAAAATTTGGGATCAGGCACCCAGTACGCGGCAAGCCTCGGCCGGCAACGTCACCGACACCGGGTTGCCAATGCTCAGCCCAAACCCTTGGCACGGTGTGCTCAGCGCGGTAAACGTCACCCCGGAACACTCCACGGTCGTTTCAATCGTCGCACCGATATCACGCACGAACGTCACCTTGCCCAGCAACCGGTTCCCCGCCGTCTCCTGCGGGTGCGACAGTTGCAGGTCTTCAGGACGGATGAGCATTTTCACTTTCTCGCCGACCACGATGCTGCTGCAGATCGGCACTTGCAGTGCATCGCCACCTGGCAAACTGACTTTGCCGTTGCCCAGCGCCGTGGCCGGGAAAATGTTGCCCGAACCGATGAAGTCCGCGACAAATTCGTTGGCCGGGTGGCGGTAGATTTCAATCGGCGTACCCACTTGTTGCACGCGGTGCTCACCCAACACCACAACGATATCGGCCATGGTCATTGCCTCACGCTGATCGTGGGTCACCATGATCGTGGTGATGTTCAGGCGTTGTTGCAGCTGACGGATTTCCACCTGCATCGACTCGCGCAGCTTGGCGTCCAGCGCCGACAGCGGTTCATCCAGCAGCAGGATTTTCGGGTGGTTGGCAATCGCCCGGGCAATCGCCACGCGCTGACGCTGACCACCGGAGAGTTTTGCCACCGGGCGATCAATCATTTCCTGCAGCTGAATCAGCTCCAGCAATTCCACCACCCGCGCCTGCTGATCAGCCTTGCTGACGCCACGCAGTTTCAGCGGATAGGCGATGTTCTCCCCCACCGTCATGTGCGGAAACAGCGCCAGCGATTGAAACACCATGCCGAAGTTGCGCTGGTGCGCAGGCGTGTTGCCGATGTCTTCACCGTCCAGGCGAATCTCGCCGCCGGTCAGGGTTTCGAGGCCGGCAATCATGCGCAGCAACGTGGTTTTGCCACACCCCGAAGGACCGAGGAAACACACCAGTTTGCCTTCCGGCAAATGCAGGTTTACATCCTTTACCGCGCAAGCCGAGCCGTAGTGTTTCTCGACGTTTTCCAGAATCAGACCAGACATGTGAATTACCTCAAGAAATCAGAACGAAACGCCACCTTCACCCACCAGCTTCTCCAGCGCCCAGATCAGGACGAAGTCGATGAGCACGATGAGCACGGCGAACGAGAACACGGTAGGGTCGAGCGAAGACACGGTGCGGCTGTACATCCAGATCGGCACGGTCATGACGTCGATGGTGTAGAGGAAATAGGTCACGGTGAACTCGTTGAACGAGACGATGAACGCCAGCAGCATCCCCGCCAGAATCCCCGATTTCATCAGCGGTACCACCACATCGACAATCGCCCGGGTCGGCGAGGCACCGAGCATTTGCGCGGCCTCCTCGACTTCGGTGCCGATGGACAGCATCGCCGCGGTGCAGTTTTTCACCACGAAGGGCAGCGCCAGGATCACGTGGGCAATCACCAGCCGCGAGGTGGTCATCTGGAACGGCAGGCTGTCGAACACCAGCAGCAATGCCAGGCCCAATACCACCATCGGGAACACCAGTGGCAGCGACATCAATTGCATCGCCACGGCTTTGCCGCGAAATTCGCAACGGGTCAGCGCGTATGCCGCCGGCACTGCGATGATCGTGGCGAAGACCATGGTCAGGCACGCCACCATCAGGCTGGTGGTCATGGCTTTGCCCAGGCTCAGCACGTCGCTGGCATCCGGCGAGACGAAGGTGTGCCAGGCGGCCTTGTACCATTGCAGGCTGTAGCTGCTTGGCGGGAAGTCGAGGTTCGACGAACCGCTGAACGACATCACGATCATGGTCAGGATCGGCAACACCGCCAGCAGCAGGATGAAGCCCGAGAGGATACCGGCAAACTTGCCGGTTTCGCCCGGCAGCAGCCCATAACGTTTCTTGGTCAGGGTGCTCATTGCGAAGCCTCCAGCATGCGCCGACGGCGGCCAGTGATGTATTCGGACAAGGTCATGATCGCCAGCGTAGTGACAATCAGCACCACACCGGCAGCGGACGCGGCGGGCCAGTTCATCAGCGGGGCGATCTGGTCATGGACCATCACCGCCAGCATCGGCACGCGTCGACCACCGAGCAGCAGGGGCACCACGAAGCTGCTGGCGTTGTAGGCAAACACCAACGTCGCGCCGGTGATGATCCCCGGCATGCTCATCGGCAACACCACCTGGCGGAACACCTGCAAGCGACTCGCGCCCAGTGTCGCGGCGGCTTCTTCGTAAGTACGGGCGACGCCGCGCATGGCGCTGGCAATCGGCAGCACGGCCAGCGGGAACGCGGTTTGCACCAGGCCCATCAGCACGCCGTTCTGGTTGTAAAGCAGCATGATCGGACGCTTGATCAAGCCCAGGCCCATCAGTGCCTGGTTGAGCATGCCGCCAGGGCCGAGAATCACCAGCCAGCCGTAGCTTTGCAGCAGCAGGTTGACCAGCAACGGCAACAGCACCGCGGCGAGGAAGATCCGGCGCACGAACGGTGAGGTCAGGCGCGACATGGTGTAGGCCACCGGGATCGCCAACACGACAGCAATAACTGCGCTGATCAGCGCCAGGCGCAGGGTCAGCAGCAACGATTTGAGGTAATACGGTTCCAGCAGTTGGGCGTAACTGGCCAGGCTGAACCCGGTCCACTCCGCGCCTTTGGTGCCCACGCTCATGCGCAGGACCAGCAGGCTGGCGGCAATCAGCACACCCATGAACAGCATCGACGGCGACAGGAAAAGCCAGGCGCGCGTCGTCGGCGAAACACCCCGGTTGGCGCGCACGGGGGCGACACTCACCGGATGAGTCAGAGGTTGGTGTTCCATAGCAAAGGTCTCGTCAATGGAAGATCTTGGCGAGTGCTGCGCACTCGATCGCGGGCAAGCCATGCTCCTACAGGTATGGCGCTGCTCTTGTAGGAGCGAGGCTTGCCCGCGATGAGGTTCGAAGAACCTCCCTGCGATTCAGATCAGGAAGAAAAGATTTCCGTGTAGCGACGAATCCATTGGTCATGCACGGTGGCCAGGAAGGCGTTGTCGTGCATGATCGCCTTCTCGGCAATCTGCTCTGGCGTGAGGATGTACGGGCTCTTGCGCGCTTCGGCGGAGATGATCGCCTTGGCGTTGACCGGGCCGTTGTAGATGTCTTCAGCCATCTTGCCCTGCACTACCGGGTCCAGAGAGTGGTTGATGAAGGCGTACGCCATGTCGGTGTCGCCCGGACGGTTCTTCGGCATGACCGATTGCATCAAGTCGGTGTAGAAACCTTCCTTCATGCCAAAGGTTGCACTCAGGCCGTAGGCCGGATCGCGAATCTGTTTCGGGAAGAACGCCGGCGCGTACAAGCCGCCCATGTCCAGGGAACCGGTGCGGAACAGCTCGGCGATCTGGTTCGGGTTTTCACCCAGGGTCACCACGCGATCTTTCAGCTCGGCGAGTTTCTTGAAGCCCGGCTCAATGTTGTGCTCGTCACCACCGGCCAGTTTGGCGGCGATGATGATCAGGTCCATGGCCTCGGTCCAGTTTGGCGGCGGCAGGAAGATGTTCGGCGCAGCGTCGGCGTCCCACAGGGAGGCGTAGCTGGTCGGGGCTTCTTTCTGGGTGCGGGTGCTGTAGACGAGGCTGTTGCACCACAGGAGGTAACCGATACCGTGGCCATTGGCGCCGGTGCGGTATTTTTCCGGTACGTCGACCAGGTTGGGAATGCGGTTGAGGTCGGGTTTTTCCAGCAGGTTGGCGGCGGCCAGACCTTCGGCACCGACGCCAGCCAGGGTGATGATGTCGTACTGCGGACGATCACCGCCGGCCTTCAGTTTGGCAACCATTTCCGAGGTACTGCCGGTACGGTCAGCGATGACCTTGCAGCCGTACTTGTCTTCGAAAGTTGCAGCGATATTGCGCAGGGCTGCCAGACCGGTGTCATCGGACCAGGTCAGCAAACGCAGGGTCTTGCCGGCAAAACGTGTGTCGCTGGCATTGGCCTTGATGAACGGCATGCTCATGGCGGCCGCTGCCACCGAGGCTACGCCCACGGTTTTGATGAATTGACGTCTGTTCAGATCATGCTCGCCCATGAAGGACTCCCTTTATTTTTGTAAATTATGAGGTTGGTCGCAACCGTTGTATCCGCGCGGTCAGATCCGCTTCAAACCCCCGTATTCAAAGGGTTAGAGCTGAGCCGACGGGTTCATCCTGAGGTCGTGTAAATCACCTGACTATCGATAAAAACTCATTGAAGCCATGACGCCAGCGCATGCCTCGTTTCGAGGCATGCGCTCACCGTTTTCGTGCCGTCAGACGGCCCGAATCACGTGTTTTATTTCCTGGAAAGCCTGCAAGCCCCACGGCCCCAATTCGCGGCCGATGCTGCTCTGCTTGTAGCCACCCCAGGCGGTCTGCGGGAAGATCACCTGTGGCGCGTTGATCCACACCAGCCCCGCCTGCAAGGCGTTAGCGACGCGGTCAGCCGTTTCGGCATTGCGCGTGACGACGCTGGCGACCAGGCCAAACTGACTGTCGTTGGCCAAGGCAATCGCCTCGGCTTCAGTGGCAAAACTGCGAACGCAGATCACCGGGCCGAAAATCTCTTCACACCACAACGCACTGTCCAGGGGCACTTCGGTGAAAATCGTCGGCTGTAAAAAATATCCGCGCGGCAGGTCTGCCGGACGATTACCGCCGCACATCAGCTTGGCGCCCGCACTCAAGCCCCGGTCGATGTGACCGAGCACACGCTGGTATTGCGCGTGGTTGACCAGCGCACCCATTTCCACCGCCGGGTCGAACGGGTCAGCCACGCGAATGGCTTCGGCGCGAGCCTTCAGGCGCAACAGGAATTCATCGGCGACTTCATCGGCAACCAGCACGCGGCTAGTGGCGGAGCACATTTGCCCGGCGTTGAAGAAACCACCGCCGCACGCCACTTCCACCGCCAGTTCGATGTCAGCATCGGCCAGCACCAGCAGCGACGATTTACCGCCCAGCTCCAGGCTCACGCCTTTCACGGTTTCCGCCGCCCGTTGCATGACCTGCACACCCACCGCGTTGCTGCCGGTGAAGGAGATTTTGGCGATGCGCGGATCCGCCGACAGCGGCGCTCCGACCGCCAGGCCCGTGCCGCAGACCAGGTTGAAAACGCCGGCAGGCAAGCCGGCCTTGGCGATGATGGCCGCCAGCTCCAACTCTGGCAGCGGCGTCACCTCGGACGGCTTGAGCACCACGCAGCAACCGGCAGCCAGGGCCGGGGCGAGTTTCCAGGCGGTGGTGACCATCGGGAAATTCCACGGCACGATCAAACCGACCACACCGGCAGGCTCACGGCGCAGACGTGCGCTGAAATCTTCAGTCGGCAGCTCAACAGCGCTGTCTTGTTTCGCGTCCAGCCCTTCGGCCAGACCGGCGTAATACTCGAAGGTGGCGATCACGTCATCGACGTCGATGGCCGCTTCAAACTGTGGCTTGCCGTTGTTGCTCGACTGCAAGTGCATCAAGCGCTCACGAGCGGCCTGCACGCCGGCCGCGATGTTGCGCAGAATCGCGCCACGTTCGGCACCGCTGGTTTTCGACCACTCGGCGAAAGCGTTGGTCGCCGCGCTCACGGCCTGATCGACAGCCTGGGCATCACCGCCATTGACGGTGGTCAGCAACGCTTCGGTTGCCGGGTTGATCACGCGCAGGTGTTCGTTGCCGGCCGACCATTGGCCATTGATGAACACGCCATCCAAGGTTGTTGGAAAACTCATTTCGACACCGCCTTCATCCACTGGGTCTGATCGATTTCAATCAGGGTCGGGCCCTGACGGTCGGCAGCGGCACGCAATGCAACGCGCAGTTGCTCGACACCGTTGACCGCGTCGGCGGCACAGCCCAGCGCCTTGGCCACACCGATGAAGTCCGGGGTGTAGATGTCCACGCCGACCGGCTCGATGGCGCGGTTGACCATGTATTTCTTGATCTCTTCGTAGCCCTGGTTATTCCACAGCAGCACGATCACCGGAGTGCGCGCTTCAACGGCGCTGGCCAGTTCCGGCAGGGTGAATTGCAGGCCACCGTCACCGATCAGACACACCACCGGAGGACGCGAGTCGCCGACAACGCTGCCGCCAAGCCAGGCGCCGATAGCGGCCGGCAAGGCGTAACCGAGGGTGCCGTAACCGGTGGACGAGTTGAACCAGCGACGCGGGCGCTCGGGGTTGAACGTCAGGTTGCCGGTGTAGACAGGCTGGGTCGAATCGCCGACGAACACGGCCTCCGGCAACTCGTGCAGAACGGTTTCGAGGAAGCGGGTCTGAGCCAGTGTCGGAGCGTCCCAGGTGCCGGCCAGTTCTTCACGCAAGCGGGCAGCACGCACCTGACCCCAATCGTTGCGGCGCGCCGCCAGCGATGTGTGCGACAGGGCAGTGAGCAAGGCTTGGGCGGCGTTACGTGAGTCGGACACCAGCGCCACGTGCGGCGGGTAGTTGCGCACGGTCTGGTCCGGGTCGATGTCCACGCGCAGCAATTGGCCAGGAATTTCGAAACCACCGGCGAAGGTCACGTCGTAGTCGGTCTCGGCCAGCTCGGTGCCGATGGCCAACACTACGTCGGCCTCGGCCACCAGGGCGCGGGTGGCAACCAGGCTTTGGGTCGAACCGATCAGCAACGGGTGGCTGGATTCCAGCATGCCCTTGGCATTGATGGTCAGGGCGACTGGCGCGTCCAGCAGTTCGGCCAGTTCGGTCAACTCAGCGGCGGCATCGATGGCACCGCCACCGGCGAGGATCAGCGGACGCTTGGCGCCGGCCAGCAACTCGCTCATGCGCGAAACGGCGGTCGGCGATGCACCGGCGCGGTCGATGTTCACCGGTACGCTGCTGAGCAGGTCGTCGGCTTCTTCAACCAGCACGTCCAATGGAATTTCGATGTGCACCGGACGCGGACGACCGGCCTGGAACAGGGCAAAGGCACGCGCCAGTACGCCGGGCAATTCAGACGCCGACATCAAGGTGTGGGAGAACGCCGCCACGCCGGCGACCAATGCGCCCTGGTTCGGCAGCTCATGCAGCTTGCCGCGACCGCCCCCCAATTGGCTGCGCGATTGCACGCTGGAGATCACCAGCATCGGGATCGAGTCGGCATAGGCCTGACCCATCGCAGTGGTGATGTTGGTCATGCCAGGGCCGGTGATGATGAAGCACACACCCGGTTTGCCGCTGGTGCGCGCATAACCGTCGGCCATGAAGCCGGCGCCTTGTTCGTGACGCGGAGTGACGTGGTTGATGCTCGAACGGGCCAGCCCGCGGTACAGCTCCACGGTGTGAACCCCGGGAATGCCGAACACCTGCTCGACCCCGTAATCTTCGAGTAACTTGACCAATACTTCGCCGCACGTCGCCATGTAATTTGCCCTTCTTGTTCGATTGAGACGCCGGGCCTGCGCGTTGTTTATGATGCGTGGGCAGGTCCAGGGATGGCCTCATTGGAACGGGCGACACATAGCCGCAACAATGGATAAAAAATCATACTAGCCATGTCCTCACGTCATACCTTGGATCCCAATGAAACGACTGCCACCTCTGCCGGCGCTGCACACTTTCCTGATCACCGCGCAGTGCTGCAATTTCACCCGCGCAGCCGAACAGCTGCACATCACCCAAGGCGCAGTGAGCCGACAGATCGCCGGGCTGGAAGATCATCTGGGCTATGAGCTGTTCATTCGCCAGGCCCGAGGCCTGGACCTGACGGCTGAAGGACGTGAATGGCTGCCACGGGTCCAGCAGATTTTCGGCCTGATCGACGAGGCGGTGGAGCAGATCGGCGAGAAGCGCGAGACCTTGCAACTCAAGGCCCCGACGTGCGTCATGCGTTGGCTGTTGCCGCGCCTGTTGCAGTGGCAACGGGAGCGCCCGGATGTGCCGGTGGAATTGACTACCACGATCAAGCACGGTGTGGATTTTCATCGCGAGCAGTTCGACGCGGCGGTGATGTACGGCGCGCAGCCAGACAGCGTATTGGTGTCCCAGCGCCTGTTTGAAGAACAACTGACGCCGGTCTGCTCCAAACCGCTGCTCGAAGGCCCGGTGCCGCTGCAGACGCCCGAAGATCTTGAGAAACACATGCTGCTGCACCCGACACGGGATGAACGGGACTGGAAGGCCTGGCTGGCCACCGCCAATGTTCGCTTGAGCAATGTCAGCAAGGGTCAGCACTTTGAAACGCTGGACCTGGCGATGTCGATGGCGTCTCAGGGAACGGGGGTAGCGATTGGGGACTGGTCGTTGATTGGCGATGACTTGAGCGCCGGGCGGCTGGTCATGCCGTTTGAACTGAAGGTGAAGACGGGGCTGGCGTATTACCTGGTGTTCCCGGAAAAACCCGGACCGTCGCCGAAGTTGCGCGAGCTGATGGGGTGGTTGGTGGAGCAAGCGCAGGCGCGATGAGCGAAATCCTGTAGCAGCTGGCGAAGCCTGCGTCCGGCTGCGTAGCAGTCGTAAAACCATAGTTCACGGTGTGTCAGAAAAACCGTGGATGCAGGGTTTACGACTGCTACGCAGCCGGACGCAGGCTTCGCCAGCTGCTACAAGGTTTGCGGTGATCAGTACCCGACGGTGAAACGCTGGCGAGTGTGCTTCGGCGCTTCCACTTCATCCATCATCGCAATCGCATAATCGGCAAACGTGATCCAGCTGCGCCCGGCACTGCTCACCAGCAAGTCATCCTGGCCAACCCGGAAGTTTCCGCTGCGCTCGCCTTCGACAAACTCCGCCGATGGCGACAGGAACGTCCAGTCCAGATCCTTTTCTTGACGCAGGCTCCCCAGGAACTCGGCACCGGCGCTGGCCTCTGCCTTGTACGCCTCAGGGAAACCTTCGCTGTCGATCACCCGAGTGCCATTGGGCAACAACAACGAACCGGCACCGCCCACCACCAGCAGGCGTTTCACACCGGCCTTTTTCACTGGGCCGATGACGGCACTGGCGGGCAAGGTCGCGAAGTGCGCGGCGCTGATCACCACATCATGCCCCGCGACCGCCGCTTGCAACGCCTCGGCGTCGAGTGCATCCACGGCTTTGTTCACCACACCGGCACGCGGGCCGAGCTTCGACGTGTCGCGAGCGATGGCCGTAACGCTGTGACCGCGACGTAGGGCCTCTTCCAACAGTTGGCTACCGGCACGACCGGTGGCTCCGATGATTGCGATGTTGCTCATGACGTTCTCCAGTTGGCTCAAGTGAATTAGTGCATGCGGAATGATCGTTCCCACGCTCTGCGTGGGAATGCCTCAACGGACGCTCCGCGTTCAGCTTTGAATGGGACGCGGAGCGTGGGAATACTCATTCACCCCACTTCATCTCGCCCTTCGCGACTTTGGCGCTCAACTCCAGCGAGCTTTCCTCGCCCAGTGTCGGGTAGCGTTTCTTCATCGCGGCGATCAGTGCAGCGGAGTCTTTTGCCTTGGCGGTTTCATCATCGAAGGCCTTGATGTAGTCGGCGGTGAACTGCACGGCCGCCAACGAGCGGGCACTGTCACCGAGGTAATGACCCGGCACGATGGTTTTCGGTTTCAGGGTTTCGATGGAATGCAGCGTAGTCAGCCAATCGGCGTGTGACTGCGGTGTTTGCGTGTCAGCCATCCAGACGTGGATGTTTTCTGCCACGACCACGCCTCCGACAACGGCCTTGATCGACGGAATCCAGACGAAGGTGCGATCCGGTTGCTTGCCCGCCAGCCCCACCACCTGCAACTTCTGCCCTTCGAGCATCAGGCTGTCGCCCTTGAGTACACCCGGCACGATGGTTTTAGAGGGGACGTCGGCGCCCATTTTCGGGCCCCAGAACGCGAGTTTGCCGTCGACGGTGTGCTTGATGTGATCCACGGTCGGTTGCGAGGCGAGCACTTTGGCGTTCGGGAACGCAGCGGTCAGGGTGTCGAGGCCGAAGTAGTAATCCGGGTCGCCGTGGCTGATGTAGATGGTGGTCAGTTGCTTGCCGCTGGCGCGGATTTTCTCGACGACCTGTTCAGCCTGGGATTTGCCGAACTGCGCATCCACCAGAATCGCGTCCTTTTCGCCACTGACCAGCACCGACGTCACCGGGAAAATCGCCTTGTCGCCGGGGTTGTAAACGTCCAGAGTCAGCGTCGATGCCGCGGCTGCATGGGCCGCGAAGCCGAGCGTGGCGGTGGCCAGCAAAATACGTTTAAGCGAGGTGAAGCCGATCATCTGTTGCTCCGTTGTTGATGGCCAAGGTTGGCCGATGGCTCTGTAGGAGCTGACGAGTGAAACGAGGCTGCGATCTTGTAAAGGCAAGATCAAAAGATCGCAGCCTCGTTTCACTCGTCAGCTCCTACAGGGGGACAGAGCTTAGTTGCCTGACTCAGTACAAAAAATGCGATGCTTGAACATAGTTTGTTTCTAAAAGTGGGCAAATCATGGATCGTCTACAAGCAATGCGCGTGTTCGTCAGCGTGGTCGACCTCGGCAGCCAGTCGGCGGCGGCCGATCAACTGGACCTGTCACGCCCGGTGGTTTCGCGTTATCTGGCGGAACTGGAAGATTGGGTCGGCGCCCGGTTGATGCACCGCACGACACGCAAGTTGAGCCTGACGGCTGCCGGCACCGAGATGCTGCCCCGCTGCCGGCAGATGCTCGACTTGTCCACCGACATGCAAGCCGCCATCCGCGAGCCCGACGATGCGCCGCGCGGGCTGTTGCGGATCAGCGTCAGCACCTCGTTTGGTCAGGCCCAACTGGCGGACGCCATGGCCGCCTACGTCAAACGTTACCCCGGCGTCAGCATCGATATGCAGATGCTCGACCGCACCGTGAACCTGGTGGATGAACGCATTGATCTGGCGATACGCACCAGCAACGACCTGGACCCGAATCTGATTGCCCGCCGGCTGACGGTCTGCCGCTCAGTGATTTGCGCGTCCCCGGCCTATCTGCGTGAACATCCGAGGCCACAGCGGGTGGAAGATTTGAGTCAGCACAACTGCCTGACCCATTCCTACTTCGGCAAAAGCCTTTGGCATTTCGAGGAGGACGGTGAGCCGGTCTCGGTGCCGGTGCAGGGCAACATCAGCGCCAACGAAGCCAGCACGTTGCTGCGCGCGACAATGGCCGGCGCGGGGGTGGCAATGCTCCCCAGTTATCAGGCCGGCGTGCATATCCACAGCGGTGAGCTGATTCGTCTGCTACCCCATGCCGAGCCCCGGCAGATGAACATCTACGCGGTGTACGCCTCACGCAAACACATGCCGGCGGCGCTGCGCAGCCTGCTGGATTTTCTTGTTTTAAGGTTCCCCGAGGAACCGGAGTGGGATGTCGGCCTATAAAAAACCTGCGAGCTTGCTCGCGATAGCGGTAGTTCAGTCGACATCGTTGTTGAATGATCAATCGCTATCGCGAGCAAGCTCCCACAGGGGATCATCAAGGCTCTGAATACCGTGTCAGAGCCGATATCGCTTCAGTGGCAACTCCACCGCGCTGACCTATGCTCAAAGTAATACCCAAGCGGTATTCGTTCAGAGGTCAAACGCCATGAACACCAAAACAAGAAGATACCTCGCCATTTTCATTACCTGCGCGGCGACGCTGGCGCTGTATGGCACAGCCGCCTGGCGGGTCGAGCAGTTGCGCCAACTGCCCCGCGAATTTGCGAGCTGCAACTTCGAGCGCTGCATCCCCCACAACGCGACCCTCAACGCCCTGCGCTAACGAAGAGGATCAGGCCTCGTTGTCCTGATCGGCCTTCAAGCGGTCGCGAAACGCCTTGGGAGAAATCCCCACTCGACGCCGGAACAGGCGCGTGAAGTTGGTCGGATCGGAAAATCCCAACATGTCGGACATTTCATAAATGGTCATGCTGGTGTAGGTCAGCAAACGCTTGGCCTCCAGCAATTGCCGTTCGTGCATGATCTGCAACGCCGGTTGTCCCGCCAGTTCACGGCACGTGCCGTTGAGGTGGGACACGGAAATCCCCAGCCGATGCGCCAGGTCTTCGACCTTGACGTGCTGGCGGTAAGTCTCTTCCACCAGTTGAATAAAACCGTTGAGGTATTCCCGGGCACGCTGCGGACGCTGGCTGGCAGTGCGGCGCGTGATTACCTGCCGGCTGACCCACACCATGATCACGCTGACCAACGAATGCATGAGCATTTCACGCGCCGGTTGGTGACCGGTGTATTCGTCCTGCAGCGCTGAAAAAAGGCTGTTGAGGTAATCGCCGTCCTTGCCCGCCGGGTAGCTTTCGGCCTGGGCCAGCGCATTTACCGAGTTGCCCAGTTGCGCCTGCAGATGGGTCACCAACGGCGCGGCCAGGGTCAATACAAACCCTTCGACGTCCTCGGAAAACCGATAACCGTGCACCGACAATGGCGGCAGGATCAGGATGGCAGGCTCAGTCAGTTGCGTGCGTTTACCTTCGATTTCAAGCTCTGCCTGACCTTTGAAGACGAAGAGTAACTGGCACAAATCGGCGTGGCGGTGGGGTTTGATTTCCCATTGGTGTTCGCGGCTGCGTTTGGAAATGGTTTCGCAGTGCAGCAAGTCCGGGGTCGGCCAGTCCAGGCTTTCACCGTAGAGCTTGAACACTGGAATCGAAGGCAGGTCAGGCTTGTTCATCACTTCAATCCAGGCTTCAGGTGACGGGCGATAATCGCACCGATTGGCAGAATGTACAGATATCGGCTCAGTTTTCACCTTCAATTGACAGACTCGCAAGGGAAAAATGCAAGCACTCGATCCATAAAAATAATTCACCGGCTCTGGTCGCGTGGAGCTTGCGAGCCATAACAACAATGAAAACGCTGAAAACCCAAATCGCCATCATTGGCGCCGGTCCGTCCGGTTTGCTGCTCGGCCAGTTGCTGCACAACGCCGGTATCGACACCCTCATCCTTGAACGCCAGAGCCCGGATTATGTGCTCGGTCGAATCCGTGCCGGCGTCCTTGAACAAGGCATGGTAGAGCTGTTGCGTCAGGCCGGTGTCGGGCAGCGAATGGACGCCGAAGGACTGGTGCACACCGGTTTCGAACTGGCGCTCGACGGCCGCCAAGTACACATCGACCTGCACGCCCTGACCGGGGGCAAAACCGTGATGGTGTATGGCCAGACCGAAGTCACCCGCGACCTGATGGCCGCTCGTCGGGAGGCCGGTGCGCAGACGATTTACGAGGCCGGCAATGTCGTCCCGCTCGGCATGAAAAGCGACGAACCTTTCGTGACCTTCGAGAAGGATGGCCAGACGTATCGCCTCGATTGCGACTACATCGCCGGGTGCGACGGCTTCCATGGCGTGGCACGCCAATCGATCCCCGACGACTGCCTCAAGGTGTTCGAGCGGGTCTATCCGTTCGGCTGGCTCGGCATTCTCGCCGACACGCCACCGGTGCACGAAGAGTTGGTGTATGCCCGTCACGAACGTGGTTTTGCGCTGTGCAGCATGCGTTCGTCTACCCGTACCCGTTATTACCTCCAGGTGCCGGTCGAGGATCAGGTGCAGGACTGGTCGGACCAGCGCTTCTGGGATGAGCTCAAATCGCGGCTGCCGACCGCCCTCGCCGACGCGCTGGTGACCGGCCCGTCCATCGAAAAAAGCATCGCGCCGCTGCGCAGCTTTGTGGTCGAGCCAATGCAATACGGGCGGATGTTCCTGGTCGGCGACGCGGCGCACATTGTCCCGCCCACCGGCGCGAAGGGCCTGAACCTGGCGGCCAGTGACGTCAGCACGCTGTTCAATATTCTGTTGAAGGTTTACCAGCAAGGACGCGTGGATTTGCTGGGAAAATACTCCGAGATCTGCCTGCGCCGGGTGTGGAAAGCCGAACGGTTTTCCTGGTGGATGACGTCGATGCTGCACCGCTTCGACGAGCATGACGCGTTCAGTCAACGCATCAGCGAGTCGGAGCTGGACTACTTTGTCGGCTCTGAAGCGGGTAGAAAAACCATTGCAGAAAATTACGTCGGGCTTCCATACGAGGCTATCGAATAGCTTGCTATCGCAGGGTGTGTTATCCATTTTTCCCGCGTCGCGGGAAAAATGGATAACACACCCTGTACACTGGCGAGCATCCCCGCTCGCCTTGCCCCTTGCGGATCCATCACTGCCCGCAGGTTTTACCGTGACCAATCTCAACCAGCCTGACACGCCCAAGCCAGCCATTCGCAGCGTGCTGATCGCCTTGATGCTGGCGATTTTTCTCGGCGCGCTGGACCAGACCATCGTCGCCGTCTCGATGCCGGCGATTTCCGCGCAGTTCAAGGACGTCAGCCTGCTGGCCTGGGTGATTTCCGGGTACATGGTGGCGATGACAGTGGCGGTGCCGATCTACGGCAAGCTCGGCGATTTGTATGGTCGGCGCAAGCTGATGCTGTTCGGCATGGGGCTGTTCACCCTCGCTTCGTTGTTTTGCGGCATGGCCCAAAGCATGGAGCAACTGGTGCTGGCGCGGATCATTCAAGGCATCGGCGCGGGCGGGATGATTTCGGTCAGCCAGGCGATCATCGGCGACATCGTGCCGCCTCGGGAGCGTGGTCGTTATCAAGGCTATTTCAGCAGCATGTACGCGGTGGCGAGCGTCGCCGGCCCGGTGCTTGGCGGTTACATGACCGAGTACTTGTCCTGGCGCTGGGTGTTTTTGATCAATCTGCCGCTGGGCCTCGGTGCCTGGCTGGTGGCCAATCGCACACTCGTCGGGCTGCCGGTGCCACAGCGCAAACCCATCATTGATTACCTCGGCACGCTGCTGATGATCATCGGTTTGACGGCGTTGCTGCTGGGTATCACTCAGGTGGGTCAGGGTCATTCGTGGCGCAGCGCCGAAGTGCTGGCCTTGTTCGGGTCTGCGGTGTTGGTACTGGCGCTGTTCGTCTGGCATGAGCGTGGAGCGCGTGAGCCCTTGCTGCCGATGCACTTGTTCGCCAACCGCAATGCCATTTTTTGCTGGTGCACGATTTTCTTCACCAGCTTCCAGGCGATCTCGTTGATCGTGCTGATGCCGCTGCGCTTCCAGAGCGTCACCGGCGCCGGGGCCGACAGCGCCGCGCTGCACTTGTTGCCACTGGCCATGGGTTTGCCGATTGGTGCGTACTTTGCCGGACGCCGGACCTCCGTCACCGGGCGCTACAAACCGATGATCCTGACGGGCGCTGCACTCATGCCGATGGCGATCCTGGGTATGGCGTTCAGCCCGCCCCAGGCCTTTTGGCTCAGTAGCCTGTTCATGTTGCTGTGCGGGATCGCCAGTGGCATGCAATTCCCGACGTCATTGGTCGGCACGCAGAATTCGGTGGAGCAGCGTGATATCGGCGTTGCCACCAGCACCACCAATCTCTTCCGCTCACTGGGCGGCGCGGTGGGAGTGGCGTTGATGTCGGCACTGTTGCTGGCACTGTTGCAGGATTCCAGTTTTGCCCACATTGCCGGTTCATCGCTGATTGCCGAGGGCAGCTCGGGCAATGTCTTGCTCGACGGCCTGAACGCCGCGCCGGGGGATGCGCAAAACGCCTTGCGCGCCGAACTGTTGCTGACCTTCAGGCATTTGCTGATGGTCAGTGCGGCGGTGTCGCTGCTGGGGCTGGCGGCGGCGATTGCCATGCCGAATATGTTGTTGCGCGGGCGAGAGGATAAGGTTCGGTAGTAGACCGAGTCGCGGCCATCGCGGGCAAGCCCGCTCCCACAATAGACCGAGTTGTTCCAGAGAACGCGGTCAACCGTGGGAGCGGGCTTGCCCGCGATAGCGGTTTATCAGTCACTGAGATTCAAGGGCTGTAATACCCGACAGCCACCAGGAAGTGCCCGACCTTTTTAAGGTAGGCATGCTTGTCTTCAACCTTGCCGGTCACCGGGTTTTTCCAGCGGTATGCGTATTCGCCATAATCCTGTTTGGCCATCAACGCCAGGATCGGCTCGCCCACCGGTTTGCCGTCCGGGTCCTTGATCTTGCTGAAGTCGGTATTGATCAGCCGCAGATTGGTGCCGTGAGCCACATAACGCTGGGTGTCCAGGTCGACGACGAATACATACAGGTCATCCTGCAAGTAACCGCCCTTGAGGGAGTTGATGGCGGTCAGCGTACCCTTCTCGTCCTTGGCCAGATCGGTCGCGGCTTTGTTCAGCAGCGCCATGGCCTGCTCCGCCGACGCCCGTGGCAGGTAGTAACCGACCGCGAGGATTCGCGCCCCCACGCGCTGATAGAACACATGCTTGAGCTCGACCTTGCCGTCGGCCCAGTTCTGCCAGCGGTATTCAGCCTCCTGGATGCCATTGCCCTCCGGTACTTTCAAGGCGTCCTTGAAGGCTTTCTGCAAGTCTGGCCCGAGCGTCTCGGTCACGTTCCGTCCGATCAACGCCGCAGACGGCCCACCACTGGCGAGCATTACGCCTTTGGTATCTACCACAAACACGTAGCGTTCCTTGTCGACAAACTCGCCCTGACGGCTGAACGCCGCGAGGGCCTTGTCGCCATTGTCGTGGTAATAGGCCAGGGCTTTCTCCAGCAAGGCCCTGGCAGCCTGGCTGTCTTCTTTTTCGGTGCCGGCAGCGAAAGCCTGGCCCAAGCACAGAAGCAGCATTGCGCCCATCAAGGTCAATTTGTGCAAAACCCCCATTGTGCATCCCTCGTTCTTGTCGATGTTTCAAGAGCGTAGACGGCAATGGGAGATACACCCAGACCCGTAGCAGCTGTCGAGCCCCGGCGAGGCTGCGACCGGCTGCGAAGCAGTCGCAAAATCTACCGACTCGGTGCTTCAGGTAGACCGAGTTGATCGGATTGACGACTGCTTCGCAGCCGAACGCAGCCTCGCCGGGGCTCGACAGCTGCTACAAGGTTGCCTGAGGTTTATTGCCGGGCGCGAAGCTGCTGCTGCAGGTTCTGGATTTGGGCCTGAAGGGTGTTGATGTTGCGGGTGACCTGGCCGCGGAACGCGTCGAACTCAGCGGTATTGGTGGAACCTTGCGCAACGGCCGGGCGGTTGTCCTGCAGGCTTTTGAGCACAACCATGTCTTGTTCCAGACGATCAATGGCTGCACTTGGGTTGCCTTGTTTTTTCAGCGCGGCGACGTCGGCGCCAAGGCTTTTCAGTTCGGCCTCGACTTTGCTGGTGTCCGCCGGGGCACTTTTCAGTGCGGTCAATTCGCTGCTCAGCGATTTGAGCTGCGCCTGCAATTGCGTATTGGCCGCCTGTTGTTCGGTGTGCTGGGTGGTGAGTTGCGCCAGACGCTTATCCAGATCGCTGGTTTGCGCGGTCATCTGCGCCAGGCGCTTGTCCAGATCCGAGGCCTGACCGACTACGCCTTGTTGCTGCTTGCCTTGATCCAGCAGCTTGTTTTCCAGGTCTTTGATTTGCAGTTTCAGCGCTTCGCTGTCGCTGGTGACGTTGGTCTGGCTGGCAACGACCTTGCCGGAAATGTCCTGCAAGCGCCCCGCCGCTTCCTCACTGATACGCGCGAAACTTTCCTGGGTGGCCACCAGTTGTTGTTCCATCAGCGAGATCTGCTGAAAGCTCCACCAGGCAAGGCCGGCAAAGGCAAAAAACAAGGCGCCGACCAATGCCCACAGCGCGCCGGTGCTGGCGCTCTTGACCTTGACCACCGGTGCCGGCCGCGAATGCACGCTGGTGCGAGCGGTAGGCGCAAAATCATCATCGTCGAGGCTGTCGGCGCGCAGGCTCGGTACATCATCAAAATCGTCGTTGGCATCGTTACGCATGGACATTGAGTCAACCTTTGTGAAACGCGGTGATGGCTTTATGCGGCGAGTATAAACCCCACTGCCGCACCGATTGACTCCCTACTCCCAACTCGGTTCAGTGCGGGCAGACGACTAGCGCGACGTCAACGCAGGTCTTGAGCCTTCCACCAACTGCAGAATTCATCGAGGGCGGCCCAGACACTGACTTTCGGATCGTAGTCCAGATAATGCCGGGCGCGGCTGATGTCCAGGGTGAAATTTTTGTTCATGACCTGCATGCCCAGCCGCGACAACGTCGGCTCGGGACGCCCCGGCCACAGTTTGCACACACCTTCGTTGAGTGCCGCGACGGTGTAACCCAAACCGTAGGAACGGTAGCGCGTGACTTGTGGGACTTCCATGTTGCGCATGACGTAATTGACCACATCCCACAACGGAATCGGCGTTCCATTACTGATGTTGTAGGCCTTGCCCAATGCCGAGCCGCTGGCCAGCAAACTGCTGAGCAACGCTTCGTTGAGGTTGTGCACGCTGGTGAAGTCGACCTTGTTGAGGCCGTTGCCGATGATCGCCAAGCGGCCTTTGCGCTGCATTTTCAGCAGGCGTGGGAAGATGCTCATGTCACCTGCGCCGGTGACGAAACGCGGACGCAGGGCCAGGGTTTCGAGGCCAAACTCCTGGGCACCGAAAACCTTTTGCTCGGCCAAAAATTTGGTCGCAGCGTAGGGGTGCTTGAAACGCTTGGGCACCTGTTCTTCGGTCAACCCCAAGTGGTCGCGACCGTCGAAGTAGATCGACGGCGACGACAAGTGCACCAGGCGTCGAACGCGCTGTTTCAGGCAGGCTTCAACCACGTTTTCAGTGACCTGGACGTTGCCTTGATGAAAGTCCTGATAACGTCCCCACAGCCCCACCGCCCCCGCGCAATGGACCACGGCCTCGACATCTGAACACAGGTCGCGCGCCAGTTCCGGGTCGCTCAAATCGCCCTGAATAAACTCGGCGCCACGGCGCACCAGATGTTCGACGCTTTCGGCCCCGCGACCGTTGACCCGCACGTCCAGGCCCTGCTCCAACGCGAAACGCGCAAAGCGTCCGCCGATGAAGCCGCTTGCGCCGGTGACCAGAATTTTCATGTAGTGCTCCGATGTCTTTCGTTTTGCCTGATTCGTGAGTCTTGACGCTGCCCGTCAGTCCAACGGCACCAGCCATTGCTTCGACGAACGCACCAATTGGTCCGTCAGCAACCCCAGAAGCTGACCGCCATTACGCCAATGATGCCAGTACAGCGGCACATCGATGGGCTTATCTGGCAAAAGCTCGACCAATACACCGCGCTCCAGTTGCTCGCGCACCTGTAATTCAGGCACCAGCCCCCAGCCGAGTCCGGCCTCGGTCAAACGAATGAAGCCTTCTGACGAGGGGCATAAATGGTGTTCGAAACCGCCATCAACCCCCACCGAAGCAAGGTAACGATGTTGCAGGAAATCGTCCGGGCCAAAGACCAGCGCCGGGGTTTTCGCCAGTTGATCGGCACGAACGCCTTGCGGGAAATGCCGGGCGATGAACGCCGGGCTGGCCAATGCCCGATAACGCATGGCCCCCAACAGAACGCTGCGAGCACCGGCCACCGGGCGCTCACTGGCGCAGACACACGCCGCCACGTCACCGGCACGCATGCGTTTGAGGCCGACGGTCTGGTCCTCGACCACCAGATCCAGCAGCAAGTGTTGTTCGGCGCAAAAATCGCCCACCGCTTGCGCCCACCACGTGGCCAGGCTGTCGGCATTCAATGCAATTCGCAGACGTTCCGGCAGGCCTTCTTCGTCCAGCGCCGGCACCTGGGATTGCAAGTCACGCTCCAGCAGCCGCACTTGTTGCACATGGTTGAGCAAGCGCCGACCGATTTCAGTCGGGGCTGGCGGCGTAACCCGCACCAGCACCGGTTGGCCGACCCGCGCTTCCAGCAACTTGATGCGCTGGGAGATCGCCGATTGCGACAAGCCAAGCACCTGCGCGGCCCGTTCGAACCCGGCCTGCTCGATAACGGCAGCCAGGGCAGAGAGTAATTTATAGTCGAACATCAGTTTTCCTAATGAGCGATCAGCATGATTGGTTTTTCTTATACAGGTTAGCAGCCCAGAATGCCCGACAAGCACTTTTGAACAAGGAATACCGACATGGCTGGTGAAACTTCATTGGCAACCTTGCTGCGCAGCATGAGCCCGCAACTCAACGCCGGCGAATACGTGTTTTGCACCCTGCGCGACGGCACGTTGCCGACTGGCCTTGAGATCGTCGGCAGCTTTCGCGAGCAGGAAGGTCTGACCGTGATTCTGGAGCGCTCCCACGCCGAACAGGCCGGTTTCAGCTTCGACTATGTCGCGGCCTGGATCACCTTGAATGTGCACTCGGCGCTGGAAGCAGTTGGCCTGACTGCCGCGTTCGCCACCGCTTTAGGCAAGGCCGGCATCAGCTGCAACGTGATCGCAGGTTACTACCACGACCACCTGTTCGTCGGTCAGGCCGATGCTGAACGTGCCCTGCAAGTATTGCGCGATCTCGCGGCCAACGGGGAGTAATGACGTATGTGGCAAAGTTATGTAAACGGCCTGCTGGTCGCCGCTGGACTGATCATGGCGATCGGCACTCAGAATGCGTTTGTGCTCGCGCAAAGTCTTCGACGCGAACATCACCTGCCGGTGGCAGCGCTGTGCGTGGTCTGCGATGCATTGTTGGTGGCGGCCGGAGTCTTCGGCCTCGCGACGGTCCTGGCGCAAAATCCGACACTGCTGGCGGTCGCCCGCTGGGGTGGCGCGGTGTTTCTGATTTGGTACGGCAGCCAGGCACTGCGCCGGGCCTGCTCGAAACAAAGCCTGCAACAGAGTGAAAACCAGACCGTTCGCTCACTGCGTGCCGTCATGCTCAGTGCGTTGGCCGTCACCCTGCTCAACCCGCACGTTTATCTGGATACGGTGTTGCTGATCGGCTCTCTCGGGGCGCAACAAACCGAGCCCGGTGCTTATGTGGTGGGCGCGGCGAGTGCGTCGTTGCTGTGGTTTTTCACCCTGGCGCTGGGCGCGGCGTGGCTGGCGCCGTGGCTGGCCCGGCCAAGTACATGGCGGATACTCGACCTGCTGGTCGCGGTGATGATGTTTGCGGTGGCGTTTCAATTAATTGTTGCAGGCTGATTATTCCAAAAGGCTCTGGAACCTCTATTCCACACAGTTGTTGCGTGGTTATGCCGCACCCCCGGTGCTATGATCCGATTCCCTGCGCCGCAAAGAGTACAAACTCCCCGGCGCTTGTCTGGCCGCCCGTGATCGGCCTTGCGCTCACCGCAACTGACCTGACTAGGAGAATCATCATGGCTTTCGAATTGCCGCCGCTGCCTTACGCACACGATGCCCTGCAGCCGCACATTTCCAAGGAAACTCTGGAATACCACCACGACAAGCACCACAACACCTACGTCGTGAACCTGAACAACCTGGTGCCAGGCACCGAGTTCGAAGGCAAGACCCTGGAAGAAATCGTTAAATCTTCGTCGGGCGGTATCTTCAACAACGCCGCTCAGGTCTGGAACCACACCTTCTACTGGAACTGCCTGGCGCCAAACGCCGGCGGTCAACCTACCGGCGCGCTGGCTGAAGCCATCAACGCGGCTTTCGGTTCGTTCGACAAGTTCAAGGAAGAGTTCAGCAAGACGTCCATCGGCACCTTCGGTTCCGGTTGGGGCTGGCTGGTGAAAAAGGCTGACGGTTCCCTGGCCCTGGCCAGCACCATCGGCGCCGGCAACCCGCTGACCAACGGCGACACCCCGCTGCTGACCTGCGACGTCTGGGAACACGCCTACTACATCGACTACCGCAACGTTCGTCCGAAATACGTCGAAGCGTTCTGGAACCTGGTCAACTGGAAATTCGTGGCTGAGCAGTTCGAAGGCAAAACCTTCACCGCTTAATCTCGACGCCAGTCAAAAAAACCCGGCTTTTGCCGGGTTTTTTTCGCCAGGAGAATGTCAGGTCGCTTGAGGGTCAACGTTATCCAAGGCTCGGTTCACTGCCAACTCGGCCAGCATGATGATCTGCTGGATCGCCAGCACGGTGTTTCTCTGCGGGCCGATCAGGTTCGCGGCGAAATCACTGGTCATGACGCTGGCGGAGGCCAGTGACTCGCAGGCCTGGGCCAGGAGGCTTTCGGTGTCCATGTTGGGGGCGACCAGAAACATCGTGCTGGGGCGGCGGGGTTTTTCGGTGTATTGGGACGGGGGATCGAGGTAGTAGTCGAGGGCGCGTTTTATGGCTTCGCGGTCTCGGAGGAGTGCTTCGGATTGGGTGTCTTCGGCGGTTGGGGTGGTGGTGTTGAAGGGTGGATCGGGAATTAATTTGTCCATTGAGCATTTCTCCAGCGTTGGAGCCTCCACTCGCCGCTTCTCACACGGCGAAGAGGTGGCAGCTATGTGCGAGGTGAGAAGACCGGTTATGGACACCCGGCCGGACCGAAGTCCGCCCGCACACAGCCGCCATAACGCATTTGCCGGCAGCGAATAAGCTGGCGGCGATTATGCGTGTACAGACACTGGATGACCATAAGTTGCCGGGCTCTCACACCCGGTCGCTGAATTTTCAGCGACAGCCAGAGGTTAGAGAGACTGCTTCCTACCCGGCAACCTGAAAAATGCGTGGGAAAGCACTGCGTTTCTTACACATCTTTCAACACACAAAAATGGAACGCGGAGCGTCCCCGGCGACATTCCCACGCGGAGCGTGGGAACGATCAATTGATGCACACCTGTTAGAGATTGGTTGGCTGCCAGACCGCCATCGCGGGCAAGCCCGGCTCCTACAGAGACTAGGTACACCTGCTAGAAATTGGATGGCTGTCAGGCCGCCTTCGCGGGCAAGCCCGCTCCCACAAAAAGCAAAACAACCCACATCTGCTCTTGCCCCTCACCACTCATCAGGCCGAGCGTTAGCTCGCCTACAGCTTTTGATCTTGATCCACCCGCCCCTTCGGGAGGCTGAGTGGAGGTGTTCATCCGGGGAGTGGCGCGCAGCGCCGTTCGACGCAGTCGAACACGCTGCATGTAGGTCGAAGCGAAGCCGACCGGAGGGCAGTGTCCCCGGATGAATACCGGAGCGAAGGAACGCCGAGCCCCAGCGAGGGGCCGGACGCCGGGGCGAGACCTTTGCTTCCTTTGGGGCGTTTGCCAAAGGGAGTCGACCGTCAGGGCGAAACCATAAGTAGCCGTTACCGCAGCAACGGATATGTACCCCCCCCACAGCCTCAACGCGCCCCCAAAAAAATCAAGCCAAAATCGGACGATGAAACCAGCGATCAACCCCTTGCCCCAACGCCACACCCGTCTAACATCAACCAAAAGGAAAAATAGTCCCCATCCCCCTCAAGTTGAAGGACCCAACTACCGACACAGTACTAATCGGACAAATACCCCAGGCAACTGCATATCGGCCAAGCCCACAGGCAAAAACCCCCTGTGATTGATTGTCCCTTTGACTGCAAACACAGGATTGCCAATACTCATGGCAACTTGATGCTACCCGCACGGAACAAGGAATAACCCTTTGAAGCTGGAACTCAAGAACAGCTTGTCGGTGAAGTTGCTCCGGGTCGTGCTCCTGTCGGCATTGATCGTCGGCGTGGTCTTGAGCTGTGCGCAAATCGTCTTCGATGCCTACAAGACGCGCCAGGCCGTGGCCAATGACGCCGAACGCATCCTCGACATGTTCCGCGACCCCTCGACCCAGGCGGTCTACAGCCTGGACCGGGAAATGGGCATGCAAGTGATCGAAGGCCTGTTCCAGGACGACGCCGTGCGCCAGGCCTCCATCGGCCACCCCAACGAAGCCATGCTCGCGCAAAAAACCCGCGAATTGCAGCATTCAAACAGTCGCTGGCTGACCGACCTGATCCTCGGCAAGGAACGCACCTTCACCACCCAACTGGTAGGTCGCGGCCCTTACAGTGAATATTACGGCGACCTGAGCATCACCCTCGATACCGCCACCTACGGGCAGGGCTTCATCGTCAACTCGGTGATCATCTTCATTTCCGGCGTGCTGCGCGCCTTGGCCATGGGCCTGGTGCTGTACCTGGTCTATCACTGGCTGCTGACCAAACCGCTGTCGCGGATTATCGAACACCTGACCGAAATCAACCCGGATCGCCCCAGCGAACACAAAATCCCGCAGCTCAAGGGCCACGAAAAGAACGAACTGGGGATCTGGATCAACACCGCCAACCAGTTGCTCGAATCCATCGAACGCAACACTCACCTGCGCCACGAAGCGGAAAACAGCCTGTTGCGCATGGCCCAGTACGACTTCCTCACCGGCCTGCCAAATCGCCAGCAATTGCAGCATCAGCTGGACAAGATCCTGGTCGACGCCGGCAAATTGCAGCGTCGGGTCGCGGTGTTGGTGGTGGGCCTGGATGACTTCAAAGGCATTAACGAACAATTCAGCTATCAGACCGGCGACCAATTGCTATTGGCCCTGGCTGACAGGTTGCGGGCTCACAGTGGCCGCCTCGGCGCCCTCGCCCGTCTGGGCGGCGACCAGTTCGCCCTGGTCCAGGCCGATATCGAACAACCCTACGAAGCCGCCGAACTGGCGCAAAGCATTCTCGATGACCTGGAAGCGGCGTTTGCCCTCGATCATCAGGAAATACGCCTGCGCGCGACCATTGGCATCACCTTGTTTCCCGAGGATGGCGACAGCACCGAGAAGCTGCTGCAAAAAGCCGAACAGACCATGACCCTGGCCAAGACGCGCTCACGCAATCGCTATCAGTTCTACATTGCCAGCGTCGACACCGAGATGCGCCGCCGTCGTGAACTGGAAAAAGACCTGCGCGACGCACTGCTGCGCAATCAGTTCTACCTGGTCTACCAACCCCAAATCAGTTACCGCGACCACCGGGTGGTGGGCGTCGAAGCGTTGATTCGCTGGCAACATCCCGAGCATGGCCTGGTACCGCCCGATCTGTTCATTCCGCTGGCCGAGCAAAACGGCACCATCATTGCCATAGGCGAATGGGTGCTGGATCAGGCCTGCAAACAGCTGCGTGAATGGCACGACCAGGGCTTCCCCGACCTGCGCATGGCGGTCAACCTGTCCACCGTGCAATTGCACCACGCCGAGTTGCCGCGAGTGGTCAATAACCTGCTGCAAATGTACCGTCTGCCACAGCGCAGCCTGGAACTGGAAGTGACCGAAACCGGCCTCATGGAAGACATCAGCACCGCCGCCCAACACCTGCTGAGCCTGCGCCGCTCCGGCGCATTGATCGCCATCGATGACTTCGGCACCGGCTATTCGTCACTGAGCTATCTGAAAAGCCTGCCGCTGGACAAAATCAAGATCGACAAGAGCTTCGTGCAAGACCTGCTCGATGACGACGACGATGCAACCATCGTTCGAGCGATTATCCAGTTGGGCAAGAGTCTGGGCATGCAGGTCATTGCCGAAGGCGTGGAAACCGCCGAGCAAGAGGCCTATATCATCTCCGAAGGCTGCCACGAAGGTCAGGGCTATCACTACAGCAAACCCTTGCCGGCACGTGAGTTGAGCGCCTACCTGAAACAGGCCCAGCGCAGTAACGCGGCCATTTTGTAGATTTGTAGAGATTCGAAAATCGTAGCCTCGTTTCACTCGACAGCTCCTACATGGGCCCCCGTGCTTCTGTAGCAGCTGTGTAGCAGCTGTCGAGTGAAACGAGGCTGCGTTTCTTTTGATCCACGACACAACCCCGTGTGAATAAGAAATATTTCCACCTGCAACCCTTTACACATAATGCGAAAGATTTGCATTATGTCGCAGTTTTGCGCGCGTGAAGCGCCCTTCCACCCCCTCTTGAAGCAGGATGTTCACCATGATTCGTATGCCTCTGGCTACCGCCAGTCTGTTGGCCATCGCTATTTCCCTCGCCGGTTGTGGCGAAGGCAAAGACAAGACCACGGCAGCGCCAGCGCCTACACCAGTCGCCAGCGCTGCCGCTGCTCCAGCGGCTGCGCCTGCCGCTGTCAGCAAAGTCGATGAAGCCGCCGCCAAAGCCGTTGTCGCGCACTACGCCGACATCGTCTTCGCCGTATACAGCGATGCCGAATCCACCGCGAAAACCCTGCAAACCGCCGTCGACGCCTTCCTCGCCAAGCCGAACGCCGACACCTTGAAAGCCGCCAAGGCTGCCTGGGTCGCTGCCCGCGTTCCTTACCTGCAGAGTGAAGTGTTCCGCTTCGGCAACACCATCATCGACGATTGGGAAGGTCAGGTTAACTCCTGGCCACTGGACGAAGGCCTGATCGACTACGTCGACAAATCCTACGAACACGCACTGGGTAACCCGGGCGCCACGGCCAACATCATCGCCAACACTGAAGTCCAGATCGGCGAAGACAAGGTCGACGTGAAAGACATCACCCCGGCAAAACTCGCCAGCCTGAACGAGCTGGGTGGTTCCGAGGCTAACGTCGCCACCGGCTACCACGCCATCGAGTTCCTGCTGTGGGGCCAGGACCTGAACGGCACTGGCCCTGGCGCCGGCAACCGTCCTGCTTCCGACTACCTGGAAGGCAAAGGCGCAACCGGTGGTCACAACGACCGTCGTCGCGCTTACCTGAAGTCCGTGACCCAACTGCTGGTCAGCGATCTGGAAGAAATGGTCGGTAACTGGAAGCCAAACGTGGCTGACAACTACCGCGCCACGCTGGAAGCCGAACCGGTTGAATCCGGCCTGCGCAAAATGCTGTTCGGCATGGGCAGCCTGTCCCTGGGCGAACTGGCGGGCGAGCGCATGAAGGTTTCCCTGGAAGCCAACTCCCCGGAAGACGAACAGGATTGCTTCAGCGACAACACCCACAACTCGCACTTCTACGATGCCAAAGGCATTCGTAACGTGTACCTGGGCGAATACACCCGCGCCGACGGCACCAAAATGACCGGCGCCAGCCTGTCGTCCCTGGTGGCCAAAGCCGACCCGGCTGCCGACACCACTCTGAAAGCCGATCTGGCCGCGACCGAAGCCAAGCTTCAGGTCATGGTTGATCACGCCAACAAAGGCGAGCACTACGACCAACTGATCGCCGCTGGCAACACCGCGGGCAATCAGATCGTGCGTGACGCGATCGCTTCCCTGGTCAAGCAGACTGGCGCGATCGAAGCCGCTGCTGGCTCGCTGGGTATCAGCGACCTGAACCCGGACAACGCTGATCACGAATTCTGATCAACGCTGGCTGACTGAAAAAGGCGACCTTCGCAGACTGTGTGAAAACGCGCTGAAGGCCGGCCCAACAAACGCCCCGACTTGTTCGGGGCGTTTGTTTTGGTGCGGGCGACAGGCGAAAAAAGCCTTTCAGCCCATTAACGCCATCAATTGGCGGGCCCCGAGCACACTAATTGCGCGTTTTAGGTTGTAGGCACTCACTGCCAAGGCCATTTCCGCTCTCGCGCCCTCCAGTTGACGCAACAGGAAGCGAGCATTGCCAAACAGCCATTGCTTCAGGTTGCCGAAGGGGTGCTCAACAATGGATCTTCGGTTGGCCATCATCTGCGGATGGGCCAGCATTCGTTGCTCCATTCGCTCAAAGGCTTCTTCATGGGCGTGGCGTGAGACGTAGCGGCGCTGAGCGCCAGTGCATTGGGATTTGAGCGGGCAGGCGGCGCAGTCGCTGACATCTGCCTGATAGATCCGATCGCCCTTGTGGCGCTGTTTGAGCGTTAACCACTTGCCTGCCGGGCACTGATAACGATCGTGTTCGGCTTCGTAGATAAAGTCTTTGCGCTCAAAAAAGTCCTCACCACCAGGATTGACCGAGCGGTTGGGCGGCACATAAACGGTAATCGCAGCCTCCTCGCAGGCCTGAAACTGCTGGCCGTTGGAGTAGCCGGCATCGGCAGTCACGGTCAGGGCATCTTGTTCCAGCTGTTCTTTGGCGGCTTTAGCCATTGGTTCGAGTTGCTTGCGGTCGTCGCCATCCTGGGTAACCTCATGATGCAGAATCAGGCAATGCTTGGCATCCACGGCGCTCTGCACGTTATAGGACACACGCGGCCCCTTGGGCGTGCGCATCATTCGGGCATCGCTTTCGTGGGTGTTGAACTGCTCCAGGCCCATCGAGTTCATCAGCGCTTGGCAGCTCTGATTGTCCTGCTGGCGAACTTTAAGCTGCACCAGTGCTGTTTTGATCGCGCCGCGATCAATCACCTCTCCCGCATCGAGCCTGTCAGCCTCATCCAGTTCGGCCAGATACTGAGCGATGCGCTTATCCAGTTTTTCTTCCTGACGCTTGAGTTGCTTGAGGTTCATATGGCGCCGCGAGGAAGCGACTGCCTGAAACTTGCTGCCGTCGATGGCCACCAAGTCTCCTGCGATCAGACCGGCCATGCGGCAAAACCGGACGAAGGCACCGCACGTCGCCACAAAGGCGGATTTGTTGTTTTTGCGAAAGTCGGCGATGGTCTTGAAGTCGGGCTTAAGCCGGTTGATCAGCCACATCACTTCGATGTTGCGCTGGCACTCGGCTTCGAGACGCCGCGATGAGCGAATCCGCTGAAAATAGCCATAGAGGTAGAGCTTGAGCTGATCGGCAGGATCATAAGAAGGACGACCTGTGCTTTTGGGCAGCGCTTTATCAAAGCCCAGTTGCACCAGATCCAGCTTGGCGACGTACAGGTCAATAACCCGAACGAGATGATCCTCGGGGATCAGTTCTTCCAGCGAGACCGGGAACAGACTGGTCTGGCTACGGGACTCACCTTGGATGTAAGCCATAACGAAAAATGCTCCGTATCTTTCGATACGGAGCATTTTCTTTGAGCTTTGCGCAGATTGCTAGGTTTTCACACAGTCTGTTCGGGTCGCCTTTTTCATACCTGCCAACCACCGATCCGATCGTTCCCACGCTCTGCGTGGGAATGCAGCCCGTGACGCTCCGCGTCACACCAAAAGCCGAACGCGGAGCGTCCGTTGAGGCATTCCCACGCAGAGCGTGGGAACGATCACCCTGCGCCAGATCAAGCAAACGATAATTCCTCTTATTCAAATTCCCATCCCCTGTTAGACTTTGCGCCCTTGTTTTGCTCGCCTTGCAGGATGTCTGATGCCCCCGCTGCCTCTTCGCTTGTCCGCACTGTTGCTGGCCCTGGGCCTGAGTGCCTGCGATGACGCCCCGCGTTTTACCAAGGCCGAACCCGGTGAAGCCCGTTCCGGTGGCAGCGCGACCGTACGCAAGACCGATCAGAACTCGTTTTCCCTGCCGTCCGCCAATCTGCCGCCGTCACGGCGCGTGGACTTCAGCGTCGGCAACAGTTTCTTCCGCAGCCCCTGGGTGATCGCGCCGTCGACCACCACCGCCCGTGACGGCCTCGGCCCGTTGTTCAACACCAATGCCTGTCAGGGCTGCCACATCAAGGACGGTCGCGGCCATCCGCCGACGCCGGATGCGCCGAACGCCGTGTCGATGCTGGTGCGCCTGTCGATCCCCAATGCGCCGGCCTATGCTCACGTCATCGAGCAGCTTGGCGTGGTGCCGGAGCCGGTCTATGGCGGGCAGCTCCAGGACATGGCCGTGCCCGGTGTCGCGCCGGAAGGCAAAGTGCGCGTTGATTACACGCCCGTTGCGGTGCGTTTCAAGGACGGCACTGAAATTGAACTGCGTAAACCGCGGCTGAACATCACTCAATTGGGCTACGGCCCGATGCACCCTGACACCCGTTTCTCGGCACGTGTCGCACCGCCAATGATTGGCCTGGGCTTGCTTGAAGCGATCCCCGAGGAGACGATCCTGGCCAATGCCGAGGCGCAGGCGAAGGCCAAAAACGGCATCGCCGGACGTCCGAACCAGGTCTGGGATGACGTGCAACAGAAGACCGTTCTCGGGCGATTTGGCTGGAAAGCCGGGCAACCGAACCTCAATCAACAAAATGTTCACGCGTTTTCCGGCGATATGGGCCTCACGACGAGCCTCAGACCCTTCGATGACTGCACCGATGCGCAAACCGCCTGCAAACAGGCGCCCAATGGCACCGGCCCCGATGGCGAGCCGGAAGTCAGCGATAACATTTTGCGTCTGGTGCTGTTCTACACCCGCAACCTTGCCGTACCGGCCCGCCGCGATGTCGGTGCGCCCGACGTCCTGGCCGGCAAAAACCTGTTCTATCAGGCTGGATGCCAGTCCTGTCACACACCGACGTACACCACCGCCGCCAACGCCGCCGAACCTGAACTGGCCAATCAAGTGATTCGCCCATACAGCGATCTGCTGCTGCATGACATGGGCGACGGTCTGGCCGACAACCGCAGCGAATTCCAGGCCAGTGGCCGCGACTGGCGCACGCCGCCGTTGTGGGGCATCGGCCTGACACAGGCGGTCAGTGGCCATACCCAGTTTTTGCATGATGGCCGCGCACGCAATCTGCTCGAAGCCGTGCTCTGGCATGGCGGTGAAGCGACGGCCGCGCAGCAACAGGTTTTGTCTTTCAATGCCGAACAACGCGCTGCGTTGCTGGCATTTTTGAACTCACTTTAAACACTTATAAAGAATCGGGAGCCCGACATGTTCCGCCCCAAACTGTTGTTCACCAGCCTTGCAGCACTCGCACTGGGCGCCTGTTCACCGCAGGACCCGCAAGCCGTGACATCGGCCGCCATCGCCAAGTCGGTGATCCTGCCGACTTACACCCGCTGGGTTGAAGCCGACCGCCAACTGGCTGTCAGCGCCCTCGCCTACTGCGAAGGCAAGGAAAACCTCGACACCGCCCGCGCTGATTTCCTGCACGCACAGAAAGCCTGGGCCGAGCTGCAACCGCTGCTGATCGGTCCGTTGGCCGAGGGTAACCGTTCGTGGCAGGTGCAGTTCTGGCCAGACAAGAAGAACCTGGTCGGCCGTCAGGTCGAACAACTGGTCAGCGCCCAGCCGCAGATCGATGCAGCGGCCCTGGCCAAGTCCAGCGTGGTGGTTCAGGGGCTCTCGGCCTATGAATACATTCTGTTCGACAGCAAGCCAGACGTGGCCAACGACGCGCAAAAAGCCAAGTACTGCCCACTGCTGAAAGCGATTGGCGAGCGTCAGAAACAGCTGGCCGAAGAGATTCTGCAAAGCTGGAACAGCACCGACGGCATGCTCGCACAATTGAGCAAGTTCCCGAACCAGCGCTACGCCGACTCCCACGAAGCCATCGCCGATTTGCTGCGTGTACAAGTCACCGCCATCGACACCTTGAAGAAAAAACTCGGCACGCCGATGGGCCGTCAGAGCAAGGGCGTGCCGCAGCCGTTCCAGGCTGATGCATGGCGCAGCCAGTCGTCCCTGACCGGTATCGAAACCAGCCTCGCCGCGGCCAAAACCGTGTGGGAAGGCGTCGACAACAAAGGCCTGCGCGGCCTGTTGCCGGCTGAGCAAAAGCCATTGGCCGACAAAATTGATGCTGCCTACGCCGCCGCACTGAAACTGTTCGCCAGCAATCAACGCTCGCTGACCGAAATGCTCAAAGACGACGCCGGTCGCCAGCAGCTCAACGATCTCTACGACAGCCTCAACGTTGTCCATCGCCTGCACGAAGGCGACCTGGCCAAGGCGTTGGGCATTCAACTGGGCTTCAACGCCAACGACGGTGACTGATGAGGGCGAGTGCCATGCTGCGACGTCAGGCTCTGACTTTAGGTAGTTTGCTGCTGGGAGCAGTGACACTGGGCGGCTGGACGCTGTTCAAGCAAAAGGACAAAAGCCCGTTGCTGCTGTCGGCGCGGGACGATACCGATGGCAAGCATTACGCCGTCGGTTATCGGCTGGACGGCACCCGGGTGTTCGCCACCCAGGTCGGCCAGCGTTGCCATGACATCATCAATCACCCGACGCAGCCGATCGCGCTGTTCGTCGCCCGTCGTCCGGGCACCGAAAGCTACCTGATCGACCTGCGCGACGGCACGTTACTGCAGACCATCGTTTCGCAGCCAAACCGGCACTTCTACGGCCATGCCGTGATTCACAAGAGCGGTGACTGGCTGTACGCCACCGAGAACGATACCTCCGATCCGGGTCGCGGCTTGCTGGGTGTGTATAAGTTCGAAGGTGAACGGCTGGTGCACAGCGGTGAACTCTCGACGCATGGCCTTGGCCCGCATCAGGTGTCGTGGATGCCTGATGGGGAAACCCTGGTCGTGGCCAACGGCGGCATTCGCACCGAGGCCGAAAGCCGGGTCGAGATGAACCTCAATGCCATGGAGCCGAGCCTGGTGCTGATGCAACGCGACGGCACCCTGTTGAGCAAGGAAACCCTGGCCCAACAGATGAACAGCGTGCGCCACCTGGGCATCGCCAGCGACGGCACGATCGTCGCCGGTCAGCAATTCATGGGGCCATCCCACGAGTCTTCGGAGTTGCTGGCGATCAAGCGTCCGGGCCAGCCGTTCGTAGCGTTCCCGGTGCCTGAGCATCAATTGCAGGCCATGGGGCATTACACCGCCAGCGTCGCGGTGCACAGCGATCTGCGCCTGGTGGCGTTGACCGCGCCACGGGGCAACCGCTTTTTCATTTGGGACCTGGACAGCGGCGAAGTGCGCCTGGACGCGCCACTTCCCGATTGCGCCGGGGTCGGTGCGGTGGCCGATGGGTTTGTCGTGACGTCCGGGCAGGGACGCTGCCGGTACTACGATTGCCGCCAGACAAACCTTGTTGCAAAACCCCTTGAGTTGCCTGCGGGGCTCTGGGACAACCACCTGCACCTCATCTGATACACCCGGCCCTTGTAGGAGCTGAGCTTGCTCGCGATGGCGGCTGCACATCCAGCATAGTTGTTACTGATAGACCGCTATCGCGAGCAAGCTCGGCTCCTACAGGTTTTGCGCTTGCCTGTAAATTCTGGCAGTTGGAATCACCCGCGCACTCGGGGTAATGTGCCTGCCTGTCTCACCTGATTTTCTCCAAGGAACTGGAAATATGCTGCGTCGCCGCATGCTGATCATGTTGGGTGTTGTGCTGCTGATTGTACTGGTCCTGGCCGCTTACAAAGCCTTCTCCATCTACACGATGATTCAAGGCTTCTCCGCGCCAAAGCCGCCGGTCAACGTCGCCGTGGCCACGGCAATCGAGCGGCCGTGGCAAGCGCGCCTGCCGACCGTCGGCACTCTCAAGGCGCTGCAAGGGGTGGACCTGAGCCTGGAGACTGACGGCACGGTCACGGACGTACAGTTCCAGTCCGGACAGAAGGTCAAGGCCGGCCAGCCCATCGTCCAGCTCGACAGCGCCGTGGAAACCGCCCTGCTGGAAACGGCTCAGGCCGATCTCGGGTTGGCCATGGTCGATTACTCCCGTGGCAGTCAACTGGTCGGCAGCCAGGCCATTTCCAAAGGCGAGTTCGATCGCCTCTCGGCCGTGCTGAAAAAGAGCAAGGCTACGGTCAATCAGCTCAGGGCCGCACTCGGCAAAAAAAGCATTCATGCGCCGTTCAGCGGGACCATCGGCATTCGCCAGGTGGACGTCGGCGACTATGTCGCCACCGGCACCATGATTGCCACCCTGCAAGATCTCAGCAGTCTCTACGCCGACTTTTTCGTGCCTGAGCAGTCCGTGCCGAAAATCGCGGTCGGCCAGCCGGTGCAAATCATTGTCGCGGCGTATCCGGCGCAGCAGTTTCCCGGGACGATCAGTGCGATCAACCCGAAAGTCGAGAACAGCACGCGTAACGTGCAAGTGCGCGCCACCCTGGCCAATCCCGACGGCAAATTGATGCCAGGCATGTTCGCCAACCTGGACGTGTTGCTGCCCAACCCGCAGCCACGCATCGTCGTACCGGAAAGCGCGATCACCTACACCCTCTACGGCAATTCGGTGTACGTGGCCGCGCAGAAAAAAGCTGAAGATGGCAGCGTCGAGAAGGACGACAAGGGCGAGCCGATCCTGGTCGCCGAACGGCGTTTCGTTGAAACCGGTGAACGCCGCGAGGGGCTGGTGATCGTTACCAAAGGAGTGCAGAACGGCGAAAAAGTGGTCACGGCCGGCCAGATCAAACTGGACAACGGTGCGCACATCGCGATCAGCGACGACAAGACCCTAGCCGAGAAGAACAGTCCGCCGCGCGCGGACTGATCAAGGAATCCCCATGGCTTTTACCGACCCGTTCATCCGCCGCCCGGTCCTCGCTACCGTGGTCAGCCTGTTGATTGTGCTGCTGGGCTTTCAGGCCTGGAGCAAACTGCCGCTGCGCCAATACCCGCAAATGGAAAACGCCCTGATCACGGTGACGACGGCGTACCCCGGGGCCAACGCCGAAACCATTCAGGGCTACATTACCCAACCGATGCAGCAAAGCCTGGCCAGCGCCGAGGGGATCGACTACATGACCTCGGTCAGTCGCCAGAACTTCTCGGTCATCTCGATCTACGCGCGCATCGGCGCCAACACCGACCGTTTGTTCACCGAGCTGTTGGCCAAGGCCAACGAAGTGAAGAACCAACTGCCCCAGGACGCCGAAGACCCGGTACTGAGCAAGGAAGCCGCCGACGCCTCGGCGCTGATGTACATCAGTTACTTCAGCAAGGAGCTGAGCAACCCGCAGATCACCGACTACCTGTCGCGGGTCATCCAGCCGAAACTGGCGACCTTGCCGGGCATGGCCGAAGCCGAGATTCTCGGCAATCAGGTCTTTGCCATGCGCCTGTGGCTGGACCCGGTAAAACTCGCCGGCTTCGGCTTGAGCGCCAGCGACGTGACCAACGCGGTGCGCCAGTACAACTTCCTCTCCGCCGCCGGCGAAGTGAAAGGCGAGTACGTGGTGACCAGCATCAACGCCAACACCGAGCTCAAGTCCGCCGAGGCCTTTGCGGCCATTCCGCTGAAGGTCGATGGCGACAGTCGAGTGCTGTTGCGTGATGTGGCGCGGGTTGAAATGGGCGCGGAAAACTACGACACCATCAGCTCCTTCGGCGGCACGCCCTCGGTGTACATCGGCATCAAGGCCACGCCCGGCGCCAACCCGCTGGACGTGATCAAGGAAGTGCGCAAGATCATGCCGCAACTGGACGCCCAGCTGCCGCCTAACCTCAAGGCCGAGATTGCCTACGACGCCACGCTGTTCATCCAGGCCTCGATCGACGAAGTGGTGAAAACCCTGTTCGAGGCGGTGCTGATCGTGATTGTGGTGGTGTTCCTGTTCCTCGGCGCATTCCGTTCCGTCGTGATCCCGGTGGTTACTATCCCGTTGTCGATGATCGGCGTGATGTTCTTCATGCAGATGATGGGGTATTCGATCAACCTGCTGACCCTGCTGGCGATGGTATTGGCCATCGGCCTGGTGGTGGACGACGCCATTGTTGTGGTGGAAAACATCCACCGGCACATCGAGGAAGGCAAGACACCGTTCGATGCGGCCATCGAAGGCGCCCGGGAAATCGCCATGCCGGTGGTTTCCATGACCATCACCCTGGCGGCGGTCTACGCGCCGATCGGCTTTCTGACGGGGCTGACGGGGGCGCTGTTCAAGGAGTTTGCCCTGACGCTGGCCGGCGCGGTGGTGATCTCCGGGATCATTGCCCTGACCTTGTCACCAATGATGTGCGCACTGCTGCTGCGTCACGATGAAAACCCCAGCGGCCTGGCCCACCGCCTGGACCTGATTTTCGAAAGCCTCAAGCGTCGTTATCAAAGCATGCTGCACGGCACGCTCAACACCCGGCCAGTTGTGCTGGTGTTCGCCGTGATTGTGCTGTGCCTGATTCCGGTACTGCTCAAGTTCACCAAATCGGAACTGGCGCCGGACGAGGATCAGGGCATCATTTTCATGATGGCCAGCGCACCGCAACCGACCAACCTCGATTACCTGAACACCTACACCGACGAGTTCGTCACGATCTTCAAGGCGTTTCCCGAGTACTACTCTTCGTTCCAGATCAACGGTTTCAACGGCGTGCAATCAGGGATCGGCGGCTTCTTGCTCAAGCCGTGGAACGAGCGCGACCGCACTCAAATGCAGATCCTGCCCGACGTCCAGGCCAAACTGGAAAGCATCCCGGGCTTGCAGATTTTCGGTTTCAACCTGCCCTCCCTGCCCGGCACCGGCCAGGGCCTGCCGTTTCAGTTCGTCATCAATACCGCCAACGATTACGAGTTGCTGCTGCAAGTGATGGACCGGGTGAAAAAGCGCGCCATGGAGTCCGGCAAGTTCGCCTTCGTCGACGTCGACCTGGCCTTCGACAAGCCCGAGGTGGTGGTCGATATCGACCGCGCCAAGGCCGCGCAGATGGGTGTATCCATGCAAGACCTGGGCGGAACGCTGGCGACGTTGCTGGGGGAGGCGGAAATCAACCGTTTCACCATTGAGGGGCGCAGCTACAAGGTCATCGCGCAGGTCGAACGCCCCTTCCGGGACAATCCGGACTGGCTGAACAACTATTACGTGAAGAACACCAAGGGCGAATTGCTGGCCCTGTCGACCCTGATCACCGTGACCGACCGTGCGCGGCCACGGCAGTTGAACCAGTTCCAGCAACTCAACTCGGCCATCCTTTCAGGGGTACCGCTGGTCAGCATGGGCGAAGCCATCGAGGTCGTGCGGCAGATCGCCCGGGAAGAAGCGCCGGCGGGCTTCGCCGTCGACTATGCCGGGGCATCGCGGCAATACGTTCAGGAAGGCAGTGCGCTGTGGGTGACCTTCGCCCTGGCACTGGCGATCATTTTCCTGGTACTGGCCGCGCAGTTTGAAAGCTTTCGCGACCCGCTGGTGATTCTGGTGACCGTGCCGCTGTCGATTTGCGGCGCGTTGATCCCGCTGTTCCTGGGCTGGTCGAGCATGAACATTTACACCCAGGTCGGGTTGGTGACCCTGATCGGGCTAATCAGCAAGCACGGGATTTTGATCGTCGAGTTCGCCAACCTGTTGCGCAAGGAAAAAGGGCTGACGGCTCGTGAAGCGGTCGAGGAAGCGGCGGCGATTCGACTTCGCCCTGTACTGATGACCACGGCAGCGATGGTGTTCGGCATGGTGCCGTTGATCATCGCGACGGGCGCGGGGGCGGTCAGCCGGTTTGATATCGGCACGGTGATCGCTACGGGGATGTCGATCGGGACGTTGTTTACGTTGTTCGTGTTGCCGTGCATCTACACATTGCTGGCCAAACCCGACGCTAAAGAACGCGCATGACCGCACGGCTGACGCTCGCTCCCACGCTCTGCGTGGGAATGCAGCCAGGGACGCTCCGCGTCCCACCAAAGGCCGAACGCGGAGCGTCCGTTGATGCATTCCCACGCAGAGCGTGGGAATGATCCAGCAGCAGCTTGGAAATCGGGCAATAAAAAGGCCTCGCAGATGCGAGGCCTTTTATTTTGGTTTCAATCGGGTCAACTTTGCGGCCTCATTCCCTGAGCAAGTCCGAACATGAGCAACAACAGATCGTGGTCGGGTTGCGCTGCCGAGGAGGCTTTGATTGCCCGTGGAATTGGACAGTGAGCATCGCTGCTCACTGAACTGAGGACCTGCGTGCGAGGCTGCTCCCAGGCAGCCACCGCCAAAGTAGCAACTGCCAAGGCTCCAACTAAAAACAAACCTCGTGCAATTTCTAGTTTCATCGCTATAAACCCTTGATAGCGCTGCCAAACGCCGTCTCATAAAAGTAGACAAGTTTTTTCCAGTCCGCAGCGCTGAACGACGAGTGGCGACGCAGTTGCTTCATGTCATGTGCAGCCGCCTGATAAGCCGTCATACGCTGTCGGCACTTCTCCAGGTCGATCAAGGCAATTTCGACCTTGGCCGACTCACCTTCACCGGTGACCCGCAGAAACACATGCTTGATGTAGATGCAGCTGTGCTGCCACCGCCCCTTGTGCATGCGGGCGAGGTTTTCGGCCAGATCTTTCAACACACGATCATTCACCGCTTCGCCATGACGCTCTCGACCACCACCGGCGTACCACTTTTCGATTTCGTCGAAGCCATCCAGCGACTTGGTCACCAGCAATGCGCGCCATTTGTGTACAGGGTCGCGCTGTGCGCCGCAGAAAACGATTTCCGGAACACGCACGTCAAGCTTGCGCAGACCGATGAGTGCATCTTGCTCACGCAATACGGTAGGGCGGCCAAACGGGTGCAACCAGCTTCGATAGATATGGCCGGTCTGACGCTTGGCGTAGAGCAGTTGTCCATCGCTGCCCATGACACGCTGCACACCACTTTCCCCACCGCGGCGAACGTTGGGTTCTTCTACCCATTCACCGCGCTGGCTCCAGAAAAAATCGAAGCGGTCCTTTGGAGCGACTTCCGTTTCTGCTGCACATTGCACTGCCATCCTGTTACCTCTTGCGTAATACGTAAACGCGCCACATGGCGTAGAGCGGAATAAAGTCCAGTTTTTCCTGGATACGGAAACCCGCTTGCTCGAATTCCTTCTCCACCGTTGCGGCCGGTAACACAAACCGGTTTTGGTAACCTTCCTGCCCACGTCGCGCTTCTGAGCGCTTGCGTTTCCAGGCCTTGAAGTTACCGTCCACCCACAACGAAAGGATCACGCTGTCACGGGAGACACGCTGAAATTCGCGCAAAATGGCCAGTCGATGCTCGGCATCACCGATGTGGTGCAGCAGACGCATACAGAAAATGCTGTCGACGGCGTTATCTGGCAAGGCGATGTCGAAGGCAGAAGTGTGCAAGGGTTGTACCCGTTTCACCACGTCGGCGGGTTGCGCCTGCATGGCAATCTTCACCATCGATTCCGAGTTGTCTGCGCCGATGATGGCCCGGTTGGCTTTTTCCGCCAGCATCGGCCAGAAACGCCCTGCACCGCAAGGCAAGTCGAGCACCAGGCCAGGCTCGCCGACCAGTGTCAGCGCCTTGCGTGCCAGCTGTATGTCACGCCAGTGGGACAGCTTGCGACCGAGGCCGTCCTGATGCTTGCGCAGGTAGCGTTGAGCGTGTTGATCATCGTACTTTTCGGAAAAATCGAGTTTGATCGGGCCGTCCATCATCAGGTCTCCTGAAATGCTGATGTCACCAACCTTATGTATTTTTGTGTCGGTGACAGGTCATGCATTTGTGAAAATTTCGTTGAGCAAACCCCCGAACCATTTCAGGGTTTTACAGGATCGTAACAATAGCGCAGGGCCATCCCTTCGCAACAGGTCATTTAATCACCATCTGACGCCTGTAATTCGACCTGAAAACGACAGCCATTAGGCTCCATGGTTGTCAGGCTGACCGTCCAGCCCTGGTTCTCGCAGATCCGCTGCACCAGTGACAACCCAAGGCCCAGGCCCTCACCGCGTTTTTCAGAACCGCGCACGAAAGGCTCGAACATCGCCTCGCGCTTTTCTTCGGGAATGCCGACACCACTGTCCTCAACCAGAAAACCCGTAGCCGTCAGGGTCAACCGGATGAAACCGCGCTCGGTGTAATGCAGAGCATTGCGCAACAGGTTGCCCATCACCGCATGCAAAAGGGTTGCGTTGTAACTGGCGGTTGGAGGGGAGCCTTGCTCGACAATCAGCGTCAGCCCTTTGGTCTCGATAGGTTCTCGCCACAGATTGAGCAGCCCGTCGGCTACCTGCTTGACGTTCTGCTGCGGTGACATGCTGGCATCTTCACGCTGCGCGCGCGCCAGCATCAGGAAAGTCTGGACCAGTTCCCGCATCTCTTCACAGGCACGGGCAATGCGCTCGACCTGGGCCCGCCCGCGCTGATCAATACCAGGGTTTTCCAACAGCAGCTCACAGGAGCTGGCCAGCACCATCAATGGCGTGCGCAGTTCGTGGCTGACATCACTGGTAAACAACCGCTCGCGGGTCAATGCCTGACGCAAGCGCCCAAGGGTGGCGTCGAAGGCCACGGCCAGCTCGCCCACTTCGTCAGCGGCATAATCCGGTGCCAGTGGCGGTGCCAGACCCAACAATTGATCGCGGTGACGCACCTGGCGCGCCAGGCGAACCACCGGCGCCATGACTTTGCGCGCCAGGACCCAGCCGAGAAAGACCGCCAGCGCCAGGCTCAGCACGAAGCCCACCAGCACCACGGCAAACAGCACCCGCTCACGCTCTTCGAAATCGCTTTGGTCCTGCAACAACACGTAACGCCGGCCGTCGACGATTTCGACCATGGCGTGATACGACAAATGATCGCGAAACACCTCGTGAAAACCCGAGTCCAGGTTGCGCAGATCCTTGGGCAGCTCGAAATCGCCTGCCCCGCCGCTGAAGTAGAACAACTGGTCCGGCTCGGGGCGGTGGCTCCAGTCCGTGATGCTGTCCATCAGCAACAAGCGCTGCAAATCGCCACCCAGGCCGGATGAAATCAGTTTTTCTTCCACCACGTGCACGGTCGCCACAATGCCCATGGCGAAGGCGCCGGCCACCAGCACGCTCATCAGCGCAAAGGCGATGATGATCCGTTGAGCCAGGCTCTGTTTAAACTCCATCACGGCCCTCGGCCAAGCGATAACCCACACCGTGAACGGTTTGCAGCAATGGCTTGGCGAACGGTTTGTCGATCACTTGACGCAGTTGATGAACGTGGCTGCGCAGGCTGTCACTGTCCGGGCAGTCGTCGCCCCACAGGGCTTCTTCGAGAATTTCGCGGCGCAGCACGTGCGGGCTTTTCTGCATCAGCACAGCCAGCAGCTTCAACCCCACCGGATTGAGCTTCAGCAGTCGGCCTTCGCGGGTCACTTCCAGGGTATCGAGGTCGTAGGCCAGATCGGCGACCTGCAAGGTGCGACGACCGCCACCCTGGGTGCGGCGCATCACCGCTTCAATGCGCGCGGCCAGTTCAGACAGGGCAAACGGTTTGATCAGGTAATCATCGGCCCCGGACTTGAAGCCCTGCAACCGGTCATCCAGTTGATCGCGAGCGGTGAGCATGATCACCGGCGTGTCACGGCGGGCGTCTTCACGCAGGCGTTTACACAGGGTGTAGCCGTCGATGCCGGGCAGCATGATGTCGAGCACGATCAAGTCGTAATGTTCGGTGGCCGCCAGATGCAGGCCGGACAAACCGTCTTGTGCGCAATCCACGGTATAGCCTTTGAGGCCCAGGTAATCAGCCAGGTTGGCCAGGATGTCGCGGTTGTCTTCAACCAATAGAATTCGCATGGGCACCTTCTCCGTACACAGTAACGGCCGTCTTGGCCCGCGCAGCTTAAGGCCAAGTGTGACTCAGGGCTAGGGTTACAGGTCGTAGAATCAATTCACTCAACCAAACGGGTGGACTTACAAGTTTTTCACTATCGGTTCACAACCTGAATACAGTGATAGGCTGATACTTTCGCGCATTGATAATAAGGAATACACACACAATGGACTTCTTTAAAACGGCGCCAATGCGCTTTCTCCTGCTGGTGACCGGCGCCTGGCTGGCCATTTTCTTTCTGACCCGAACGGTGCTGCTGCTCACTCACCTGGATGAGGCCGGCAGCGGCTTCCTGTCGGTATTCGGCATCGGCTTGCTGTATGACCTGGGCTTTATTGCCTATGCGGCACTGCCAATGGGCCTCTACTTGCTGTTGTGCCCGCCGGCCTTGTGGCGTCGGCGCGGTCATCGCTGGTTTCTTCAGGGCCTGCTGACGGTCAGTCTGTTCGCCATGTTGTTCACTGCGGTGGCCGAATGGCTGTTCTGGGATGAATTCGGCGTGCGCTTCAATTTCATCGCCGTCGACTACCTGGTGTATTCCGACGAAGTACTGAACAACCTGCTCGAGTCCTATCCGATCGGCAAGCTGCTGAGCCTGCTCGCGGTGTTGGCCGTTGTCTTGAGTTTCGTATTGCGCAAACCGTTCAATGCCGCGATGACCGCCCCTTTGCCGCCACTGCGCGGGCGGCTGCTCAATGCCTTGGGGCTGCTGATCGTTGCCGGTTTGAGCCTGCAATTGCTCAGCCAGGACGCGCCTCGCGCGCAGGGCGGTAACGCCTATCAAAACGAACTGGCCAGTAACGGCCCGTATCAGTTTTTCGCAGCATTCCGTAACAACGAACTGGACTACCCACAGTTCTACAAGACGCTGCCAGCTGACGTGGTTGCCAAGCAGATCCGGGCCGAACTGAGCGAGCCGAACGCACGCTTTATCGGCAAGGACCCACAAGATATCCGCCGGGAAATCGATAACCCCGGCACCCCGCGCAAACCCAACATCGTGTTGGTGACCATCGAAAGCTTCAGCGCCAAGTACATGGGCAGCAACGGTGACCAGCGCAACCTGACACCCAATCTCGATGCCTTGCGCAAGCAGAGCCTGTATTTCAACAATTTCTACGCCACCGGCACCCGTACTGACCGTGGCCTGGAAGCCATCACGCTGGCCATCCCGCCAACGCCAGGTCGCTCGATCGTCAAGCGCGTGGGCCGTGAGAGCGGTTTTGCCAGCCTGGGCCAACAGCTCAATGCCGTGGGTTACGACAGCGTATTCGTTTACGGTGGACGCGGTTACTTCGACAACATGAACGCGTTCTTCAGCGGCAACGGTTACCGCGTGGTCGACCAGAGCAGTGTCGATGAAGCCGAGATTCACTTCAAGAACGCCTGGGGCATGGCCGACGAAGACCTTTATAACCAGACCCTGAAACTGGCTGACGCCGACTATGCGAAACAACAGCCGTTTCTGCTGCAACTGATGACCACGTCCAATCACCGTCCCTATACCTACCCGGACAATCGGATCGATATCAAATCCGGTAATGGTCGCGACGGCGCCGTGAAGTACACCGACTACGCCATTGGTCAGTTCCTTGAGCAGGCACGCAAAAAGCCATGGTTTGACAATACAATCTTCGTCTTCGTCGCTGACCACACGGCGGGTAGCGCCGGCAAGGAAGACTTGCCGATCGCCAACTATCAGATTCCACTGTTCATTTACGCACCCAAGTTGATTGAAGCCCGAGAGACGGCACAACTGGCCAGCCAGATTGACCTCGCGCCCACCTTGCTGGGCTTGCTGAACCTGGACTATGAATCGACGTTCTTTGGTCGCAACCTGTTGCAGGACAACCCGCTGCCGCCACGAGTGGTGGTTGGCAATTATCAACACCTGGGGTTGTTTGACGGCAAGGATCTGGCGATCCTTAGCCCCCGCCAAGGGTTGCGACGTCATGATGAAGCGCTGACAGATAGTCGCGAATCCCGTGCCACCGCCGATGATCCGTTGATCACCCGTGCGATTACCTATTACCAAACCGCCAGTTATGGCTTCAAGCAACAGCTGCTTGGCTGGAAGGCGCCCAAGGAGGGTGCCGGTCAAGTCAGCGATCGTTAACCGAATCGCCCCGGGCTGATGCCCCGGGGCTTTTTCCCTTGTTCAGGATTCACCATGTCATCAACCGTTGTCCGTCCTGCCCCTCGCCCACTCAATTTCTGGGTGTGCCTGGGGGTTCCCGCCGTTGCGGCGATCATCCTGGTGTTGCTCGAACTGACATCGCTGGACATGGACCTTGCCAGGCTGTTCTTCGATCCAGTGGCGGGAGACTTCATCGGGCGCCACAGTTACTTCCTGGAAGACATCCTGCATGACCGCGCCAAGCAAGTGGTCATTGCCTTTTCCGTGTTTGCGATCATCGGCTATATCACCTCTTTTTTCGTGGTCAGGCTCAAACCGTTCAAGCGGGAACTGGGCTGCCTGGTACTGTCTCTGGGTCTGGCAACCTCGTTTGTCACGCCCATGAAAGCGGTGACGGCGGTGCAATGCCCATGGAGCCTTGAGCAATTTGGCGGCCACGAAACCTATAGCGAATTGCTGAGCCCTCGCCCGCACACGGATAAGCCCGGCCGCTGCTGGCCTGGTGGCCATGCCGCCACCGGTTTTACTCTGTTTGCGCTGTTCTTCGTGCTGCGTGATCGCCGTCCGCGCATGGCTCGCGCGGCGTTTATCTTCGCCTTATCCCTGGGTACGGTGTTCTCGATTGGCCGGATGATGCAGGGTGCGCACTTCTTCTCACACAACGTGTGGACCGCGATTTTCTGCTGGCTGATTTGCCTGGGATCGTACTACTACGTTCTTTACCGGCCGGCTTTGAGGGTTGAGTCGGTGGCCAAAGCAAAAGCAGTTAGCGCCTGAACTGACGCCATCGCGGGCAAGCCCAGCTCCTACAGGGGACTGCATTAACTCGTGGGACCGGTGGTGCGACGATTCGGCTTGCCCGCGATGGCAGCGACCAGGTCTCCTGACTTACCCGAATCAGGGCAATAAAAAACCCCGCCTGCTTTCGCAGGCGGGGTTTTTTAGTACAGGGGTGAGGCTGGCTTACATCATGCCGCCCATGCCGCCCATACCGCCCATGTCTGGCATACCGCCGCCAGCTGGGCCGTCTTCCTTGATCTCGGCGATCATGGCTTCGGTGGTGATCATCAGGCTGGCAATCGACGAAGCCGCTTGCAGAGCCGAACGAGTCACTTTAGCCGGGTCCAGGATACCCATTTCGATCATGTCGCCGTATTCGCCGGTGGCAGCGTTGTAACCGAAGTTACCCGAACCCTGCTTGACCTTGTCGACCACTACGCTTGGCTCGTCGCCGGAGTTGGCAACGATCTGACGCAGTGGCGCTTCTACAGCGCGACGCAGCAACTGGATGCCAACGTTCTGGTCATCGTTGTCGCCTTTGAGTTCGGAGATAGCCTGCAGAGCGCGAACCAGTGCCACGCCGCCGCCAGGTACCACGCCTTCTTCAACGGCTGCACGGGTAGCGTGCAGGGCGTCTTCAACGCGGGCTTTCTTCTCTTTCATTTCAACTTCGGAACCCGCGCCAACCTTGATCACTGCAACGCCGCCGGACAGCTTGGCCAGACGCTCTTGCAGTTTTTCACGGTCGTAGTCGGACGAAGTGTCGGCCACTTGCTGACGGATCTGCAGTACGCGAGCCTGGATGTCAGCCTCAACGCCGGCACCGTCGATCACGGTGGTGTTTTCTTTGGACAGGATCACGCGCTTGGCATTACCCAGGTGTTCCAGGGTAGTGCTTTCCAGGCTCAGACCGATCTCTTCGGAGATGACGGTACCGCCAGTCAGAACAGCGATGTCCTGCAGCATGGCCTTGCGACGGTCGCCGAAGCCTGGAGCCTTGACGGCTGCGACTTTAACGATGCCACGCATGTTGTTCACAACCAGAGTCGCGAGGGCTTCGCCTTCAACGTCTTCGGCCACGATCAGCAGTGGACGGCCGGCTTTGGCAACGGCTTCCAGTACTGGCAGCATTTCGCGGATGTTCGAGATTTTCTTGTCGACCAGCAGGATCAGCGGACCGTCCAGCTCGGCAGTCATGGTCTCTGGCTTGTTGACGAAGTACGGGGACAGGTAGCCACGGTCGAACTGCATGCCTTCAACAACCGACAGTTCGTTTTCCAGGCCCGAGCCTTCTTCAACGGTGATCACGCCTTCTTTACCGACTTTTTCCATGGCTTCGGCAATGATGTCGCCGATGGAGCTGTCGGAGTTGGCCGAGATGGTGCCGACCTGAGCGATGGCCTTGGTGTCAGCGCATGGCTTGGACAGGGCTTTGAGCTCTTTGACAATAGCGATGGTCGCTTTGTCGATGCCGCGTTTCAGGTCCATCGGGTTCATGCCGGCAGCGACGGCTTTCAGGCCTTCGTTGACGATCGATTGAGCCAGAACGGTAGCGGTGGTGGTGCCGTCGCCTGCGTCATCGTTGGCACGGGAGGCAACGTCTTTGACCAGTTGCGCGCCCATGTTTTCGAAGCGATCTTTCAGCTCGATTTCTTTGGCAACGGACACGCCGTCCTTGGTGATGGTCGGAGCGCCGAAGCTCTTCTCGATGATCACGTTACGGCCTTTAGGGCCCAGGGTCGCTTTTACTGCGTCAGCCAGGACGTTGACACCGGCGAGCATTTTCTTGCGGGCGGAATCGCCGAATTTAACTTCTTTAGCAGCCATGATCGATATTCCTTAAATACTTTGTAGTAGCGGGAAAATGAGCGGGGAATCAGCCTTCGATAACAGCGAGAATCTCGTTCTCAGCCATTACCAGCAGGTCTTCGCCGTCAACTTTCACGGTGTTGCTGCCGGAGTACGGGCCGAACACAACCTTGTCACCCACTTTAACGGCCAGTGCACGCACTTCACCGTTGTCCAGCACGCGGCCGGTGCCGACAGCGAGGATTTCGCCGCTGTTGGCTTTCTCAGCAGCCGAACCTGGCAGGACGATACCGCCAGCGGTTTTCTTTTCTTCTTCGCTGCGACGGATGACGACGCGGTCATGCAGAGGACGAAGCTTCATTGTCGATCTCTCCTAATTGTGGTTTTCATCGGCCGGTGTATTCCCGGCGGGTTTAACAAATCCGGCGGTGCCGGGTGCGGCTCGACAAGCGAGACGCGGAAGTCTGTCTGGCGTGATCGCCAGAAACCTTGCGGTGACCGTTACATAAGGGCGCATAAGCTTATTACAAGGGCGGGCCAGCAAAAAATTTCACAACGCTGCCCCGCAAACGAACACGGCACCCGAAGGTGCCGTGCAGATAACGCGATTTACTTGGTGTCACGGTGGTGTTCGAACTCGCCTTCGATCACGTTGGGCTCTCGCCCCAGTGGTTCGCGCGGCGCAGGGCCGCCCCGAGGCTGCAGGTCGTCGGCAAATGCACGCTGACGAATCGCCTGTTCTTCGGCGCGCTGGCGCATTTTATTGGCCAGTAAGCGACGAGAGAATGGCATCAACAAGATCAGGCCCAACACATCAGAGACGAAGCCCGGCAGGATCAACAGACCGCCCGCCAGGGCCAGCATCAAGCCTTCGAGCATGGTCTGGGCCGGCAACTCGCCGCGATTCAGGCTTTCACGGGCACGCAGTGCAGTGGCCAGACCGGCGATGCGCAGCACAAAAACGCCGAGCATCGAGCCGAGAATGATCAGTAGCAGGGCCGGGAAAAACCCGATAGCCCCGCTGACTTTGACGAATACGAACAGCTCCAACACCGGGAACAGTACAAAGAGCAATAAAAAAGGGCGCATCAAATGGTTCCTCAACGCAAGAATGCCTTGCCAGTAAGCCTTAGATGACGTCGCCCTTTCGTGAATTCAAGCGTCGGCGACTTCTTTTTTGGGCCAATGCTCGGCGTGAGCCAGGAAAACCAAGGCTTCCCGGACTTGTGTCGGCGTATTACAAGGTGCTTGAAACGGCAACCAGTACAGCGCCTGACCGATGCGCAAATGCATGCCTTCGGTGTCGATGCCAGCCAGTTGCGCCGGTTCGGTTTTCGGCAGGCCGGCCAGTTCGACGTAGTGCGCGATGGCTTTGGCGTGATCGGCATTCATGTGCTCGACCATGCTCACTTCGGCTTTGCCGGCAAACGGGTTGGCCAGGGTCAGGTGATCGACCCAATGAATCGCGCCGAAGCCGCCGATGTAGCGGTGACGCACGGGTTTGAGCACCCAGAAATCGAAATCGTGAGCCTTGTGATAGCTCTGCGATTCCGGGAAATAGCGGTAGTAACGCTCGGCAGCCGCTTCAATGGCCGCCTCGTCTTCTAGCTTTTCTGCTTCGGCGAGGTACGTCAGCCGACCAACGGCTTGCACGTCATCGGCCTCACGCTCGCCCACGAACAATGAGCATTTCGGATCTTTTTGCAGGTTATGAGTGTGCTGAGCGATGCGGCTGATAAGGATCAGCGGCCGGCCTTGCTCATCCAGGCAGTAAGGAACCACTGAGCCAAACGGGTAACCCGGCATGGACTTGGAATGGGTCGACAGCACCCCACGGTATTCCTTGAGAAGCAATTCTCGGGCATTCTTGGCCGCTTCAACGCTCAATTTATGACTCCTTATATAGAATCCGTCATAAAAACGGACAGGCACCTGGGGATAAGTATCCAGCACGCCATCGGGGCAGTTCTCATGTGCAGCCAGGCCACGCCAGGTGCAGATCGAGAGGCCCTCTTCAAGGAAACCACTCTGACCTGCTATTGGGGCATGCGAATGCAACTCACTGACAAAGTAATCATTATCACTGGCGGTTGCCAGGGTTTAGGTCGTTCCATGGCCGAGTATTTCGCCGCCAAAGGCGCGAAACTGGCGCTGGTGGACCTGAACCAGGAAAAGCTCGACGACACCGTCGCGGCGTGCAAGGCCAAGGGTGCCGAAGCGCGCAGCTACCTGTGCAACGTCGCCAACGAAGAGCAAGTGAGCGACATGGTCGCCCGGGTTGCCGAAGATTTCGGCGCGATCCATGGCCTGATCAACAACGCGGGCATCTTGCGTGACGGCCTGTTGTTGAAGGTCAAGGACGGCGAAATGACCAAGATGAGCCTGGCCCAATGGCAGGCGGTCATCGACGTCAACCTGACCGGCGTGTTCCTGTGCACCCGCGAAGTCGCGGCCAAAATGGTCGAGCTGAAAAACAGCGGCGCGATCATCAATATCTCGTCGATTTCCCGCGCTGGCAACGTCGGCCAGACCAACTACTCCGCCGCCAAGGCTGGCGTGGCAGCGGCCACCGTGACCTGGGCCAAGGAACTGGCGCGCTACGGCATCCGCGTGGCAGGCATTGCACCGGGCTTTATCGAGACCGAGATGACGTTGGGCATGAAGCCCGAAGCACTGGAGAAAATGACGGCCGGGATTCCGCTCAAGCGCATGGGAAAACCGGAAGAGATCGCCCATTCGGCGGCGTACATTTTCGAGAATGACTACTACACCGGCCGGATCCTGGAGATGGATGGCGGGTTGCGTATCTAACGCCCCCCCAAAACCCTGTAGCAGCTGCCGAGGTACGAGGCTGCGTTGCGTGTCCGCAGGACCGCCCTCGGGGGCCGCTGCGCAGCCCAACGCAGCCTCGTGCCTCGGCAGCTGCTACAACATCTATTCAGCGAATCAATCGTCGCTGACGCTGATGTTCGGCATCGCCGGCGATACCGCTTCCTGCAACACGATCCGCGCACCGACATGACGGGCCAGTTCCTGGTACACCATGGCAATCTGGCTGTCCGGCTCGGCGATCACCGTTGGTTTGCCGCCATCGGCCTGCTCGCGGATAACCATCGACAGTGGCAACGAGGCCAGCAGTTCGACGCCATACTGGTTGGCCAGCTTCACACCACCGCCTTCACCGAACAGATGCTCGGCATGCCCGCAGTTGGAGCAGATGTGCACGGCCATGTTTTCCACCACGCCCAGCACCGGGATGTTGACCTTGCGGAACATCTCCACGCCCTTGCGCGCGTCCAGCAATGCCAGATCTTGCGGGGTCGTGACGATTACTGCACCGGCCACCGGTACTTTCTGTGCCAGGGTCAGCTGAATGTCACCTGTGCCTGGCGGCATGTCGATGACCAGGTAATCCAGGTCGCCCCACGCAGTCTGGGTCACCAGTTGCAGCAGCGCACCGGACACCATCGGCCCACGCCAGACCATCGGTGTGTTGTCGTCGGTCAGGAATGCCATCGACATCACTTCAACGCCATGGGACTCGATCGGCACGAACCACTTCTGATCCTTGACCTTTGGTCGGGTGCCTTCAGCGATGCCGAACATGATGCCCTGGCTTGGACCGTAGATGTCCGCGTCGAGAATCCCCACTTTGGCGCCTTCACGGGCCAGCGCCAGCGCCAGGTTCGCGGCGGTGGTGGATTTACCCACGCCGCCCTTGCCGGACGCCACGGCCACCACGTTTTTCACGTTCGCCAGCCCCGGAATCTGCGCCTGAGCCTTGTGCGCGGCAATCACGCTGGTGATGTCGACGCGAGCAGTCGTCACGCCGTCCAGGCCTTCGATGGCCATTTGCAGCATCTGTGACCAGCCGCTCTTGAACAGGCCGGCGGCGTAACCCAACTCCAACTGGACGCTGACGCGATCGCCCTGGATGTCGATGTTGCGCACACACCCGGCGCTGACCGGGTCCTGGTTCAGGTAAGGGTCGGTGTATTGGCGAAGGACGGCTTCCACCGCTGCGCGATTGACGGCGCTCATGGGCAACTCCGATAGCAAGACAGGAAAATCAGGCTGGTATCCTACCTGTTCTGTTGGCCGGACGGCATGCTTTCAGGACGTGACAATTATCCTGTGGCCAGATGCAACCTGTAGCAGCTGGCGAAGCCTGCGTTCGACTGCGAAGCAGTCGTGTATCCCGGCAACCCGGATGACCTGAAACACCGCAGTGTCCGGTTTTACGACGGCTGCGCCGCCGGACGCAGCCTTCGGCAGCTGCTACAAAGGTCCGCGGTGCCGGTCGCGGGGGTGAAAAATATGCGCTGGCGCTTTATAGTGGCCGACCTCCGTTTCATCAAGTAGCCGAGCCCCATGTCCGAGCCACGCAAGATCCTCGTCACCAGCGCCCTGCCCTATGCCAATGGTTCGATCCATCTTGGCCACATGCTGGAATACATCCAGACCGATATGTGGGTGCGTTTCCAGAAGCACCGCGGCAATCAATGCATTTACGTCTGCGCCGACGACGCCCACGGCTCGGCGATCATGTTGCGCGCGGAAAAGGAAGGCATCACCCCGGAACAACTGATCGCCAACGTCCAGGCTGAACACAGCGCCGACTTTGCCGAGTTCCTGGTGGACTTCGACAACTTCCACTCCACTCACGCCGAAGAAAACCGTGAGCTGTCGAGCCAGATCTACCTGAAGCTGCGCGACGCCGGGCACATCGCCCAGCGCTCGATCACGCAGTACTTCGACCCGGAAAAGAAAATGTTCCTGGCCGACCGCTTCATCAAGGGCACCTGCCCGAAATGCGGCACCGAAGACCAGTACGGCGACAACTGCGAAAAATGCGGTGCGACTTACGCGCCCACCGATCTGAAGGATCCGAAGTCGGCCATCTCTGGCGCCACCCCGGTGCTCAAGGATTCCCAGCACTTCTTCTTCAAGCTGCCGGACTTCCAGGAAATGCTGCAAGCCTGGACCCGCAGTGGGACCCTGCAAGACGCCGTCGCGAACAAGATCGCCGAATGGCTGGATGCCGGCCTGCAACAGTGGGACATCTCCCGTGATGCACCGTACTTCGGTTTCGAGATCCCGGGCGAGCCAGGCAAGTATTTCTACGTGTGGCTGGACGCGCCGATCGGCTACATGGCCAGCTTCAAGAACCTCTGCGATCGCACGCCGGAGCTGGATTTCGACGCGTTCTGGAACAAAGATTCCACCGCCGAGCTGTACCATTTCATCGGCAAGGACATCGTCAACTTCCACGCCCTGTTCTGGCCAGCCATGCTCGAAGGCGCCGGTTTCCGTAAACCGACCGGCATCAACGTCCACGGCTACCTGACCGTCAACGGTCAGAAAATGTCCAAATCGCGCGGCACCTTCATCAAGGCCCGGACTTACCTGGATCACCTGTCGCCGGAATACCTGCGTTATTACTACGCGGCCAAGTTGAGCCGTGGCGTCGACGATCTGGACCTGAACCTTGAGGACTTCGTGCAGAAGGTCAACTCGGACCTGGTCGGCAAAGTCGTCAACATTGCCAGCCGTTGCGCCGGTTTCATCAACAAGGGCAATGCCGGCGTGATGGTCGACACCAACGCCGCGCCGGAATTGACCGATGCCTTCCTGGCCGCCGCGCCAAGCATCGCCGACGCCTATGAAGCCCGCGACTTCGCCCGCGCCATGCGCGAGATCATGGGCCTGGCCGACCGCGCCAACGCCTGGATCGCCGACAAGGCGCCGTGGTCGCTGAACAAACAGGAAGGCAAGCAGGATGAAGTTCAGGCCATCTGCGCCACGGGCATCAACCTGTTCCGCCAACTGGTGATCTTCCTCAAGCCGGTCCTGCCGTTGCTGGCAGCCGACGCCGAAGCGTTCCTGAACGTCGCTCCGCTGACCTGGAACGACCACGCGACCTTGCTCAGCAACCATCAGTTGAACGAGTTCAAGCCTTTGATGACTCGTATCGACCCGGTGAAAGTGCAGGCGATGAGCGATGCTTCCAAAGAAGATCTGACCGCCAGCGCAACCGACACCGGCGAAACCGCGCCTGCCGGCAACGGTGAACTGGCCAAAGATCCCCTGTCGCCAGAAATCGAGTTCGACGCCTTTGCTGCCGTCGATCTGCGCGTCGCACTGATCCTCAAGGCCGAACACGTGGAAGGCGCGGACAAGTTGTTGCGCCTGACCCTGGACATCGGTGACGAGCAACGCAACGTGTTCTCCGGGATCAAGAGCGCTTATCCGGACCCGTCCAAGCTCAATGGTCGCCTGACCATGATGATCGCCAACCTCAAGCCACGGAAAATGAAGTTCGGCATTTCCGAAGGCATGGTGATGGCGGCCGGCCCTGGCGGTGAAGAAATCTACCTGCTCAGCCCTGATAGCGGCGCCAAGCCGGGTCAGCGCATCAAGTAAACGTGTTGCGGTAAACCGATCCCACAGTCGTGCCTGACGCGACTGTGGGATTTTCATATCTGGCCCCCCCTCCGTCCTTGCCGGATAATGCCTAAGCTTTTTAGACCGCTGAGTTAAAAAGCCCCCGTTCTTGCCGGCACGATCATGACCGAAATACTGCTTACGCTTATCAGCGCTGCCCTGATCAACAACGTCGTGTTGCACTGGCCGCTGGGCGTCGATCCACTGGTGGGCAATGAGCATCGGCAAGTCCATGCGCTGGGTATAGCGACGGCATGCCTGACGCTGATCGTCGGCCTGTCGGGCTATTTGGCCAACCGTTGGTTGCTGGTGCCGCTGGATCTGACATCACTGCGTCTATTCGTGTTCTTGCCATTGAGCGTTCTGCTGATTGGGCCATTGTTGAAAGCACTGTCACGGTTACTGCCGACACTGGCGTTCGACGGCCTCTGGCCACTGCTGGCAGGCAACGCGGGCGTGCTCGGCCTGACGTTGCTCAACGCCCAGGACGACAAAGGATTCTTTCACGCAACCGCCCTGAGCCTCGGCGCCGGGCTGGGGTTTTGGCTGGTGCTGAGCCTGTTCAGCGATTTGCGCCAGCGCACACTCGATAACGATGTCCCCCTGCCCTTTCGAGGCCTGCCGATCGAGTTGATCGGGGCCGGACTGATTGCAGTGGCATTTCTCGGATTTAGCGGACTGATCAAAACATGAGTCTGATTCAACGCATCGACGCCCTCTTGCCCCAGACTCAGTGCGGCAAGTGTGGCCACCCCGGATGCAAGCCCTACGCCGAAGGCATCGCCAGCGGTGAGCCGATCAACAAGTGCCCGCCCGGCGGCAGCGAAACCATCGAGGCCCTGGCCGAGTTGCTGACAGTACCGGTGCTGGAACTGGACATCAGTCGCGGCTCGGCCCCGGCGCAGATAGCCTACATTCGTGAGGCCGAATGCATCGGCTGCACGAAATGCATCCAGGCTTGCCCGGTTGACGCCATCGTCGGCGCGGCCAAGTTGATGCACACAGTGATCGTCGATGAATGCACCGGTTGCGACCTGTGCGTGGCGCCCTGCCCGGTGGACTGCATCGAGATGCGACCGCTGCCGCTAGACACGGTGCTGCCAATTGTCGGCGGACTGGCCACAAGCCTTGAAGAGCAACAGGCACGCGCCGCCAAGCGCAACCGGGCACGACGCCGATTTGAACAGCGCAATGCCCGCCTGCAGCGCGAAGAGGAACAAAAACTCGCTGAACGCCAGGCCCGTGCCCAACGCTCCGTTGTGCACAGTGAAGCGCCTACGACCGACCCGGTACAGGCAGCCCTTGAACGCGTGCGCGCACAAAAAGCGGCCAACGCCGATGCCGCGTTGAAAAAGGCCAAGATCGACCTGGCGATGAGTCGGGCGCAACTGAACAAGTCGCTCAAGGCCTTCGGGCATCCACCGACCTTCGAGCAGCAGTCGCAACTGATCGTGTTGCAACAACAATTCGAGGTGGCCGAGCAGGCCTTGGCGCAACTGGAAAGCACTTCACCGCCACCCGCTGTGCCAACCATTGCACCGACGAAGGACGCCGATCTCAAACGCGCGAAGATCCAGTTGGCCATGCGTCGCGCCGAACTCAAGAAAGCCCAGGCCAGCGAAGCACCGGCCGAGCAGATCGAAGCCCTGCAACGTGCACTCGGCGAGGCGGAACATGCTTTGCACGCCGCTGAAGCAACGAGCGACCAACCGCTACCGGACCTGGTGCGCGTCGAAAAGCGCCCCATCGACAGCCAGCTTCGACAACTGAAAACCGAGCTGGCCTACGCCCGTGCCGACGTCAGCAAGCTTGAACGAAGCGTCGACACCTCGAGCGAATTGATCGACAAGGCTCGCGCGCGGCTGCTGGAAGCACAGCGTCAGGTGGATGCCTATGTCGCCCCTTGAGCCGGTGGACGAACGCCTCCAGCAGGCCATGAAGCTGGTATTACTGGCGACCGTGCCGGGGATGCTGACGCTGTTTTGGCTGTATGGCTGGGGCGTATTGATCAATCTGATACTGACGGCGGTGACCGCGCTGGCTGTTGAGGGCGCCGTGATGCGACTGCGCCAGCGCCCGTTCATGCCAACCTTGAGCGACGGTAGCGCGCTGGTCAGTGCGACCCTGCTGGCGGCGGCCTTGCCCCCTTACTGCCCGTGGTGGCTGACGGTCTGTGCGTCGGCGTTCGCACTTCTGGGCAAACAGTTGTATGGCGGCGTCGGCAAAAATCCGTTTAACCCGGCGATGCTCGGATTCGCCTTGGTACTGGTGACCTTTCCTCAGCAAATGACGCACTGGCCGTCCTCCCACGGCATGGATCTGCTCGGCGGCTTGCAACACATTTTCGGCTTCAGCCTCGGCCAGACACCGGACGCCTGGGTGCAGGCCACTGCGCTGGATAGCCTGCGCATCAATAAAAGCCTGACCATGGATGAACTCTTCGCCGGCAACCCGGCGTTTGGCCATTTCGGCGGGCGCGGCGTGGAATGGGTCAACCTGGCCTTTCTGGCTGGCGGTGCATTTCTGCTGCAACGGCGGGTGTTCGGCTGGCATGCGCCGGTCGGCATGCTCGCGAGTCTGTTCGTCATCAGCCTGCTGTGCTGGAACGGTTCGGGTTCCGACTCCCACGGCTCACCGCTGTTTCATCTGCTCACCGGCGCCACCCTGCTGGGGGCCTTTTTCATTGTCACGGAACCGGTGTCCGGCGCAAAAAGCCCCGGCGCCCGATTGCTCTTTGGCATCGGCGTGGGCTTACTGACTTATCTGATACGCACCTGGGGCGGCTATCCGGATGGCGTGGCATTTGCCGTGCTGTTGATGAACCTGTGTGTGCCGGCGCTGGAGCGTTTTGTCGCGTCCAGGCAGGAGCAAGTAACCCCATGAGCCGCGCATCGAGTGGTGTGATTTTGGTGTTACTGGCCGGACTGGGAATCGGCGCGACCTACCTCGTGCAACAGACCAGCGCACCCCGCATTGCCGCTGCACAACGGCTGATCGACAGCCGCAAGCTGCTGGACTTGCTCCCGCCGCAACAGTACGACAATCAACCGCTGGAACAGCCGCTTGCCCTCGTCGGCATCCCGTTGGCCAACAGCACACTGCTGGGTGGCTACCTCGCGACCAAGGGCGGCCAACCGAGCGCCGTATTGCTGCGCAGCCAGACCCTGGGCTACGAAGGCTCGATCGAGTTGTTGATCGCCATCGACACTAGCGGCAAGTTACTGGGGGTCAAAACCCTCAAGCAATCGGAAACCCCGGGGTTGGGCGCAAAGATTGCCGAATGGCCCAATGCCTGGCTCCAGGTGTTTGCCGGAAAATCTCGGAACGACCCCGGTGACACGGGCTGGGCGTTGAAAAAGGATCAGGGGCAATTCGATCAGGTGGCGGGCGCCACCATCACCTCAAGAGCGGTGATCAGCGCCATTCATGACGCCTTGCGTTACTTCGATGAACACTCGCAACACATGATCGGGAACAGCGCTCATGACTAAGTCATCGACCCTGCAAAACTCGCTGATGCTTGCGCCCCTGATCGGTGCAACGAGCTCCTGGACGGCGGCGCTCGGGCTGTGGCTGATGTTCATCGTGGTCATCAGCGCTTATGGCGTTGGCATGTGGGCCTTGCGATCCCGGCTGCTTCCGTCCTCCCGCTTGCTTGCCTGCATCCTGCTGGCCGCCACGCTGACCAGTTGCGCGCAAATGGCGGCACAGGTCTGGTCGCTTCAATGGCACCAGCCTTTGGCTCTTTACACCGGATTGATTGCCTTGCAATGCGTTGTGCTGGAATACAACGGATTTTTCCAGAGCCCACGCCTTGATCGGCTACGTCTGTGCGCGCTGTTTGGCGTGTTGATGGTGGGCTTGGGTCTGCTGCGCGAACTCATGGGTAACGGTGGTCTGCACCTTGCCACCCTGGCCCCTGGCGGATTCATCCTGCTGGGGATACTGATCGCTGTACGTCAGGCGTGGGCCCGTTCGACGCCCTCTCATTGATTGACTGTTTTCGAGGAAACGCATCGCCCATGAATGCCGCAAAACGTTTGGAAATTTTCCGCCGGTTTCACGAAGACAATCCGGAGCCGAAGACTGAACTGGCTTATTCATCGCCGTTTGAATTGCTGATTGCAGTGATTCTTTCCGCCCAGTCGACCGATGTCGGCGTCAACAAGGCCACAGCCAAACTCTATCCAGTGGCCAATACGCCAGCGGCGATCCACGCGTTAGGCGTCGAGGGATTGTCGCAATACATCAAGACCATCGGTTTGTTTAACAGCAAAGCGAAAAACGTGATCGAAACCTGCCGCCTGCTCGTGGAGCGCCATGGCGGCGAAGTACCGCAAACCCGCGAGGAACTGGAAGCGCTGCCCGGCGTCGGTCGCAAGACGGCGAACGTGGTGCTCAATACCGCCTTTCGCCAACTGACCATGGCGGTGGACACCCACATCTTCCGGGTCAGCAATCGCACCGGCATTGCTCCCGGCAAAAATGTGGTCGAGGTGGAGCAGAAACTGATGAAGTTTGTGCCCAGGCAATACCTGCTCGATTCCCACCACTGGTTGATCTTGCATGGGCGTTACGTGTGCCTGGCTCGCAAGCCTCGCTGCGGCAGTTGCCGGATCGAGGATTTGTGCGAATACAAGCACAAGACCTCAGACGATTGAGGCACTATTAAAAATATTGATGTATCGATTGAAAAAATCTTTTTTACCCGCCGGACGATTGCCGATATAAGGGGCGCCAAAGGCAGTCTTAGCCTGGAGTTGACCTTATGAGCACTGGCAAAGAGCAATTGGACGTAGAAGACGACTTCACACCCGTTGAAGCCGATGACGCGGAACCGGTGGTTGAAGTGGCAAAGACCAACCTGAGCAAACGTCGCACCATCGACAATTTGCTGGAGGAACGCCGACTGCAAAAGCAATTGGCCGATTACGATTTTGACTTGTAGCACTTAAAAGCCTCCCGAAACGGAGGCTTTTTACTAAGTGCCAATCCTTGATGAGCGCCCTCTCATCGTGACCTCGTCAAATGATAGCGACACTTATACCAAGCCATTGCGTTGAGCCAGTTCAATCAGATCGACCAGGGAGCGAGCATTGAGTTTTAACAACAGCCGGGTCTTGTAAGTACTGACGGTTTTATTGCTGAGGAACATTCCATCGGCGATCTCCTTGTTTGTCTTTCCTCTGGCCAACTGTTGCAAGACCATCATTTCGCGCCCCGAAAGGCGATCAACCATATCGGCTTCGCTGGCATTTCCAAGGCTGGACCGAACGGTATGCAACGCTTGATTCGGAAAGTAACTGTAGCCTGACAACACGGCTTTTATCGCACTGAGCAATTCAGTGAGGTCCTGCTGTTTGCAAACATAACCGGCAGCCCCCGACTGCATGCAACGCATGGAGAAATGCCCAGGCGCCTGCGAGGTCAGTATCAACACTTTCAGCGGCATCGCCGTCGATGTCAGTCGCGCAATGACTTCCAATCCATCCAGCTTCGGTATTCCAATATCCAGAATGACAATATCCGGCATAAGTTCGCGGGCAAGTTGCAGTGCGTCCACGCCGTTATCTGTTTCTGCAATGACTTCGTAGCCATGGCGCTCCATTAGCATACGTACCGCAAGACGAATGACGGGGTGATCATCCACGATCAGCACTTTATTCATGGGCAAGTCCAATTTCGCTGTTCGAATTTTTAGAGCCCGCACAATAGCCTAGTCGTTTCATCCATGGCATGCCGCCCCCCTCGGCGACCTGCACCGAGAGACATTCCCTACAAACAAGAAGGATAAGTCTTACAAAAAACGCACAAATACTGTGTGTCTGAAATTTAACCTGCCCGCCAACGTGCTGCTTTTTTAATTTTATTTGTATCTATTTACATCGAAAAAAAGTAGAAAAACCCTGAGCGGACGCCCCGGCAAATGATAAAAACTGAACTACGCTCAAGAATCATCCGGCATTTCAAGAAAAAAGTCTTCGACCCTTAACACTAAACACCCAACTACTGTCTCAAGCCACTATCAAAAACAAACAATCGGCAACACTTAAGCACCAAGACCGCCTGACACTTATCAAATACGAACAATAAACATACCGAAACCGCCACAAACCCAGCTACGATAGAAACCACCAACGACCAAAACCAAGGACATACAACAACAAACAACCACACAAAAAAAACAAACCCACAAACATCAGCAAAATAAACAAACCAACTAACCGAGAAAAATTATTATTCTATGAGCATAAAACATGATGAAACCCAGAAGAAAAATTACCAACCCCATGACAATCATTGCCTTGTTCGCAACACTGTCTGAAGCATCAGCGGCTATTTCTCTTCCCTTTCTCGACGATGAAGAGCGCGAGATTTACATCTGGTTCCTTATTAGTTTTCCCTTTTATTTGCTCTTGCTATTCTTTGCCACACTCAATTTCAACTACCGATCACTCTATGCCCCCTCCGACTTTGAGAAAGGAAAGCATTTCATAAAGGTCATGTCCGACGCAGATAAGCCGGAGCGCGTCCCCCCGACAGACTCCACCGAGCTGCTGGTCGAGCATCAAGTACGATTACCGACATCGTTCAGAGGCTTGTGCATCGTCGATGTCAGAAGGATGAGCAAGAAAATGGACTTCAACACCTTGATTGAGGAGGCCCAGCCATCTCAGAGGTCCACTGCACGGTTGACTGTGTTTCTCACCTGTACCGACTCAGAGGCATTGCTGCAGGAAAGTGCGCTCAAGTATTCAAGGCAAGCCAAGAAGCGCCACAGCCCAGTGTTCTGGGTGGCTTACAACGTGAGTTCGCAGGATATGACGACTATGGCGTGAGCGCCGGATAGCCGAGGAGGACAACGCTCCAGGAGAGAGTAAAAGCAGAAGTCATCGAACACGTAACAAGAAGAAAGCTGGATACACAATGTACGGCAGGAAACGCTCCCTTTTTAAGATCTGTGGCCTTGTCACCGACAAGGCCACAGCTCTATCACCGCTTCAACGGGCTCAGAAAAGCTTCCGGCCCTTGTTCGCAGCAATGCGCATGCGCAAGGCGTTGAGCTTGATGAAGCCCGCCGCGTCGGCCTGGTTGTAAGCGCCGCCGTCTTCTTCGAAGGTCGCGATGTTGGCATCGAACAACGATTCGTCAGACTTGCGACCGGTCACGATCACGTTGCCCTTGTACAGCTTCAGACGAACAACGCCGTTCACGTGGGCCTGAGACGCGTCGATCATCTGTTGCAGCATCAGACGCTCAGGGCTCCACCAGTAACCGGTGTAGATCAGGCTTGCGTATTTCGGCATCAGCTCGTCTTTGAGGTGAGCCACTTCACGGTCCAGCGTGATCGATTCGATCGCACGGTGGGCGCGCAGCATGATGGTGCCGCCCGGGGTTTCGTAGCAACCACGGGACTTCATGCCCACGTAACGGTTCTCGACGATGTCGAGACGACCGATACCGTGTTCACCACCGATGCGGTTCAGGGTCGCCAGCACGGTGGCCGGGGTCATTTCGACGCCGTCCAGTGCAACGATGTCGCCGTTACGGTAGGTCAGTTCCAGGTACTGAGGCTTGTCTGGAGCGTTCTCCGGGGAGACGGTCCATTTCCACATGTCTTCTTCGTGCTCGGTCCAGGTGTCTTCCAGCACGCCGCCTTCATAGGAGATGTGCAGCAGGTTGGCATCCATCGAGTACGGGGATTTTTTCTTGCCGTGGCGCTCGATCGGGATGTTGTGCTTTTCAGCGTAATCCATCAGCTTTTCACGCGACAGCAGGTCCCATTCGCGCCACGGAGCGATCACTTTCACGCCTGGCTTCAAGGCGTACGCACCCAGCTCGAAACGAACCTGGTCGTTACCCTTGCCGGTGGCGCCATGGGAAATGGCGTCAGCGCCGGTTTCGTTGGCGATTTCGATCAGGCGTTTGGCGATCAACGGGCGAGCGATGGAAGTACCCAGCAGGTACTCGCCTTCGTAAACGGTGTTGGCGCGGAACATCGGGAAAACGAAATCGCGTACGAATTCTTCGCGCAAGTCGTCGATGTAGATCTCTTTGACGCCCATGGCCTGTGCCTTGGCGCGTGCAGGTTCGACCTCTTCGCCCTGACCCAGGTCAGCGGTGAAGGTCACGACTTCACAGTTATAAGTATCCTGCAGCCACTTGAGGATCACCGAAGTGTCCAGGCCGCCGGAATACGCCAGAACGACCTTGTTTACGTCCGCCATGCCATCACTCCACGGGGTTCTACGGAAAGCCGGGAAGTCTACCGCTCAAACGGGACAATTTACAGAGGCGCGACAGCTTATGACGACGAAGCGACAGAATCTGTCGAGAGCGCGACGATGACCGGCAAGTCAGGAAGTGGCCGCTGGCGTGCCTGATGCGATTTGAGGCGCGACTTTATCGGTCGGTGCCACACGCTCCAGACGTACCGCGACCCGGCGATTCTTCGCCCGATTGGTGGCACTGGTGTTCGGCGCCACAGGGTAACGCTCGCCGTGGAAGCGCAGGGTGATCTGCGACTCCTGGATACCGTTGGCCTTGAAAAAGTCCATCACCGCCAACGCGCGGCGGCGTGAGAGCTCACGGTTGGTCAGGCGATTACCGCTGTTGTCGGAGTGCCCGTCGAGCTCAATGTGATTGACCGACGGATCAGCCTTCATGAACTCCAGCATCACCTGCAACTTGGCCTTGGCCTGTGGATCAAGATCGATGCTCTCACCCGGGAAGCCGACTTCGGACTGTTTAACCTGTTCGAAATTCTTTGGCAGCAGGTTCGCCACGCAGCCTTGATAGTCGTTGAATGCCTTGCTGAACTTGACCGGCAACAGACGCACTTCCGACACCCGGCCATCGCCGGAGGAATGCCGGACTACCGGACTACGGCCATCGATGAGCCCACTGATCAAGCGCCCGGCCTGAGCTTGCGAGCTGTTGAACAGCACGTTGCCGCTGCCGATCCGCACGGAGCCCAGGTTGATGTCGCCACGCCCTGGTTGCCAGGGTGCCGCAGCCGCCAGCAAGGTCGCCGAACCACCGCCGATCATCGCGTTGTAGGCTTTCAGACGAAACGTCGCCTGCTCGCCGGCACGGCGAACGAATTCACCCGCCCCGAAATCGGTGATCGGCTGAATCAGGCGACATTCGAACTTGTCCCCTTCGACCGTCCACTCAATATTCTCCAGACGGGTCTGGAAAGTGAGCGCCATCGCAGGAAGGCTGGCAAACACACTGAGCAAGGCTAAATAACGCTGGCGCACGGGAGGCTCCACTGGCTTCTGCAACAAAAAGACCGACACACGCGTGTTTACGGCTACGTAGTTCATATCGGTACGTTCCTGCAAAACTTGATAGCGAGTGCCTGCAAGAGTCTTTTCCGGTAGCATTCCCCTGAGTTTGACCCGCCTGGAATCCCCTCATGTCCGACCGCCTGACCCTGCTGCGTCCCGACGACTGGCACATTCATCTTCGCGATGGTGCCGTGTTGACCAATACCGTTGCGGATGTCGCGCGCACCTTTGGTCGCGCGATCATCATGCCCAACCTGGTACCTCCGGTGCGCAACGCCGCTGAAGCCGACGGCTATCGCCAGCGGATTCTCGCTGCACGCCCGGCCGGCAGTCGTTTTGAACCGTTGATGGTGCTCTACCTGACCGACCGCACCCAGCCCGAAGAAATTCGCGAGGCCAAGGCCAGCGGTTTCGTGTACGCCGCCAAGCTGTACCCGGCCGGCGCGACCACAAATTCGGACTCTGGCGTCACCAGCATCGACAAGATTTTCCCTGCACTTGAGGCCATGGCCGAAGTCGGGATGCCGTTGCTGATTCACGGCGAAGTCACCCGTGGCGATGTCGACGTGTTCGACCGCGAAAAAATCTTCATCGATGAGCACATGCGTCGTGTGGTCGAGCGTTTCCCGACGCTCAAAGTGGTGTTCGAACACATCACCACAGCCGACGCCGCGCAGTTCGTCAACGAGGCTTCGGCCAACGTCGGCGCAACCATCACCGCGCATCACCTGCTGTACAACCGCAACCACATGCTGGTGGGCGGAATCCGGCCGCACTTCTATTGCCTGCCGATCCTCAAGCGCAATACGCATCAGGAAGCCCTGCTCGACGCCGCCACCAGCGGCAGCGAAAAGTTCTTCCTCGGCACCGACTCGGCGCCACACGCCCAGCACGCCAAAGAAGCCGCTTGCGGTTGCGCCGGTTGCTACACCGCTTTTGCTGCGATCGAGATGTACGCCGAAGCGTTCGAACAGCGCAATGCGCTGGACAAGCTCGAAGCGTTCGCCAGCCTCAACGGCCCGCGCTTCTATGGCCTGCCAGCGAACACCGACCGCATTACTTTGGTCCGTGAAGAGTGGACCGCCCCATCCAGCCTGCCATTTGGCGAGCTGACTGTTATCCCGCTGCGCGCCGGTGAAAAACTGCGCTGGCGCCTGCTGGAGGAACACGCGTGAGTGAAGACCATTTCGACGACGAACAGGACGGTCAAGGCGGCGGAGGCGGTCCTCGTCATCCGATGGCAGCCAGATTCCGTGGCTACCTGCCAGTTGTCGTCGACGTAGAAACCGGTGGTTTCAACTCGGCCACCGATGCCCTGCTGGAAATTGCTGCAACCACCATCGCGATGGATGACAAAGGGTTTGTGTACCCCGACCACACTTACTTCTTTCGTGTAGAGCCGTTTGAAGGCGCGAACATCGAAGCCGCCGCGCTGGAGTTCACCGGGATCAAGCTCGATCATCCGCTGCGCATGGCGGTGAGCGAAGAAGCGGCACTCACCGATATCTTTCGTGGCATCCGCAAGGCCCTGAAAGCCAACAGTTGCAAACGGGCGATTCTGGTTGGGCACAACAGCAGCTTTGACCTGGGCTTCCTCAACGCAGCGGTCGCACGCCTGGACATGAAACGTAACCCGTTTCATCCATTCTCCAGCTTCGACACCGCCACCCTTGCCGGTCTGGCTTACGGTCAAACCGTACTGGCCAAGGCTTGCCAGGCGGCGGATATCGACTTCGACGGTCGTGAGGCTCACTCAGCTCGCTACGACACCGAGAAGACGGCCGAGCTGTTCTGCGGCATCGTCAATCGCTGGAAAGAAATGGGCGGCTGGGAAGACTTCAACGACTGATCTGTCGTCAGGTTTATCCCGCGCATAAAAAAACCGGCCTCAAGGGCCGGTTTTTTTATGCCTCGAACCTGCCTTACAGCGCAGCAGCGTTCTCGGTCAGGTAAGCCGCAACGCCTTCGGTCGAAGCGGTCATGCCTTTGTCGCCTTTTTTCCAGTTGGCAGGGCAAACTTCGCCGTGCTCTTCGTGGAATTGCAGAGCGTCGACCAGACGGACCAGCTCTTCGATGTTACGGCCCAGCGGCAGGTCGTTGATGATCTGCGAACGGACAACGCCTTTGTCGTCGATCAGGAACGCGCCACGGAAAGCCACGCCGCCTTCGGACTCAACGTCGTAGGCCTTGGCGATCTCGTGCTTGATGTCGGCAGCCATGGTGTAACGAACTTCGCCGATACCACCGTTGTTTACCGGGGTGTTACGCCAGGCGTTGTGGGTGAAGTGCGAGTCGATGGACACGGCGATCACTTCAACGTTGCGGGACTTGAAGTCAGCCATGCGGTTGTCCAGAGCGATCAGCTCGGACGGGCAAACGAAGGTGAAGTCCAGTGGGTAGAAGAACACCAGGCCGTATTTGCCTTTGATGGCCGACGACAGGGTGAAGCTGTCTACGATTTCGCCATTGCCGAGGACGGCTGGAACGGTGAAGTCAGGGGCTTGTTTGCCTACGAGTACGCTCATTGGATATCTCCTGGTCTATTAACGTGAAGAACTGGATTCGCATCAGCCTGCCACCCTCAGGCGACAGCCCTGTGACACGATCCCCTTCGCAAGGACCGCACATCATACACGGCGTATTTGAGCTGTCCTCAACGGATTTTGCAGGAGCGTCCAATTTCCCGTCATGTCAGTGACTGGCAGATTGCCAGGCAAAAACCGTTCGTCGGTCACGTGCGCTTATAACGTGAAGCTTTCAGAAAGCACTTTGACAATCATTCTCGTTAACATTAAGATCCATCGCAATTGAGTCACAACCAACGACGGTTTTCACTTATGTATGTCTGCCTCTGCACTGGCGTCACCGACGGTCAAATCCGCGATGCAATCTATGAGGGTTGCTGCAGCTACAAAGAAGTCCGTCAGGCCACCGGCGTTGCCAGCCAATGCGGCAAATGCGCCTGCCTTGCAAAGGAAGTGGTGCGTGAAACCCTGACCAAATTGCAATCGGCCCAGGCAGCCATTCCTTTCCCTGTCGAATTTACTGCCGCGTAAATACCCCATTTCAAAGAACCGGACTTAAAGTCCGGTTTTTTTATGCCTGAAAATCAACCGCTTACGCTCTAGACGCGGAACACAAACATTCTTATTCCGATTAATTTTCATATAAGTTTCAATAACTTAGGTTTGACACTCTTACATGCGCGGCTCAAACTCCTGCTTTATAGACAGCTACTTAGGGCAGGATCCCATCATGAAAGGCGACGTTACAGTCATCCAGCATCTCAACAAAATTCTTGCCAATGAGCTGGTCGCAATCAATCAATACTTTTTGCATGCACGCATGTACGAAGATTGGGGCCTGAACAAGCTGGGCAAGCACGAGTACCACGAATCCATCGACGAGATGAAGCACGCGGACAAGCTGATCAAGCGCATCCTGTTCCTTGAAGGCCTGCCGAACGTCCAGGACTTGGGCAAGCTGCACATCGGCGAGCACACCAAGGAAATGCTTGAGTGTGACCTGCGTATTGAACGCATCGGCCATGCCGACCTGAAAGTCGCTATCGCTCATTGCGAAACCGTTGGCGACTTCGGTAGCCGCGAACTGCTCGAAGACATTCTTGAATCCGAAGAAGAACATATCGACTGGCTGGAAACCCAATTGGGCCTGATCGATAAAGTCGGTCTTGAGAACTATCTGCAATCGCAGATGGGCGAAGACGAGTAAGTTAGCGCCCGTTTAACGCGAGACAATAAAAAGCCCCGCACTCTTTTATAGAGGCGGGGCTTTTTTATGCCCTGTAGGAGCATGGCTTGCCAGCGATGAACGATGACGCGGTGTTCTTGCTAAACCGCGGCGCCTGTATCGCGAGCAAGCTCGGCTCCTACAAAGAGCGGATCAAGCTTCGGTCTTGTTGGCAGCGGCCGCTTCAACAGCGGCTTTGATCGTGGTCTGCAACGAACCGTCAGCAGCCATTTCAGTCATGATGTCGCTACCGCCGACCAGCTCACCACCGACCCACAGTTGCGGGAAGGTTGGCCAGTTGGCGTATTTTGGCAGGTTGGCGCGGATTTCCGGGTTCTGCAGGATATCCACGTACGCAAACTTTTCGCCACATGCCATCACGGCCTGTGCGGCTTTCGCGGAGAAGCCACACTGCGGGGCATTCGGCGAACCTTTCATGTAAAGCAGAATGGTGTTGTTAGCAATCTGCTCTTTAATCGTTTCGATGATATCCATGGAGCACCTCGGCTGAACTTTCCGACTCAGAGGTCGGCACGGTGGCGCATTGTAACGGAAACCCGAGCGCCATGCTCGGCCTCCCCGACAGACACGATCACGCCGCTGCCACTGTCACCGGTACGCCGTTCAACGCCGCATTCCCCGACAGCTCGTCGAGCTGACACTCGTCAGTCAGATCGTTGGCGCTGGAACCCGGTTGACCGCTGGCGATCGTCATCTGCACACCCGGCCGTGCGTGGCCCCAGCCGTGAGGCAGGCTGACCACGCCTTTCATCATGTCCAGGCTGGCGACCACTTCCACTTCGATCATGCCGACTCGCGAGCTGACTCGCACGCGCTGCCCGTCATTGAGCCCACGACTGGCCAGGTCGTCCGGGTGCATCAGCAATTGATGCCGCGGCTTGCCCTTCACCAATCGGTGATAGTTGTGCATCCAGGAGTTGTTGCTGCGCACATGACGGCGGCCAATCATCAGCAATTCATCGGCTGCCGGTGCTTGCAGCGCGGCGAAACGTGCCAGGTCGGCAAGAATCGGTGCCGGAGCTGCCTGCACATGCTGATTGGCGGTTTTCAGGCGCGGCGCCAGGTTGGACTTCAGCGCGCCCAAATCCACCCCATGCGGATGATCGAACAAGGTTGCCAGTGACAGTTTCTGTGCCGAAGCATCGCCATACAGCCCCATGCGCAATCCACGGTCGATCATTTGCGCAGGCGCGATGGTCGGTTTCAGTTCCTTGCCGGTCCTGGCGGCAAATGCCTTGGCCAGACCGACAAAGATCTCCCAGTCATGCAGGGCACCTTCGGGCTTGGCCAGAATCGCGCGATTGAAGCGTGTCACGTTGCGCACCGCGAACATGTTGAACGTTGTGTCGTAGTGATCGTTTTCCAGGGCAGACGTCGACGGCAGGATCAGGTCGGCATAGCGCGTGGTTTCGTTGATGTACAAGTCGACGCTGACCATGAACTCCAGACCGTCCAGCGCCTGCTCCAGTTGCCGGCCATTGGGCGTGGACAACACCGGATTACCGGCGACCGTGATGAGCGCACGCACCTGCCCTTCCCCTTCGGTGAGCATTTCTTCGGCGAGCGCCGACACCGGCAACTCACCGGCGTACTCTGGACGACCGGACACGCGGCTCTGCCATTGATTGAAGTGCCCGCCCGAGGTGGAGGCCACCAAGTCCACCGCCGGTTCGGTGCACAGTGCGCCACCGACCCGGTCAAGGTTGCCGGTGACCAGATTGATCAATTGCACCAGCCAATGGCACAGCGTACCGAACGCTTGCGTCGAGACGCCCATGCGGCCATAGCAAACCGCAGTCTTCGCCGCCGCAAAATCCCGCGCCAGTTGGCGAATCATTTCTGCCGGCACCGCGCACAGCGGGCTCATGGCTTCGGCGGTGAAGCTGGCGATGGCCTGACGCACGTCTTCCAGACCATCCACCGGCAAATGGCTGTCGCGGGTCAGCTGTTCAGTAAACAAGGTATTGAGCAGCCCGAACAACAAGGCCGCATCGCCACCGGGACGCACAAACAAATGTTGATCGGCCATCGCTGCCGTTTCGCTACGACGCGGATCGACCACCACCACTTTGCCGCCCCGCGCCTGAATCGCCTTCAGGCGTTTTTCCACATCCGGCACGGTCATGATGCTGCCATTGGAGGCCAGCGGGTTGCCACCCAGGATCAGCATGAAATCGGTGTGATCGATGTCCGGGATGGGCAACAGCAATCCATGGCCGTACATCAAATGGCTGGTCAGGTGATGCGGCAACTGGTCGACCGAGGTCGCGGAAAACCGGTTGCGGGTCTTCAGCAGGCCAAGGAAATAATTGCTATGAGTCATCAACCCGTAGTTATGCACGCTGGGATTGCCTTGATACACCGCCACCGCATTCTGCCCGTGCCGCTCCTGAATCACCGCCAGGCGTTCGGCTACGAGATTGAAGGCGTCTTCCCACGCGATAGGCTGCCATTCGCTGCCCACACGCAGCATCGGCTGACGCAGACGGTCCGGATCATTCTGTATGTCTTGCAGCGCCACTGCTTTGGGACAGATATGCCCACGGCTGAACGTATCTTGCGGGTCACCCTTGATCGAGGTGATTTGCACGCCGCCACCTTCAACCTCAGAGGTTTCGATGGTCAGGCCGCAGATGGCTTCACACAGGTGGCACGCACGGTGATGGAGAGTCTTGGTCATGGCCAGTCTCTGTCTTGTTCTGGGCGGGCAATAGCGGCCGCGGGAACAAAACTATGGCGCCAGACCCGCGACTGCGCCAGCGACGTTCGTCTTGTGAATCGCCGACTATCAGGCCAGCCGATGACTGCTGCTGATTAACTCGACGGCAGCCTGGGCGGGGGCTGCAGCTGGATTTCCTGAAGGGTTTCAATCTGTTCCTGGGAGACATAGACGCCCGTGAGCTCGCCAATCAGTCGCCAATGTTCATCGAGCCCCGAGCTGATGGTTGCCATGCGGTCGATCATCCGTCGTCCGGCGGCCCGCGTGACTTCGTCTTCGCTGCGCAACAGTTCGAAAGACATGGACGTCATGGACGCGGTCAGGTGAGTCAGTGAGCGGGCGGTGAGGCCGAGTAATTCCATCAACTGCTGTTCTTTCGATTCCATTTCGAATGCTTCCTGCGTCGCTCGTGACTTATTTATAACCCAGCACTTTGCATTAGCAAGTGTTTCAGTAAAGGCACAGTGCCATCAACTACTGCGAATGTCAGGTCAGAAACCGACCGCCGCAGCACCATCCCCGCCCCGCTTGATTGCAAAGCCCCGCAGCCCCGGTGTACAAATGGCTGGCTGCTGTCAGGAAAAAGGCTTCAAAAGCGCTATGGCGATCAGCCTGTAGCCTCTATGAAATCCCATAAAAACCGTAGCCCTATTGGTAAGACGCGACATTTAATTATAAGATCGCGCCTTCCCCTATTTCGTCGCCCCGTGCGGCTTACGCCGCAGGTCTCGCCCGTTGTTCCGTTAAACAAGGCTTTGAGCATCTGCGGTTTGTAGCAAAAAGGTAGTCAATGATGAGCGCAAGGCACTTTCTCTCCCTGATGGATTGCACGCCCGAAGAGCTGGTCAGCGTGATCCGTCGAGGCGTTGAGCTCAAGGACCTGCGTAACCGCGGCGTACTGTTCGAGCCTTTGAAAAACCGCGTCCTGGGGATGATTTTCGAGAAGTCCTCGACCCGCACCCGGATCTCGTTCGAAGCCGGCATGATTCAGCTCGGTGGCCAGGCGATCTTCCTTTCGCCGCGCGACACCCAACTGGGCCGTGGCGAGCCGATCGGTGACTGCGCGATCGTCATGTCGAGCATGCTCGACGCAGTGATGATCCGAACCTTTGCTCACAGCACCCTGACCGAATTCGCCGCCAACTCCCGCGTACCGGTGATCAATGGCCTGTCCGATGACTTGCACCCGTGCCAGTTGCTGGCCGACATGCAAACCTTCCTCGAACATCGCGGCTCGATCCAGGGCAAGACCGTGGCCTGGATCGGCGACGGCAACAACATGTGCAACAGCTATATAGAAGCGGCGATCCAGTTCGACTTCCAGCTGCGCATTGCCTGCCCTGAAGGGTATGAACCCAACCGCGAATTCGTGGCCAAGGCCGGTGATCGCGTGACGATCGTCCGCGATCCAAAGGACGCCGTGCGCGGCGCCCACCTGGTGAGCACCGACGTCTGGACCTCCATGGGCCAGGAAGAAGAAACCGCCAAGCGCTTGAAGCTGTTCGCGCCCTACCAGGTCAATCGCGCCCTGCTGGACCTGGCCGCAGACGATGTGCTGTTCATGCATTGCCTGCCGGCCCACCGCGGCGAAGAAATCAGCGTCGACCTGCTCGACGACAAGCGCTCCGTGGCTTGGGACCAGGCGGAAAACCGTCTTCACGCGCAAAAGGCCCTGCTCGAATTTCTTGTCGAGCCGGCGTACCACCACGCATGAGCCAGCCATTACTGCTTAACCTGAAAAACCTCGCCTGCGGCTATCAAGATCAACGCGTGGTGCAGAACCTCAACCTGCATTTGAATGCCGGCGATATCGGTTGTTTGCTGGGCTCTTCGGGGTGCGGAAAGACCACCACCCTGCGGGCGATTGCCGGGTTTGAACCGGTGCACGAAGGTGAAATCACCTTGGCCGGCGAGACGATCTCCCGCGCCGGTTTCACCCTCGCCCCAGAGAAACGCCGGATTGGCATGGTGTTCCAGGACTACGCGCTGTTTCCGCATTTGAGCGTCGCCGAGAACATCGCCTTCGGAATCCGCAAGCACCCGCAAAAGGATCGTGTCACCGAAGAACTGCTCGAACTGGTCAACCTGAAAAACCTCGGCAAGCGTTTCCCGCACGAGCTTTCCGGCGGTCAGCAACAACGAGTTGCCCTGGCCCGCGCACTGGCGCCAGAACCACAACTGCTACTGCTCGACGAACCGTTTTCCAACCTCGATGGCGAGCTGCGCCGCAAGCTCAGCCATGAGGTGCGCGACATTCTCAAGGCGCGGGGCACCAGCGCGATTCTGGTGACCCACGATCAGGAAGAAGCGTTCGCCGTGAGCGATCATATCGGCGTGTTCAAGGAAGGTCGCCTGGAACAATGGGACACGCCCTACAACCTTTATCACGAACCGCAAACACCGTTCGTGGCCAGTTTTATTGGCCAGGGTTACTTCATTCGTGGCCAACTCAGCAGCCCGGAATCGGTACAGACCGAGTTGGGTGAGCTACGCGGCAATCGGGCCTACACCTGGCCGATGGGCGGCGCGGTAGACGTACTGCTGCGTCCGGACGATATCGTCTACGCGCCGGACAGTTCGTTGAAAGCACGCATTGTTGGCAAGTCGTTCCAGGGTGCGTCGACGCTGTATCGGTTGCAGATGCCGACCGGGGCGCAGCTGGAATCGATATTCCCCAGCCATGTCGATCGTCAGCTCGGCGCTGATGTCGGCATTCGTGTTGCGGCTGAGCATCTGGTGTTGTTTCAGGCGGCGGGCAGTACAGCCGCGCAGATTCCTGCCGTTGAATCAGGCGTGCGCCGCTACAGCACCGCCAACTGACTCCCCCGCTTCTGTAGGAGCAAAGCTTGCTTGCGATAGCATCGCCGCGGTTTAGCTGACGCACCGCGTCATCGTTCATCGCGAGCAAGCTTTGCTCCTACAAAGATCAGCGTTAGGCCAATCTCAGCGTTCCGCTCGCAACCAGCGTTGCATTCCCGCCGATTTTTACCCGATCGCCTTCCAACCGACAGAACAACTCCCCACCTCGTTTCGAACACTGATACGCGGTCAGGCTCGTTTTACCCAGCCGTTTCGACCAATACGGAATCAGGCTGCAATGGGTCGAGCCAGTCACCGGGTCTTCGTTGATGCCAATCGCTGGCGCGAAATAGCGGGAGACAAAATCATGCTTGTTGCCCTTGGCGGTCACAATCGCCCCGGGCCACGGCAGCTTCGCCAAGGCGACCATGTCCGGCTGGCAATCAAGCACTGCCTGTTCTGACTCCAACACCACAAACAACTCGTTTGAACCCAGCACATCGACCACTTCGACACCCAGGGCGCGCTCGACATCCAGGGTGACACCCACTTCTGAGGGCGTGATCGCCGGGAAGTCCAACCACAAGCGCTCGCCGTCACGACTCACACTCAACGGGCCGGACTTGCAAATGAAGTCCAGACGCTCGGCCGGCTCTTTATAGACCTCAAACAACACATAGGCGCTGGCCAGCGTCGCATGCCCACACAGTGGCACCTCAGTCGTCGGGGTAAACCAGCGGATGTGCCAATGCTGTCCTTCACGCACCACGAAAGCGGTTTCGGCGAGATTGTGTTCGGCGGCGATTTTCTGCATCAGTTCGTCGGCGAGCCAGGTATCCAGCCGATACACCATCGCCGGGTTGCCACTGAATGGTCGATCACTGAACGCATCGACTTGATGAAACTCAAGCTGCATGACTGTCTCTCCTTGTATGGCCGCCGAGCATGCAGCGCCCGGCAAACCGGCACCAGTGACAGAGCCGCCTGATTTTTGCCATACAGCGCGGCACCCACTGCCGGCTTCAAACGCGCCCGATATCGGCAAACGTCGCTTGAGTGTGTTCGGCCAGCACTGCCGGCGCCAATTCAACTTCCAGACCGCGACGCCCGGCACTGACAAAAATGCTCGCCAGTGGCTGAGCCGAACTGTCGATAAACGTGCGCAAACGCTTCTTCTGCCCCAACGGACTGATTCCGCCCAACAGATACCCCGTCGCTCGTTGCGCAGCCGCAGGGTCGGCCATCTCGACTTTCTTCACACCCGCCGCGTGGGCCAGATGCTTCAAATCCAGACTCCCGACGACCGGCACCACCGCCACCAGCAACTCACCTTTTTCACTGGCCGCCAGCAAGGTCTTGAACACTTGCGCCGGGTCGAGCCCGAGCTTCTCGGCGGCCTCCAATCCATAGGACGCAGCTTTTGGATCATGTTCGTAACTGTGCACACGATGTTCGGCTCGAACTTTTTTCAACAAATCCAATGCGGGGGTCATGACAGCTCCAGACTGGGCAGCAGTAGAAAAATCCTGCGCTCGATTCTAGGTCATTGACCTGCAAAACGCTCTATTACGCCCCTGTTTTCAGGGGCTGGCGACGCCTTTTACCGTCCGTCAGGGCAAGACGGGGCGCGTGAACAACACGACCATTCACGTGACTAATAGTTGATTAATGACCAATGGTTCACTTTCGACCTTTGACAGCAGTGTTTCTTGTCTATATTTTTTCGAATGTGAATACGCACGAAAAGTCTTACAGCAGCACCCCGCAGTAAACCAAGACCCGGATGGGGATCCTGCCTTGGTGAAAATCGCGCTTGGACCATGATGAAAAAAGCGCCAGACAACAAAAACAATTGAGGTTTTCAATGACAACTGCTTTACAACAACCGTCGCTCTCGAGCCAATGCATGGCCGAGTTCCTGGGGACTGCACTGCTTATCTTTTTTGGTACCGGTTGTGTTGCCGCGCTCAAGGTCGCGGGCGCCAGCTTTGGCTTGTGGGAAATCAGCATCATCTGGGGCGTCGGCGTCAGCATGGCGATTTACATGACCGCCGGAGTTTCCGGTGCGCACCTCAACCCTGCTGTCAGTATTGCCCTGAGCATTTTCACTGACTTCGAAAAGCGCAAATTACCGTTTTACATTCTGGCCCAAGTGGCAGGCGCCTTCTGCGGCGCGCTGTTGGTTTACACGCTGTACAGCAATCTGTTCTTCGATTTCGAACAAACTCACCATATGGTTCGCGGCACTCAGGCCAGCCTGGAGTTGGCGTCGGTGTTCTCGACCTTCCCCAACCCGGCCCTGACCACGGCCCAGGCGTTCCTGGTGGAAGTGATCATCACCGCGATCCTGATGGGCGTGATCATGTCCCTGACCGATGACAACAACGGCCTGCCAAAGGGACCGCTGGCGCCGCTGCTGATCGGCCTGCTGATTGCGGTGATCGGCAGCTCGATGGGCCCGCTGACCGGTTTCGCGATGAACCCGGCGCGGGACTTCGGTCCTAAACTGATGACTTTCTTCGCTGGCTGGGGTGAAATTTCCTTCACTGGCGGGCGTGATATCCCGTACTTCCTGATTCCTGTTTTTGCACCGATTGTCGGTGCCTGCCTCGGTGCTGCCGCTTATCGCGGGCTGATTGCCCGTCATCTGCCCGGCGCCACACCTGCTACAAAGGATGCAACACCGGCCATTGACGGCAAACCAAGCACTTCTTGATACCGTAGGCGCGTGATTCTGCCCATTGTGGTTGCGCGCCTGATCTCACCCCTTATTTCGTCCAAGGCAATCGACATGACCGACACTCAGAATAAGAACTACATCATTGCCCTCGACCAGGGTACGACCAGCTCGCGCGCGATCATTTTCGACCGCGACGCCAACGTGGTCTGCACCGCCCAGCGCGAATTCGCGCAGCATTACCCGCAAGCCGGCTGGGTTGAACATGACCCGATGGAAATTTTCGCCACTCAAAGCGCCGTGATGGTCGAGGCCCTGGCGCAAGCCGGCCTGCATCACGACCAGGTGGCCGCCATCGGCATCACCAACCAACGCGAAACCACCGTCGTCTGGGACAAGACCACCGGCCGCCCGATCTACAACGCGATCGTCTGGCAATGCCGACGCAGCACCGAGATTTGCGAACAGCTCAAGCGCGACGGTCACGAGCAATACATCAGCGACACCACGGGCCTGGTCACCGACCCGTACTTCTCCGGCACCAAGCTCAAGTGGATCCTCGACAACGTCGAAGGCAGCCGCGAACGTGCGCGCAACGGCGAACTGCTGTTCGGCACCGTCGACAGCTGGCTGATCTGGAAATTTACCGGTGGCAAAGTCCACGTCACCGACTACACCAACGCCTCGCGCACCATGCTCTTCAACATCCACTCGCTTGAGTGGGACACGAAGATGCTGGAGATCCTCGACATCCCACGGGAAATGCTTCCAGAAGTGAAAGCCTCGTCGCAAATCTATGGCCATACCAAGAGCGGCATCGCCATCGGCGGCATCGCCGGCGACCAGCAAGCCGCGCTGTTCGGTCAAATGTGCGTCGAGCCCGGGCAGGCAAAAAACACCTACGGCACCGGTTGCTTCCTGCTGATGAACACCGGCGACAAAGCCGTGAAGTCCAGGCACGGCATGCTCACCACCATCGCGTGCGGCCCGCGCGGCGAAGTCGCGTATGCACTGGAAGGCGCGGTGTTCAACGGTGGTTCAACCGTTCAATGGCTGCGTGACGAACTGAAGATCATCAACGACGCCCACGACACCGAATACTTCGCCAATAAAGTGAAGGACAGCAACGGCGTGTACCTGGTGCCGGCCTTCACCGGCCTGGGCGCTCCCTACTGGGACCCGTATGCCCGTGGCGCACTGTTCGGCCTGACCCGTGGCGTACGCGTGGATCACATTATTCGTGCCGCACTGGAATCGATTGCCTACCAGACCCGCGACGTGCTCGACGCCATGCAACAGGATTCCGGCGAACGCCTCAAAGCCCTGCGCGTGGACGGCGGTGCGGTGGCGAACAACTTCCTGATGCAGTTCCAGGCCGACATCCTCGGTACAAAGGTCGAGCGTCCGCAAATGCGCGAAACCACCGCACTCGGCGCCGCTTACCTGGCCGGCCTGGCGTGCGGCTTCTGGGGCAGCCTGGAAGAACTGCGTGGCAAGGCAGTGATCGAGCGCGAATTCGAACCGAGCCTGGACGAAGCAGCGAAGGAAAAACTCTACAAAGGCTGGAAAAAAGCGGTTAGCCGGACCCGTGACTGGGATCGTGAGGACGCTGAATAAGCCTGTCTGAGGACTGACTAAGGCTGTCCGAACAGCGTGAAAGCGTAGCGAGCGAAGGCAAGACAAGACAAGGCAAAAACAGGCGAGGACGCGGAGTTTACGGGTTTGTAAATGAGCAGTCCGAGCCTGTTTTTAACGCAGGATTGCCGAGCGCAGTAGCTTTCACGCTGTTTGGAAACTGGTCGGGAGCGGATTCCTGCGGCATCATGGGCAAATTTTGCACGGCAGCCCAAAGGAAGCCCCATGAATCTGCCTCCCCGTCAGCAGCAAATCCTCGAACTGGTCCGCGAACGCGGCTACGTCAGTATCGAGGAAATGGCTACGCTGTTCGTCGTTACACCGCAGACCATCCGCCGCGATATCAATCAGCTCGCGGAAGCTAATTTATTGCGTCGCTACCATGGCGGCGCTGCTTACGACTCCAGCGTCGAAAACACCGCCTACGCCATGCGCGCCGATCAGATGCGCGATGAAAAGCAACGCATCGGCGAAGCCATTGCCGCCCAGATCCCCGATCACGCCTCGCTGTTCATCAATATCGGTACCACCACCGAATCGATTGCCCGGGCGCTGCTCAACCACAATCACCTGAAGATCATCACCAACAACCTGCATGTGGCCTCGATGCTCAGCGCCAAGGACGACTTCGACGTTCTGCTGACGGGCGGCAATGTGCGGCGCGACGGCGGTGTGGTCGGTCAGGCGAGCGTCGACTTTATCAACCAGTTCAAGGTCGACTTCGCGCTGGTGGGCATCAGCGGTATTGATGAAGACGGCAGCCTGCTGGACTTCGACTATCAGGAAGTGCGTGTATCGCAGGCGATCATCGCCAATGCGCGCCAGGTGATCCTCGCGGCGGACTCCAGCAAATTCGGGCGCAACGCCATGATTCGACTGGGGCCGATCAGCCTGATCGATTGCCTGGTGACCGACCAGCCGCCGGTGCCCGCGCTGGCACAGTTGCTGAGTCAGCACAAGATTCGCCTGGAAGTCGTTTAACCGCGAAGGCGGTTACACAACCCGTAGGAGCACGGCTTGCCGGCGATGGCGGCCTCAAGTACGTCATCGCCGGCAAGCCGTGCTCCTACAAATATCGCTGCGCCCCCCCTCTCTCTTTATTCTTCTAATGTTCGAAAATTTTCCTTTAGCCGCCCTTCGATGAGTTTTTTCAATCGAAGTTAACTGGCTGCGCGCCTCTTTATGGGCTACCATTTTCGCAAATGAACATTAATGTTCGAATTCAAATACATAAAATAAGCACCGAGGCCAGCCGATGCCCACTTCCACCTTGCCTACGCCCCCTCTCGCAGAGGTCTACGACATTGCCGTCATCGGTGGCGGGATCAATGGCGTGGGGATCGCAGCGGATGCCGCCGGCCGCGGTCTTTCAGTGTTCCTTTGTGAAAAGGATGACTTGGCCAGCCACACCTCTTCGGCCAGCAGCAAGCTGATCCACGGTGGTTTGCGCTACCTCGAACATTACGAATTCCGCCTGGTGCGTGAGGCCCTGGCCGAGCGTGAAGTGTTGCTGGCCAAGGCTCCGCATATCGTCAAACAGATGCGTTTCGTCCTGCCACACCGCCCGCACCTGCGTCCGGCCTGGATGATCCGCGCCGGCCTGTTTCTCTATGACAACCTCGGCAAACGGGAACAACTGGCAGGCTCCAAAAGCCTGAAGTTCGGCCCGGACAGCGCGCTGAAAAGTGAAATCACCAAAGGCTTCGAATACTCCGACTGTTGGGTTGACGACGCCCGCCTCGTGGTCCTGAACGCCATGGCCGCTCGCGAAAAAGGCGCCCACGTTCACACCCAGACTCGCTGCGTCAGCGCGCGTCGCACCAAGGGCCTGTGGCACCTGCACCTGGAACGCGCCGATGGCAGCCTGTTTTCGATCCGCGCCAAGGCATTGGTGAACGCGGCCGGCCCATGGGTTGCCAAGTTCATTCGTGACGACCTGAAGATGGAATCGCCCTACGGCATCCGCCTGATTCAGGGCAGCCACCTGATCGTGCCGAAACTGTACGAAGGCGAACACGCGCACATTCTGCAAAACGAAGATCAGCGCATCGTCTTCACCATTCCGTACCTGAACCACTTCACCCTGATCGGCACGACCGACCGTGAGTACATCGGCGACCCAGCCAAAGTGGCGATCACCGAAGGCGAAACCGATTATTTGCTCCAAGTGGTCAATGCCCACTTCAAGAAGCAAATCAGCCGCGACGACATCCTGCACAGCTATTCTGGCGTTCGGCCGCTGTGCAACGACGAGTCCGATAATCCGTCGGCCGTCACCCGCGACTACACCCTGGCATTGTCGGGCACCGGCGAAGAAGCACCACTGCTGTCGGTGTTCGGCGGCAAGCTGACCACGTACCGCAAGCTGGCCGAATCGGCGCTGGCGCAACTGGCGCCTTACTTCACGCACATCAAGCCAAGCTGGACCGCCAGTGCCCCGCTGCCGGGCGGTGAAGACATGACCACCCCGCAAGCATTGAGCTCGCTGATCCGCGACAAATTCGACTGGGTGCCGAGCGAAATCTCACGCCGTTGGGCCACCACTTATGGCAGCCGCACCTGGCGCATGCTCGAAGGCGTGCAGAACCTCGGTGACATGGGTGAACACATCGGCGGCGGGCTCTACACCCGCGAAATCGATTACCTGTGCTCAGATGAGTGGGCAACCACCGCGCACGACATTTTGTGGCGTCGCAGCAAACTCGGGCTGTTCACCACTGAGGCGGAACAGTGCAAGCTGGCGGATTACCTGAGCAAAGTCGAACAGAACCGCAGAAAGATCGAAGCGGCCTGATCGGGAAGCCGGTTAAAGCAAAGCCCCTGAATCGAGAGATTCAGGGGCTTTTTACATTCCCCCAGACACCACCAATCCCTGTGGGAGCCGGGCTTGCCCGCGATGACGGTGGAACAGCCAACATTAATAGTGGCTGTGCTGGCCTCATCGCGGGCAAGTCCGGCTCCCACAGGGTTATGTGCGGGGCAGGCCATTCGGTTTTCCGAACGCGACCTATTGGTCGATTCGGATAACCGGATTATTCCTCGCAAAAAAACCCGCCATAAATATTTAATATCCTTATAAATCAATGATTTGATGTGAGGCTCCTGGCCTGGCACGAGTCATGCTCTACACTCTTGGACGAACACCTGCCACATCCCTTTCCGGGGCCGGCAAGCATTCGAAGCACAAAAGGGCCGATGAACTGGCTCCATAAAAAAAACAATGTCGAGGAAAATTTGATGCGCATCGTTCCCCATATCCTGGGCGCAGCCATTGCTGCCGCTCTGATCAGCACTCCAGTTTTCGCCGCCGAACTCACCGGCACCCTGAAGAAGATCAAAGAGTCCGGCGTGATCACCCTCGGGCATCGCGATGCCTCCATTCCGTTCTCCTACATTGCCGACGCTTCCGGCAAACCGGTTGGCTACTCCCACGATATCCAGCTGAAAATCGTCGAAGCCATCAAGAAAGACCTGGACATGCCCAACCTCGAGGTCAAATACAACCTCGTGACTTCGCAAACCCGTATCCCGCTGGTGCAAAACGGCACCGTGGACGTCGAGTGCGGCTCCACCACCAACAACGTGGAACGTCAGCAGCAAGTTGACTTCTCCGTCGGCATCTTCGAAATCGGTACCCGCCTGCTGTCCAAGAAAGGTTCGGCTTACAAAGACTTCGACGACCTCAAAGGCAAGAACGTCGTGACCACCGCCGGCACCACGTCCGAGCGCATCCTCAAGTCGATGAACGCCGACAAGCAGATGGGCATGAACGTCATCTCCGCCAAAGACCACGGCGAATCCTTCCAGATGCTGGAATCGGGTCGTGCCGTTGCGTTCATGATGGACGACGCCCTGCTGGCCGGTGAAGCCGCCAAAGCCAAGAAGGCTGATGACTGGGCCGTGACCGGCACTCCGCAGTCCTATGAAATCTACGGCTGCATGATGCGCAAAGGCGACGAGCCGTTCAAAAAGGCTGTGGATGACGCCATCAAGGCCACCTACGCCTCGGGCGAGATCAACAAGATCTACGACAAATGGTTCATGCAGCCAATCCCGCCAAAAGGCCTGAACCTGAACTTCCCGATGAGCAACGAGCTCAAGGCCCTGATCGCCAGTCCGACCGATAAAGCGGCTGACGACAAGAAGTCCTGATTTTCTGACTAACCTTATCTCCTGAGAGGGTCACGGCCCTCCCAGGAGTTTGTCACTCCCTGCTGGTATTTTTGGAAACACTCGAACCGGTGGCTGTCGAGCCGCTCGTGTGTGCCTGAACTTCAAGGTTCGGGCGGGAACGGAGCTTCCCCAGGCGGGCACTTGTACATCGATCGATCTGAGGGGAGACCCTAATGAATTACAACTGGGACTGGGGCGTGTTCTTCAAGTCCACCGGCGTTGGCAGCGAGACTTATCTCGACTGGTACATCGCCGGTTTGGGCTGGACCATTGCCATCGCCATCGTGGCCTGGATCATTGCCCTGACGCTGGGCTCGATCCTGGGCGTCATGCGCACCGTGCCGAATCGCATCGTATCGGGCATCGCGACCTGCTACGTCGAACTCTTCCGTAACGTGCCGCTGCTGGTTCAGCTGTTCATCTGGTACTTCCTGGTGCCCGATCTGCTGCCTGCCGACCTGCAAGAGTGGTACAAGCAGGACCTCAACCCGACCACTTCGGCGTTCCTCAGCGTCGTCGTCTGCCTGGGCCTGTTCACCACCGCTCGCGTTTGCGAACAAGTGCGCACCGGCATTCAGGCCCTGCCAAAAGGCCAGGAATCCGCTGCTCGCGCCATGGGCTTCAAGCTGCCACAGATCTACTGGAACGTGCTGCTGCCCCAGGCCTACCGGATCATCATTCCGCCGCTTACCTCGGAATTCCTCAACGTGTTCAAGAACACGTCCGTGGCCTCGCTGATCGGCCTGATGGAATTGCTCGCGCAAACCAAACAGACCGCCGAGTTCTCCGCGAACCTGTTCGAAGCGTTCACCCTGGCAACACTGATCTACTTCACCCTGAACATGAGCCTGATGTTGCTGATGCGCATGGTCGAGAAGAAAGTCGCCGTACCGGGCCTGATCTCCGTAGGGGGTAAATGATGGAATTCGACTTCTCGGGCATCATCCCGTCCCTGCCGGGTTTGTGGAACGGCATGGTCATGACCCTCAAGCTGATGGTCATGGGCGTGGTCGGCGGCATTGTCCTCGGCACCATCCTGGCGCTGTGCCGTCTGTCCCACAGCAAACTGCTGTCGAACCTTGCCGGCGCCTACGTTAACTATTTCCGCTCGATCCCGCTGCTGCTGGTCATCACCTGGTTCTACCTGGCGGTGCCGTTCGTATTGCGCTGGATCACCGGCGAAGACACCCCGATCGGCGCATTCGCCTCGTGCATCGTGGCCTTCATGATGTTTGAAGCCGCGTACTTCTGCGAAATCGTCCGGGCCGGTGTGCAATCGATTCCCAAAGGTCAGATGGGCGCCGCCCAGGCCCTGGGCATGTCGTACGGCCAGATGATGCGCTTGATCATCCTGCCGCAAGCGTTCCGCAAGATGACCCCGCTGTTGCTGCAGCAGAGCATCATCCTGTTTCAGGACACCTCGCTGGTCTACGCCGTCGGCCTGGTGGACTTCCTCAATGCTTCGCGCGCCAGTGGCGACATTATTGGCCGCTCCAATGAGTTCCTGATTTTCGCGGGTCTCGTGTACTTCATCATCAGCTTTGCCGCCTCGCAGCTGGTCAAGCGTCTGCAAAAAAGGTTCGCCGTATGATCTCTATCAAAAGCATCAACAAGTGGTATGGGGACTTCCAGGTACTGACTGATTGCAGCACCGAGGTCAAAAAAGGCGAAGTGATCGTAGTGTGCGGGCCATCCGGTTCCGGCAAATCGACCCTGATCAAATGCGTCAACGCCCTGGAGCCGTTCCAGAAAGGCGACATCGTGGTCGATGGCACGTCCATCGCCGACCCGAAGACCAACCTGCCGAAACTGCGTTCGCGCGTGGGCATGGTGTTCCAGCATTTCGAGCTGTTCCCGCACCTGACCATCACCGAAAACCTGACCATCGCGCAGATCAAGGTGTTGGGCCGCAGCAAGGAAGAGGCTACCAAGAAGGGCCTGCAACTGCTTGAGCGCGTAGGCCTGTCGGCTCACGCCCACAAACATCCGGGCCAACTGTCCGGTGGTCAGCAGCAGCGCGTGGCGATTGCCCGTGCACTGGCGATGGACCCGATCGTCATGCTGTTCGATGAACCGACCTCGGCGCTGGACCCGGAAATGGTCAACGAAGTGCTCGACGTGATGGTGCAACTGGCCCACGAGGGCATGACCATGATGTGCGTGACCCACGAAATGGGCTTCGCCCGTAAAGTGGCGGACCGGGTGATCTTCATGGACGCCGGCAAAATCATCGAAGACTGCCAGAAAGAAGAGTTCTTCGGTGACATCAGCGCCCGCGCCGAACGGACACAGCACTTCCTCAACAAGATTCTGCAGCACTAAGAAAAACACCGCTCTCCTGTAGGAGCACGGCTTGCCGACGATGGCGTCATGGTCGATGTCATCACCGGCAAGCCGTGCTCCTACAGGGGCAGGTGATGATCCGAAGATTTGTGTTGTGGTTGACCCAAGGCATCTGTGATGAAATGCGACCCCACTCTCTATCGCGCCGCGCCGCCATCACTTGCCGTGAAACCCCGTCTGGTTCGCCATTTATTCCTGCCGCCGCTGATCATCGCCCTGATGATCGGATTGGGTTTTGCCGGCTTCTGGATCAGTGAACACTATGGCATTCGCAGCCTCAGCGAGAACGGCCAGCGTCAGCTCGAACTGCACGCCCGCGCCGTCGAGAGTGAAATCAGCAAATACACCTACCTGCCCAGCCTGCTGGAACTCGAAACCAGCGTACCCACGCTGCTGGCCGACCCGACGCCAGAACATCGGCAAACGGTTAATGAATACCTCGAAGGCCTGAACCGGCGCAGCCGCAGTCGGGCTATCTATGTGATGGACACCACTGGCCGCGTCATGGCCACCAGTAACTGGCGCGATGTCGACAGTTACCTGGGCGAAGACCTGTCCTTCCGTGCCTATTTCCAGAATGCCGTGCGCGGTCAGCCGGGGCGCTTCTATGGCATCGGCAGCACCAACGGCGAACCCGGCTATTACCTGGCCCATGGCCTGGAAGAACACGGCAAGATCATCGGCGTCGCGGTGGTCAAGGTCCGTCTCGAAGCCATGGAAGAACGCTGGCAACGGGCGCGCCTCGAAGCCTTCGTCAGCGACGAAAACGGCATCATCATCCTGTCCAGCGATCCGGCACGACGACTGAAGTCGGTGGTGCCGTTGAGCGATGAGACCAAGGAAAAACTCGCCCGCAGTCTCCAGTACTACTGGTTCCCATTGAACGAACTGCAACCGCTGGCCCGTGAAACCCTGGCCGAAGGCGTGGAAAAACTGACCTTCCCCGCCAACAGCGAAGTGGCGTCCGACGAAGAAAACATCAGCTACCTGGCTCAGACCCGGCCCTTGAGCGACACGCCGTGGAACTTCACCCTGCTCACGCCGCTTCAGGATTTGCGCCGCGAAGCGATCAATCAGGGGATTCTGGTGGCGGTGGCCTTCGCCCTCGTGGCGTTCCTGCTGATCGCCTGGAACGAGCGACGCAAAGTGATTGCCACCCGCCTCGCGGCCCGGGAAGCCTTGCAGGAAGCCAACAATCAACTGGAGCGTCGGATTACCGAACGCACCACCGACCTGCGCGCCAGCAACGAACGGCTCAAGGGCCAGATTCGCGAGCGCCGGCACGCCGAAGAGACGCTGCGCCGGGCTCAGGATGAACTGGTGCAGGCCGGTAAACTCGCGGCCATCGGCCAGATGTCGACCAGCATCGCCCACGAATTGAACCAGCCATTGGCCGCGCTGCGGACCTTGTCCGGCAACACCGTGCGCTTTCTGGAGCGCGGTCAGCTGGATATCGCCAGCACCAACCTCAAGACCATCAATGAACTGATCGACCGCATGGGCCGGATCACCGCCAGCCTGCGCTCCTTCGCGCGTCGCGGTGACGACAAAGGTCAGGCAAGCCTTGGCAAAGCCATTGACGCTGCCTTGCAACTGCTCGGCGGTCGGGTGGAAAGCGCGCACCTGCAATTGCACCGCGACTTCAGCGACCTGCAGGTGCAAATCGACCAGACCCGCCTCGAACAGATTCTGGTCAACCTGATCGGTAACGCCCTTGATGCCATGCAGGCTCAGCCGGTGCCGGAACTGTGGCTGGAAGGCGACGTGTTCGACGGCAAGTATCGCCTTCGTGTGCGCGACAACGGCCACGGCATTGATGCCGAAGCGCGCAAGCATCTGTTCGAGCCGTTCTTCACCACCAAACCCGGTGAACAAGGCCTGGGCCTTGGCCTGACCCTGTCCGCCAGCCTGGCCGCAGCCACCGGCGGGCAACTGGGTGTCGAACACCCGGCCAGCGGTGGTACCTCTTTTGTCCTCAGTTTACCGTTGGTAAGCCCTACTTCCGCCGAGCCAATATGAACAACGACCTTAGCGTGCTGATCGTCGAAGACGACCCCCATGTGCTGCTCGGCTGCCAACAGGCGCTGACCCTGGAAGACATTCCCTGCGTGGGCGTGGGCAGCGCCGAGGAAGCACTGGAACGCGTCGGCGACAACTTTGCCGGCATCGTCATCAGTGACATTCGCCTGCCCGGCATCGATGGCCTGGAACTGCTGAACCGGCTCAAGGCCCGTGATCGCAGCCTGCCGGTGGTGTTGATCACCGGCCACGGCGACATTTCCATGGCCGTCGGCGCGATGCAAAAAGGCGCCTATGACTTCATGGAGAAACCCTTCTCTCCCGAACGCCTGGTGGACGTTGCACGTCGGGCCCTGGAACAACGCAGCCTCGCCCGTGAAGTCACTTCGTTGCGTCGACAACTGGCGGAGCGCGACTCCCTCGAAGGCCGGATCATTGGCCGCTCGCCCGCCATGCAGAACCTGCGTGAGCTGATCGCCAACGTCGCCGACACCTCGGCCAACGTGTTGATCGAAGGCGAGACCGGCACCGGTAAAGAACTGGTCGCGCGCTGCCTGCATGACTTCAGTCGCCGCCACACCAAACAATTCGTCGCGCTGAACTGTGGCGGCTTGCCGGAAAACCTGTTCGAAAGCGAAATCTTCGGTCACGAGGCCAACGCTTTCACCGGCGCCGGCAAGCGGCGCATCGGCAAGATCGAACACGCCGATGGCGGCACGCTGTTCCTCGATGAAGTGGAAAGCATGCCGTTGCCGCTGCAAATCAAATTGCTGCGGGTATTGCAGGAACGCACCCTCGAACGCCTCGGTTCGAACCAGAGCGTGGCGGTGGATTGCCGGGTGATCGCGGCGACCAAGTCCGACCTGGTCCAGTCGAGCAAGGCCGGCGAATTCCGCAGCGACCTGTATTACCGCTTGAATGTCGTGACGCTGGAATTACCGCCGCTGCGCGAACGTCGCGAAGACATCCTGCAATTGTTCGAACATTTTTTGCAGCAGTCGTCCCTGCGTTTCGACCGCATCGCCCCGGAGCTGGATAACCAGACCGTGTCGAACCTGATGAGCCACGATTGGCCCGGCAACGTGCGCGAGTTGCGCAACGTCGCCGAACGCTTCGCCCTCGGCCTGCCCGCCTTCAAGAAGTCCGGCGCCAGTGGCAGCAATCAAGGGTTGGCCTTTGCCGAAGCGGTCGAGGCCTTCGAACGCAACCTGCTCAGCGACGCCTTGCAGCGCAGCGGCGGCAACCTGACCCAGGCCAGCCTGGAACTGGGAATGGCCAAGACCACCCTGTTCGACAAAGTCAAAAAGTACGGGCTGAGCCACTGATGGATCTGATTCTAAAAGCCGCTTTGGGTGCGGCGGTGGTGCTGATTCTGGCGGCACTGGCCAAGACCAAAAACTATTACATCGCAGGCCTGGTGCCGTTGTTTCCGACCTTTGCGCTGATCGCGCATTTCATCGTCGGCAAGGGGCGCTCAATCGAGGACTTGAAGACCACCATCGTGTTTGGCATGTGGTCGATCATTCCCTACTTTGTTTACCTGGCGACGTTGTACGTGATGGTCGACCGGATGCGCCTGGAGGCTTCGCTGGCGGTGGCGGCGGTGGGTTGGTTGATCGCGGCCACCGTGCTCGTCAGTGTCTGGGTTCGCCTTCACAGCTGACGCAACGGCACTACGGGTGTGGGGAAAGGGGCAAGTCTCTTGGAGACTGCCCATAAACCTTCTGCAACTGCGCTTGTGTCAACGCATCTTCAAACGGCACCGGCACCGATTTCACGGCCCCGTAGAGATTGCGATAACGCCAGTAGTTCCCGTTGTTGGCCAGTTGATAACCGCGCTCGACCACTCGCTGGCCATCAAGGTTATAACGCAAGGTTTCCTGGGCTGCCGCTGGCGGTGTCGGCTGCATCAGGTCGGTGGCCAGAACGCGCATCGATTCGTCGATACACTCGTCGAGCACAGCCGTGACCTTCGCCAAATCGAGGCTGCCGTCGTCGATGCACTGCTTGCCACAGCGTCGAATCGGCTGGCTGATCACTTCGATCCGCATGCGATACAACGCCGAACCGGCAATGTCCTGGACCTGGACCTGATTGACCAGCACGAAACTGCCACGATCCGGGGTCAGCATCAGTTTGGGTTCAATCACCAGGTGCGCAGTGACTTGCCCCTCTCCTTGCTTGAACCCGGCCACTTGCGAAGCCTGTTGATAGCGCTTTTGCAGATGCTCCTGCAACGGAACGCCCGCCATCAAGTCGGCCATCGGTCGCGCCTCGTTGAGTGCGGCTTTTTCCGCATCGCGCTGCAAGCTGCCGCTGCCCATCTGGGTGTTGACCAGGCTGGCCACCAACAAGCCGGCAATCCCGGCACTGTTGCCCGAGCTGGCCACCAGATTCTGACTCGACGACGCGGCTTGCAAGGCTGCCTGGGAGTCAATCACGGTGCTGGCACCGACAAAGGATTGCGGCAACTGCACATCGACCTTAAGCCCGTGGGCCTGGACGTAAGGCAAGGCACTCTGATCCTTGAAACCGGCCTCAGGGGCCGGTTTCTGTGCGCACCCGGTCAGCATCAGCAGGACCAAGGCACCCGCCACTGTGGGCAGACGCATCATTGGGTGAAAGGCGTGATCATTTGCTGACGGCTACTGTCCATAGCCTGATAGAACGCGTTGGACAGGTTGGCGTAGGTCGGCTCGTCCCACTCACCCTGGGCGGCCTGAACAGCAACAAAGGGTTTGAACCACAACAGTTTGTTGTCGGCCAGATCGATCACCATGCCCTGTCCGCCTACCTGCGCCATTGGCACGCTGGTCGGCACGATGCTGTAGTAGCTGCGGGTGGCACCGGTGGCGTAGACATTCACCAACAGCAGACGATCAACGCCGTAGGAAGCCTTGACCGGCGTCATGTCCCGGGTCATGTAACCTTCGCGGAAACTGGTTTCCTTAAAAGCTGCAAGGTCGACCGGCTTGTCGATTCGCTTGGCTTTGTAACCCTTGGCCTGCAGCTTGGCGACAAGGACATCCGGCAAGGTGTTGAGGTCACTCACTTGCCACTTTTCGACGTTGTCACTGAGCTTGCTGTTAACGCCCTTGTTGATGGCGTAATCGAGCAGCCCCTGATTACCGGTCAGCGCCAGCACCGGCGCAGGCACCACAGTGATTGCCACACCAATAGTCGGCTCTTTGGCATCCCAGAATTGCTGGTCCAGCGGAACTGGCGGTTGTACGTGGGCACAACCAGTGAGGGTCAGGCAGGCGAGCAACGTCAGCGCTGCCCAGGTGCGTAGAGCGTGAAGAGTCATGGATCAAGTCCCTATGATTATTAGCGGTGCTGCTTATGTCGGCAGCACCGGTAAAAACCGTAGTGGCATATTGATATATTTTTGATCGGTAGTCGTCAGCTCACGGTGCCGCCCTTGGCCTCGCTCATGATCTGGCGAATCGCCCCGACAAACGTCTCCACCGGCTGCCCGCCAGTCACCGCGTACTGCCCGTTGAACACCACGGTCGGCACCGAACTCACGCCACGCGACAGCCACAATTGCTCTTCCTCGCGCACCTCTTTGGCAAATTCATCCGACGCCAGAATCGCTTCTGCCCGCTCGCGATTGAGCCCCACGCCTTCGGCGATCTGCGCCAGTTGAGCGTGATCGGAAGGGTTGCCGCCCTCGCTGAAGTACGCACGGAACAAGGCGTCTTTGAGATTGAACTGCAACCCTTCCAGCCCCGCCCAATACAACAAGCGGTGGGCATCAAAGGTGTTGTAGATACGGCTGTTGCCATCGGTGCGAAACGCAAACCCGACCTCGGCACCACGGGCGCGGATCATCTCGCGGTTTTTCTGCGATTGCTCAGGCGTTGAGCCGTATTTCTCGGTGATGTGTTCGGTGATGTTCTGGCCTTCTGGGGCCATTTTCGGGTTCAGTTCGAAGGGCTGAAAACGGATCTCGGCCTGGACTTCATCACCCAGCAAATCCAGAGCCTGGGTCAGGCCGTACAAGCCGACAACGCACCAGGGGCAGGACACGTCGCTGACGAAATCGATTTTCAGGGGGTTACTCATCGCACACCTCGCAGGCTTGAATGGCGCTGGAAAGTTCGCACGATACACCTGACCGGGCCGCGTTGGCAGTCATCCCCCAAGCCCGGCTCCCACAGGTTTTGCAGTGATCGGGAGGGTGTGTTTAGTTCTGTTTAGGGTTACTTCCTGAAAGCTACAGCGCCTTGCGCCGTCGCCTACAACCACGTCAGAATCCGCCGGCTTGTGCGCCTGGAGGGCCGTCGGTAACTTGGTTCCGTCACTGATTTCCAGTGATCGGGTTTAGTAGCCCGGATTACCCCTCAAGACGGATGCATAAGCGTCATTCAGTCAGGTTTTCACCTGCACTTGATGGTGGCTGTGTGCATGGCACCCTCGGGTGCGCCGGGTTTGAGGGAGTTACCGGTCTACTAACTTGCGCACAGCTACCACCCCTACCGTTTAGTAGCGAGAGAGGTTGTAGCCCTACTAAAGGTAAATCCCTCAATGTTCAAAATTACTCCAAACCCACCGGAAACCGACGACGTTTCCCCCTACGAAACCCCTGAGTCCAAAAAGCTCAACAAAGCCGCCGACCGCGCCCTCGACTACTACCTCAAACCGGTCATCCCCAAAGACACGCCCCGCAAACCCAGCACGATCTACCTCGTCGCCCCCGACACCGACAACGAAACCCTGCTGGTCAACGCCTGTGAGACGTTGGCGTCAGCGAGTGTCATGTTGAGCAACTTCGCCGCAACGGTTGACGGCACCCAGCGCAACACCGTGCTCGGCATTCAGCAGTCCGTCATGCTCGGCGAACTGGCGGTGAACCGGATGCTGGATAACGTCGTCCCCACATAATTCTCAACCCGTAGAAGATCAAATGTGGGAACGGCGGTGCGACGATTCGACTTGCTCGCGAAGGCGGTGTGCCAGTCAAATCAGATGTCGACTGACACGACGCTTTCGCGAGCAAGCCCGCTCCTACAGTTTGATTTGGGGGATTACAAGAGATTCGGCGCAGGCACCGGATCGATCTGCGCCCAATGCGAAGTGTCTTCGCGATGCGCCTGCAAGTACGGCAACACCGCCGCCAGCAACGGCTCTTTAAAGGCTTCCTGGAAGCGATGCGCCAACCCCGGAATCAACTTCAACTGACTCCCGCGAATATGCGCCGCCAAATGCACGCCGTGCATCACCGGCAACAACGGATCAGCCGTGCCATGCACCACCAGCGTCGGCACGCGTAGCTGATTGAGCAGGTCCACGCGACTGCGCTCGGCGAGGATCGCCATGATCTGGCGCTTCACACCTTCCGGGTTGAACGCCCGGTCATAGGACTGCGCCGCCTGCTGCAACAAGGCCTGCCGATCATCTGTCACCGACGGGCTGCCCAACGCCGCGAGCAAGTCAGCTTGTTGCTCCAGCGCCACTTCGCGATTCGGCGCGCCACGACGCGACAACAATTGCACCAGCGCCGCACTCGGCGCCGGCAAGCCTTCGGCACCGGAGCTGGTCATGATCAAGGTCAGGCTTTCCACACGCTGCGGCGCCATCGCCGCCATGTGCTGGGCGATCATCCCGCCCATGCTCGCGCCCAATACGTGAAATTGCTCGACGTGCAGCGCGTCCATCAGGCCAAAGGCATCGTCGGCCATATCGGTCAGGGTGTACGGCGCCGACACCGGCAAGCCGAGTTTGTAGCGCAACGCTTCAAACGTCAGGTTGGCCTCGGCCGGGGTTTGCCGCCACGTGGAGAGGCCAACATCGCGGTTGTCGTAACGAATCACCCGAAAGCCCTGCTGACACAGCGCAACCACCACCTCGTCCGGCCAGTGAATCAATTGCCCACCCAGGCCCATCACCAGCAACAGCGCCGGGTCGGACGCACGGCCAATGCTCTGGTACGCCAGGCTCACCTGCGCCAGATCGACGTGTTCGGTTGGAACGTTGACATCACAACGAGAGGCCGCCAACGACGGCAGGCCAAATAGCAACGCGGCCAGAAAAATGGCTTTAGAAAAAAAAGACGCACTCATGAAAAAACACCAACACGCAGAACCCCAGTAGAGCGCGAGTCTGATGAAGTTTGTTCAAGCGCGCTGCCACAGTTGCGTGACAGTTTCGTGAATATCGCCCAATGGTCAATACGATAACTATGTAGTGCCACGCAGGGCCGTAAATTGCCTTCAATGACGCGCTCAAGAGCGGACACGCCGCTCTCCTGCACAGAGCTATGTCGTCATGAAAGAACGTGTGTTCAGCGCCTTGCCCGATTCCCCGCCGGTCGTGATGGCGGCCCATCCCCCCCTGAAAAACAACCCCGATGAAAGCCTGCTGCTGAGCGCCACGACACGCTGGCGCGAGAGCAGCCGGGCCTTGCAGGCGCTGTTCAGCGCCGCGCCGCACAGAGCACACCGTAACGAACCCTCGCTCAACGAACGCTGGAATGCCTATTGGGGCACCCGAGCCCCCGGTACGCCGTTATCGCGACGCGAGTGGGCCGGGCAGTTGTATCGCAACCATTTCGAGGCCTGTGCTCAAGTAGCCTTTGCCCGCAGAACCCTGAGTGCTGAACAGCTGAAGCCGTTGCAATTGATCATCGATCCGCCTGCCGAAGGGCTTTTTCTGGACAATCAGCCCGTGCGGAGTGAACGGCTGACGTTGATTCTGAGCGACAGCGGCACCCTGAAATTCCCCGCCGCCTGGGTCATCAGCGTCGGGGATGGGCCTGCCATCGCACAGTGGCTGTACCTGCCCGAGCGTCCCGTTCCCATTCAAGTCTTCCCTCAGCGCAGCGACATGGAAGCCTGGTTATCCGGGCAATCGCTCATCCCCCAAGGCCTGCCGGAGGATGACGTGCGCTTTGAATACACCGCCAACGCTCAGCCGCTGATATCAGGCATTACTGAACTGCTGCTCCACCCGCATCACACCAACACCGTGATTTTCGCCCTGCCGCCGGTCGTTGAAGTGACGGTGGTTGACGAAGATGATCCGCCGCTGTTTGGCAGCCTGTTCGCCGACATCCCCTGGTCCCTGCGCCAAGCCGCGTTGAACCGGCAGCGCGATGCCCTCGAAGCGCTGCTGGGCGATGCGTTTGAAAGTGACCGGCAACGACCCTTCGAGGCGGCAATGAAGGCGTTGGAGCAGGCAGAGCAGACCGCTGACACCGCCGCCCGCGCCCTGCTTTACCGGTCACGTACCCTCGACTTTACGACCATCAACCGCGCGTTCAGCGCGCTCTATCAGGCGCACCAGGATGGCTTGCGCGCAGAGGCCGACATTCAACGGGCCCTCAAGCAACTCGACAGCGATGAATTCAGCCTGCTCCAGGCCGTGCTGGACGCACCGCTCGCCGCCAATCGCGATACCGGCATCATCGCCGCCAGCCTGACGCTGTCGATGACCGACCCAACCGGCAACGTCACGACGCAGTTGCTCAATGGACCGTTCGTGATCACCCGAGCGCCGCTCGACGCCGCTTCATCCCACAGCCTTTTGCTGTACTGGCCCGGCAGCGGTGGCGGCTTGCAACGGTTCGCCAATCGCACCGAGCTGGAGCGGCAAGTGTTCAAGATTCAGGACCGGGATCCGGTGTTGGCCTTGCAGCTGAAAAAAATCGACACCGACCCGCTGCATGACAGCCTCGATCAACTCACCCGCCATTCCGAAGACAGCGCAGCGCACATCCGCCAGTCCACGCCCGACGCCGCTCAGGCGCTACTGCGTGCAGACGAACTGGAAAAACTGCGCAAACAAACGCTGGCCACCTTGCAGGTGCCGGTGCACGCCGCACGAAGCCTGGCGTTCTCGCACCAGTTGGAGCAAAGCCGCAGTGGCGCGCTCTTCTCCCTGCTGCCCGAGTGGCTCGCCACCTTGTCAGCGTCCGAGCGTGTTGAACTCAAGGCCCTGTTCGAGGCTTACCTCCTGGCGATGCGCCGCAGTCACCAACAGCTGGAAACCGCCTTGGCGCCGCGTGACGATTTCACCCGTCAGCAGGTGCAGGCCCGCCTGCGCCAGGACTTCGCGCTCGAAGGGCATTTTGAGGTGCAACTTGATCTGCCCGATTCGGTGACATTGCAAAAACAACTGGCAGAAGGAGCCGCCCCGGGAACCCCGCAAAAACTCGTCGCGGTCCCCAGTCAAACCCGCAACACAATGTCCCTCGAAGAACTCGCGCAACTGAACCTCGACAACACCCCCTCGATGCGATTGGAGCCTCTTTCACTGCGACTGGGCTTTATGCGGGTGGACGTTACGGCAACCGATCCCGCCGAACGTCAGGCATTGCTACGCGGCATCACCTTGCCCTGGCTACGCAACGTCTTGCCGGAACTTGATCTGCCCCAAGCCTACGAAACACTGATCCGCGATGCCTTCACCGGCTCGGCCAGCGAGGCCGTGTTTGTGCAGGCGCATCGTCGCGAATGCCTGATCGATCCGTGGCGCCTGATGCTGACGTTGCAGGGGACCTGCGCACGTCTGCAAAAACAGATCAATCAAGTCGAATGGCAGGTGCTGAAGATCGCCATTGAGGCCAACACCCCTGACGCCTGGAACGTGGACGGCCAACGCATCGTGATCCGGCCGGCGTACCTGAGCGCTGGCGGCAAGGACACGCCCAACGAGGGGCCCACAACCTTATCCGGGGTGACGTTCATTGAAGAGCAAGTCAGCCGGATGACCCTGCTGTATCTGCCGGATAGCCCCGATGGGCAGTTCCTGCGTCGCTACGACAACCTGGAAGCGGCTCGCGGGGCCTTGTTCAATCTTTGCCTGCGTCGCGAAATGGTTGACTACCTGGCAGGACGAGCGTTGCAAGGCCGGGGGCCAGCCCATGTCAGCCGCATCAATCAGGCCGTGCTTAAACATTTCGACGCCATGATCGGGGTCGGCGAGCCGTGGCCAAAAACCACGTCACTGGCGGCCCATCTGCTCGATGCCCATATGGGGCGCCTGATCGAAACCCATCGCGCAACGTCCCGTTCCAACGATGACCTGTACCTGGAGCGCTACGCGCTCAGCGGTCCGAGGGCGTTCAATTACATGAGAATGGCCTTGGGCGTGGTGCCCTTTGTCGGCTCGGCCATTGCCCTTTACGACGCCTGGAGCAGTGCCAACCGGGCTGTCGCGTCGCTGCTGCGCGGCGACGTGGGTGATGGTGTGACCGAGATTGAGTCGGTGCTGCTGTCACTGGTCGATGCCGCCATGGATATTCTTCCGGGGGTTGCCGCGAGGCCCCGATCAGCCAAAAGCGCTCGCGCGCTGGCGCGCCTTCGTCAGTTGGAGGCATCAGGCCGCCACGCCGGTGCGTTGCAAGCCAGGTCACAGCGCCAGGCGCGGCATGGCTTCAATCGCTTCGCTGGCTACGATTATGAACAGCCGATTTCCCTTGCCGGACTGCTGCCGGCTACCCACGGGATCTACCGCAACATTTACCGGCATGTGGACGGCGATTTCATCGTTCGCCAAGGGCGCATCTTTCAGGTTGAACGCAGCACCGACTCACGAAACTGGCGACTGACCGGCACCCGCCAGAAAACCTATAAGCAACCGGTTGGCCTGGATGAGGTGGGGTGTTGGGACACTTACTTCGGTGTCTATGGGGTGACGTTCGAGGGGGGCGGGCTGGGCGGCGGCAATCTGCTCGGGCACCTGGCGGACCGGCTCGACCCGATCTGGCCGGCCGCCATTCGCGAACGCCTGCCGCGCTGGTGGGCCGACCAGGCGTTTCGCCGTCAGAACGCGTTGACCGAAGCGGCAGACGATTTCGCCCCGCAACTCGACGCCCGGGTCAAGCACACCAATGCCCTGATTAAAACGTACAACACCAGCACGCTTGAGCAGCGTCCGGCATTGATACCGGCCACCGAAACCGCGTGTATCGGCGACATCGAACTCGCCAGCCGACACTATGAAACGCTGGCTGAGCTATTCCCCCTGACCCATGGCAACAAGCGGCGCGTGCTCAAGGACATGCAGAGCCATGACGCCCTGCTGATCACCGATCGGTACAGGCAACGGGTGTTCCTGGCCAATCATCGGGCCGATCCGTTGATGGACCGGATCGACGATCTGGTCGCCCAACTGGATGCACTGCCGGGCGATGCGATCAGCGAACGCGTGCGGGTTCTGGAAGACACCCGAAAATTGCGCGTGCAGTTCATCCGCGAACTGGATCACATCGATGCCGGGATGCGCGATCTCAACCTCTGGTACGAACGTATTTCAGTCAGCAACCACAAGGCACAAATTACCGGCGAAGTCATGATGCTGAACGGGCGGCTCAATGAAGCCAACCTGCTCTACTTGAGAACCGGTCACCTGCTGGAAGTCGTCAAACGCTTTGATCATTCACGGGACGTCTCCTGGTTCTACCTGCAAGGCCAGACAGAAAATCTGCGGGTTAAAGTCGACCGGGCCTTGTTCACCCAGTTCAGCCTGGCGGAAGTCATCGCCACCAAGGCCCAGCGCAATCAAATCTTGCAGGAATGTCTCGATCTTTATGGTGCCTTTCGCCGCGGGATGAACGCCTGGACCGCCAGTTATCCGCAACACTTTCATCAGGACGCCGTGGTGCCACTGCTGGAGGGCCTCGAAAAAATGGCCGAGCGCGCACGCAAGGGCATCGATCAACAGGCGCCCGCCTCTGTTGCCGGCAAGCGCAGCAAAAAAGTGTTCACCACCGAAGACGATCAATTGCTGATCGGAGTGGAGCGCTGGGAGCCGACAACGCAAAAGCGCCAATACACCCTGACCGGACAGGGCGGATTTGATGAAGTGTGGGAACAAGGTACAAACGGCAAGTTTCGCCTGCTGAACCCGCCCGAGCCAGCAACCCATACGCCTCAACGGGACCTTGGCGCGTTGGTCGAAGATGCTCGCAGCCGCCTCCAATCTCAGGAGGCTTACAAGATCAGGATTCGATTTTATGCGGCGCACGACATGCTGCCAGTGGACCTGGAGCACATGATGACCAGTGAAGCCGGCGAGTTGACCCACCGCGCGATAGCCATCGAGGCGGTTGCCCCGCAACATCCGCTCATTGAGCAACTGCGCAACAAGGCGACCGAGCTCGTTGCCAGCGGACGCCAGATGCGCACCCGCCAATCCTTGAGTACCCAACGACCGACCGATGGAATGCTGGATGACCTGATCAGTCACAACGCCGTGGAGATACGCAAGACAAGCCCGATCAAACACTTGGGCAAACGTTCTGACGGTCGAAGCGATCACCTGCAGGAATATGAAATATGGGACGTGACCGCTCAACCACCCAAACTGTTGTGGTACGCCCACTTCCACTACGCCAAGGCAGCCCCCGCATTCGCCGAGTTCGAAAAGGCGCACCTGAAACTGCCGGAACACCGGTTTCTGACCCACGCCGACAACACCGCGCTGCCTTACGCGGACATCGGCAAAAAGTCAGCCGCGCTCAGGCATTTTGATCAGGGCTAAAAAGTAAAACGGGAGCGGCTGGGCCGCTCCCGTTTCACTGTTTTCAAGCCAATTGGCTGCGCAACTGTCGGGCCGCCGCCACCATGTTCACCAGCGCCGCTTCAGTCTCTGGCCACGCCCGGGTCTTCAGACCGCAATCGGGGTTCACCCACAAGCGCTCGGCTGGAATGCGCTTCACGGCTTTGCTCATCAACTTGACCATCTCGGCGGTGTCCGGCACCCGTGGCGAGTGGATATCGTACACACCCGGCCCGATGTCGTTCGGGTAGTCGAAGGCTTCGAAGGCCTCCAGCAGTTCCATGTCCGAACGCGAGGTTTCGATGGTGATCACGTCGGCGTCCATGTCGGCGATGGCCTTGATCACGTCATTGAATTCGCTGTAGCACATGTGAGTGTGGATCTGCGTTTCATCGCGCACACCCGATGCACTCAAGCGGAACGCTTCGACTGCCCAGTCGAGGTAGTCCTGCCATTGCGCCCGGCGCAGGGGCAAGCCTTCACGGAACGCGGCTTCGTCGATCTGCACGATCTTGATGCCGGCGGTTTCCAGGTCCACCACTTCGTCCCGCAGGGCCAGCGCTAACTGCTGCGCCTGGACTTTGCGCGACACGTCTTCACGGGGGAACGACCACATCAACATGGTCACGGGACCGGTGAGCATGCCTTTCATGACCTTGTCGGTCAGGCTCTGTGCGTAGGTGATCCAGTCGACCGTCATCGCGTTCGGGCGGCTCAGGTCGCCGTAGATGATCGCCGGTTTGACGCAGCGCGAGCCGTAGCTCTGAACCCAGCCGAAGCGGGTGAACAGGTAGCCGTCCAGTTGCTCGGCGAAGTACTCGACCATGTCGTTGCGTTCGGCTTCACCGTGCACCAATACATCCAGGCCCAGGCGCTCCTGCACTTGCACCGCGTGGCGGATTTCGCTGTGCATCGCGTCGGTGTAATCGTTGGCCGACAGCCTGCCTTGCTTGAACGCCTGACGGGCCAGACGGATCGCGCCGGTCTGCGGGAACGAGCCGATGGTGGTGGTCGGGAATGTCGGTAGTTTCAGGCGAGCGCGTTGCTGTTCGACGCGTTGGGCAAACGGCGAATGGCGCTGGCTGTCCGCAACGCCAATGGCAGCGATACGCGCCTGCACGGCGGCTTTGTGGATACGCGGCGACTCGGCACGACTGGCCGCAATTGCGCGGCTCTGGGCCAGCGCCGCTTGCACGCTGGGCGATTGCGGGTCGTTGAGGGCATCACGCAGCACGGCGATTTCGCCACACTTCTGCACGGCAAACGCCAGCCAGCTTTTCAGTTCCGGGTCGAGTTTGTCTTCGCGGCGCAGATCCACCGGGCTGTGCAGCAACGAGCACGAACTGCTGACCCACAGGTTGTCGCCAAAACGCTCTTGCGCCGGTTGCAGCTGAGCCAGCGCCTGCTCCAGTTCGCAGCGCCAGACGTTGCGACCGTTGACCAGGCCGACCGAGAGAATCTTGTAGGTCGGCAGGCGATCCAGCACCTGGCCCAGTTGATCCGGCGCACGCACGGCGTCGATGTGCAGGCCTTGCACTGGCAGGCCGACGGCCAGGCCGAGGTTGTCTTCCAGGCCGCTGAAGTAGGTCGCCACGAGTTTTTTCAGCGGCGAATATTGAAGGATGTGGTAAGCGCGTTCGAACGCATTTTTCCAGGCTTGCGGCAGGTCGAGGGTCAGGATCGGCTCGTCGATCTGCACCCATTCAACCCCTTGCGCGGCGAGGCGCCCGAGGATTTCGTTGTACACCGGCAGCAGGCGTTCCAGCAGGTCGAGTTTGTCGAAGTCATTGCCTTTGGCCTTGCCCAGCCATAGGTATGTCAACGGGCCGATGATCACCGGTTTGACGGTGTGACCGAGGGCCTTGGCTTCGTCCACTTCGTCGAACAACTGCTCCCAGCTCAGTTTGAATTGTTGGTCAGCGCTGAATTCCGGGACCAGGTAGTGATAGTTGGTATCGAACCATTTGGTCAGTTCCTGGGCGTATTGCGCGGTGCTGTGTTCGCCGCCGCAGCAACTGGCCGTGGCGCCACGGGCCATAGCGAACAAGGTGTCGAGGGTCGGCAGGCCGGCGGCATCTTTGGTGCTGTCGAAACGCTCGGGGATCACACCGAAGGTCAGCGAATGGGTCAGCACCTGGTCGTACCAGGCGAAATCGCCCACGGGCAGCAGGTCGATCCCGGCGCCTTTCTGCAATTGCCAGTGCATGGCACGCAATTGGCGGCCAACGCGGTCCAGGGCAGCCTGATCAATGTCGCCCTTCCAGTAGGATTCGAGGGCTTTTTTCAGTTCACGGTCCGCGCCGATGCGTGGGAAACCAAGTGTGTGGGCCAGAGCCATGATGTATTTCTCCCTGTAAAAGATGGCGCTATTGTCGACAGCCAACCCAACATGAGACAAACTCAACCTTTTCGTGTTGATCACAAGTTTTCCTCATGGAGCCATCCGGTGCTTGAAATCCGTCACCTGAAGACCCTGCACGCCTTGCGCGAAGCCGACAGCCTGGTCGATGCCGCCGACCGCCTGCACCTGACGCAGTCGGCCCTGTCCCACCAGTTCAAGGAACTGGAAGAGCGCATGGGCATGCAGTTGTTCGTGCGCAAGACCAAACCGGTGCGCTTCACCAGCGCCGGTTTGCGCCTGCTGCAACTGGCCGACGCCACCCTGCCGTTGCTGCGCGGTGCCGAACGCGATATCGCACGATTGGCCGGTGGCACGGCAGGCCGTTTGCACATGGCGATCGAGTGCCACAGTTGCTTCCAGTGGCTGATGCCGACCATCGACCAGTTCCGCGATGCGTGGCCAGAAGTCGAGTTGGATCTGGCGTCGGGGTTTGCCTTTGCGCCTTTGCCGGCGCTGGCGCGCGGTGACCTGGACCTGGTGGTGACCTCTGACCCGCTAGACATCGCCGGGATTACCTACGTGCCGCTGTTCACCTATGAAGCCATGCTCGCGGTGGCCAACCAGCACCGGTTGGCGAGCAAGGCGTATATCGTTCCGGAAGATCTGCTGAGCGAAACCCTGATCACCTACCCGGTGGAGCGTGATCGACTGGACATCTTCACCCGCTTCCTCGAACCGGCCGACATCGAACCGGCGCAGGTCCGCACCTCGGAACTGTCGGTGATGATGATGCAACTGGTGGCCAGCGGACGCGGCGTGTGCGGCATGCCGCACTGGGCGCTGCACGAATACAGCTCACGGGGTTACGTGAAGGCCAAGCGACTGGGCGAGAAAGGCTTGTTTGCGACGCTGTACGCAGGAATCCGCGCGGACATGCTGGATGCGCCGTACATGCGTGATTTCTTGCTGACGGCCAAGGACACGTCGTTCTCGACGCTGGATGGCGTCAGCGCCGTTCGCTAGGAACACATAGCCCTTGTAGGAGCCGGGCTTGCCCGCGATGGCGATTTTCCAGTCAATGTCTGCGGCGACTGACACACCGCCATCGCGGGCAAGCCCGGCTCCTACAAGATCTGTCGGTGGGGTTTAGAGTTCACGCCACATATGGATCTTGTCGAAGTAATCCTCACCCACGCGCACGGCCATGGGTTCGAGGCCGAACTGGATGAAGCCGCAACGGCTGTACAAGTTGAACGCGGTGTCGTTGCCGGCGGTGACGGTCAGTTTGATCAGCTTCAAGCCCTGATGCTTGCCCGCCTCGGCCAACGCTGCCTGCACCAGTTGCTGCCCCACCCCGCGCTGGCGGAGGGTGCCCGAGACGTACATGCCAAACAGCGTCGCCTTGTGCCGGGCCTTTTCCCGAGCCTCGAACGCAAGCCCGACGATGCCCGCCAGCCGCCCTTCTACAAACGCCCCGAGCACCACATCCAGTTTGCTGGTCAGGCGCCCTTCCCACCCACTCAGCGGCATCGCGGCGCGCTCGCGCACGCTGGAGGTGAACGCCTGCGGATGCCGGTCGTAGGCTTCGAGCATCAGTTCCCGATAGGCCAGGGCATGACGGGCGTCCAGCCGTTCAATCCACATGTTCAAACCGTCCTGCGTTGCTCAAGCATCAGCCGCACCGCCAGCGTCGCCAACACAAAACTCATGAAATAACGCTGCACCGCCAGCCAGGTCGGGTTGTTGACGAACCACGAGGCGATGCCGGCCGCGAACAACGCGATCAGCAGATTGACGCAGAAGCTGACACTGATCTGCGTCAGGCCAAGGATAAGGCTTTGGCTGAACACCGAGCCGTGTTCAGGGTTGATGAACTGTGGAAACACCGACAGGTAAAACACCGCAATCTTGGGGTTCAACGCGCTGGTGAGAAAACCCATGGTGACCAGTTTGCGTGACGAGTCCGGCGGCAACTGCTGCGCCTCGAACGGTGAACGCGCGCCGGGTTTGACCGCCTGCCAGGCCAGCCACACCAGGTACAACGCCCCGGCCCATTTCAAGACTTCGTAGGCCATCGGCACGGCCAGGAACACCGCGGTCAAACCGGCCGCGGCGGCGAACAAGTGGACAAAGAACCCCGCGACCACGCCCAACAATGACGTCACGCCCGCCTTGCGCCCCTGGCAGATTGAACGGGAAATCAGGTAGATCATGTTCGGCCCCGGTGTCAGCACCATCAGCAATGCGGCGGCGGCGAAAATCAGCAAATCTTGAAGCGGGATCATGGGCAGTCCTTCGTCCGTAATTGATCAGGCAGGTTCGGTCAGCGAAGCTCGATAAAACGGCAGGATCAGGTCGCGTGTCAATGGCGCCAGCGTGATATCACCGTCGGTGGTCGGGTCAATCCAGATCACTTCTTCGATTTCGGCTGCGGGGGTGACGTCCTCCTCGATGGCCAGCCGAAAAAGTTCGGCCTCTACGACAAAACCCGGCTCGTTGGCGGCCGGTGCCGAGAATTTCCCGAGGTAGCTGGCGTGCGACGGATCGATGACTAACCCCAGCTCTTCTTCCAGCTCGCGGGCCAAGGCGTGAACCGGCTGCTCATGGGCTTCGATCTTGCCGCCCGGTTGCATAAAGGCCTGGGTGCCGCGCTTGCGCACCAGCAATGTGCGGCCGTCGGGGCCGATCAACAGGGCGGCGGCGATGCGGATGATGCGTGGCGTATCAGCGGATGGACGGGTCATGGATCGGAATTGGCCTTGGGAAAAAGCCGCAAGGTTCACATAAGTGTCGGTGCATCGTCACGGGGAAAAATATCTGCAACTCACTGCCGAACCTTTGTGGGAGCGAGCTCGCTCCCACAGGGTTCTGTACTGCCAGCCGATTGCTTATGTAGCTTCCTGGAAATCCATCTCCGGTGGCTGGCGACGGAAACCGCCGGTCAGCACCGCCAGGTACACCACGCCAATCGCCAGCCAGCTCAGGCCCAGGTAAATCGCCAGGTGGTCGAGGCTGACCATCAGCCACAAGTCCGCCACCAGACCGATGAACGGGAACACCAGGAAAAGAACCAGCTCACGCGGGCCTTTTTTCTCGCCGCCGATCCAGTAGTGAAAAATCACCGACAGGTTGACCAGGCTGAAGGCGAGGAACGCGCCGAAGTTGATGAACGAGGTCGAGGTGGTGACGTCCAGTTTCAGCGCCAGCAACGCGACGACCGCGCACAACAGGATGCTGTTGACCGGGGTGCCGAATCGTTCGTGCAAGGTGCCGAAGAACGATTTTGGCAGCACACCGTCACGGCCCATGGCGAACAAGAGACGCGAGCCACTGGCCTGTGCCGAAAGGCCCGAGGCGAACTGGCCGACGATCAGGCCGATCAGGAAGATCGACACAAACAGGTCGCCGCCGATGTTGCGGGCAATCTCGTAGGCGGCCGAGTCAACGTTGTCGAACTGGAACGAGGGATGCGCGATCTGCACGAAGTACGAGACGCTGACGAAGATCAGCCCGCCGACCAGGGTAATCAGCATGATTGCCCGAGGGATGGTGCGGCGCGGGTCGCGGGTTTCTTCGGTCAGGGTACTGACCGCGTCGAAGCCCAGGAACGAGTAACAGGCGATGGCTGCGCCGCTCATGATCAGCGGCATTTGCATGTCGCCGTTGAAGAACGGTTTGATCGACCACAACGGTGTGCTTGCATCGCCCCCCACGTAATGGATGCACAGCGCAACAAAGGCGATCAGTACCAGCGCCTGCACCAGCATCAGCAAGGCGTTGACGCCGTTGGCCAGTTTCAGGCCGACGATGTTGATCGCGCTGGTGATGCCGATGAACGCCAACACCCACAGCCATTGCGGCACTGCGGGGAAGGCAGAGTTGAGGTAGGCGGCGCCGATCAGCCAGATCGCCATTGGCAGGAACAGGTAATCGAGCAACACCGCCCAACCGGCGATGAAACCGAGCTTGGGGCTGATGGCTTTGCGTACGTAGCTATAAGCCGAGCCCGCGACAGGGAACGCCGAGGCCATTCGGCCGTAGCTCATGGCGGTGAAGAACATCGCCACCAAGGCCGCCAGGTACGCGGCCGGCACCATGCCTGCGGTGGATTGAGCGAGGATGCCAAAGGTGCCGAGCACAATGATCGGCGTCATGTAGGCAATGCCAAACAGCACCACCGACCCCAATGAAAGGGTGCGTTGCAAACGAGCCATGAGCGACTACTCCGAATTTATTAGATTTATGGCAGAGCCGAGTGATCGTTCCCACGCTCTGCGTGGGAATGCAGCCGGGGACGCTCCGCGTCCCAAAAGCGGACGCAGAGCGTCCGTTGATTCATTCCCACGCAGAGCGTGGGAACGATCGGTGGTCAGTTTTTAGGAATCAGCAGCTCCCGAATCCCGGAAGCGTGCTCAACCATCTCCCCCGGCAGTTTCAACCGCTGATCGTCCAGGTACCGATAGTCCTTGCGTGCCGCGTCCAACCGGTTGAAATCCAGCTCAACCGTAAACCGGCCTTCATCCCGTCCGGCCTCGAACAACAGCGTGCCCAGCGGATCCACCAGCGCACTGCCGCCCGCGAACATCAACCCGTCATCGCCCGCTTCCACCCGGTTGACCATCAGCGCAAACGCCTGGTTTTCCTGGGCGCGGGCCATGATCGCGGTGCGGTGCGTCGAGCCGTAGGGGTCCATGTTGCCGTTGGTGACGATCAGCAGTTCGGCGCCCAGTTGCGCGAGGGCGCGGGCGGTTTCCGGGAATTCGATGTCGTAGCAAATCAGCAGGCCGACCCGCACACCGTTCCACTCGCACGTGGCGTAACGGTCGCCCGGTTCGAACACACCGCGATCCGAGGCCCACAAATGCGTCTTGCGGTATTTCAACGCGATGCCTTCGGGGGTAATCAGCAGTGTGGTGTTGTAGAACCGGCCGTTGTCGTTCTCGGCCATGCCGATCACCACGGCGATGTTGCGTTCGCGGGCAGCGGTCAGCACGGCATTGACGGTCGGGCCGTTCAGCGGTTCAGCGGTGCGGGCCACGGTGTCGGCGGTCGGGAAGCCCATCAGGTGGGTTTCCGGGAAGACAATCAGTTGTGTGTCGGCGGCGCAGGCTGCAATCGCCGCCAAGGCGCGTTCGAGGTTATACGCTGTGCCGTTGTCACGGCCCGCCAACTGGGCGAGTTCGACTTTCATGGGTATTCCTTGTTCTGGAGTACGCCGGGCGGCAGAAAGATTGCCCGGTCGGTGACTGTGCGCCAGTATGCGCAGCAAGCCACCGGCCGGGGAATCACGCCGCTGGGGTAACCCGATAGGGGTAGAGGCATGACACTTTCGCTGGACGACATCGCGTGGCATCGCTCGGTCGGGCAACTGATCGACGCGCTAGACAAGCCTAATTTCTGGACGCAGCTGGTGCGGTTGCTGGATCAGTACGTGACCTTCGACAGCTGGGTGGCCCTGCTTTTCAGCGCCGACCAGCACCCGCAAGTATTCGCCGAATGCCCTGGCGAGGACGGCAGCCCTGACCAGTTGTTTCAGGATTACCTGCGCGGTTTGTACCTGCTCGACCCGTTCTACATCGCCTGCCGCGAGCAATCGCGCACCGGTCTCTATCGCTTGTCGGAAGTGGCGCCGGAGCACTTTGAGCTGACCGAGTATTACCAGCGCTACTTTCGTCTGAATGTGGTCGCCGATGAAATCCAGTTCAATTGCCAGCTCGAAGGCGACCGCACGTTGTGCCTGTCACTGGGCAGCAAGCAGCGCTTCAGCGGCCAGCAGATCGCCTTGCTGTCGCTGATCCAGCCGTGGGTGCTGGGCCTGTTGCGTCAGCGCCTGCCCTACGAAATCAACGAGGTCGTGGCCCTTGCGCCGTCGCCACCGCAACCTGACTGGCGCGTGCAACTGGAAGCGTCGGTGCAGCAGCTCAAAGGCGCGCAACTGACCGCGCGCGAGCTCGACGTCGGGCGTTTGATGCTCAGCGGTTGCTCCAGCAAAGAAATCGCCCGTAAGCTGGAAATCTCCGTCGAAACCGTGAAAGTCCATAAGAAACACATGTACAGCAAGCTGGGAATCAAGTCCCAGTCCGAGCTGTTTTCGATTTTTCTCCAGGCCCAAAACGCCTGACACACCGCAACCCTGTAGGAGCAAAGCTTGCTCGCGATGGCGGTCTTCCGGTCAAAAATTCCGTTGTCTGACACGACGTCATCGCGAGCAAGCTCGGCTCCTACAGGGATCTCTGTGGCCACAACCGAGTCCGAACCCAAGGAAACCGTATGAGCCTGTCACTCCTGAGCCGCTACGCCTTCTTTGCCGCTTGCGTGATCTTCACCCTCGTCAGCCTGCCCTTTCTGCAATACGACTGGCTCTGGCCGATCACCGCCGTCACCGGCGTGCTCAGCCTGATCGGCCTGTTCGATCTGCTGCAAAGCCCTCACGCGGTACGCCGCAACTACCCGATCCTGGGCAACATTCGTTATCTGGTGGAAGGCATTCGCCCGGAAATCCGCCAGTACCTGCTCGAATCCGACAGCGACGCCCTGCCCTTCTCCCGTGCCCAACGTTCGCTGGTCTATTCGCGGGCCAAAAATGAAAGCGCCGACAAACCCTTCGGCACGCTGATCGATGTGTACCAATCGGGCTTCGAATTCATCGGCCACTCGATGCGCCCAGCGCCGTTGAGTGATCCAGGCAGTTTTCGGGTGATGGTCGGCGGCCCGCAGTGCACCCAGCCGTACTCGGCCTCGGTGTTCAACATCTCGGCCATGAGCTTTGGCTCACTCAGCGCCAACGCGATTCGCGCGCTGAACCAGGGCGCCAAACTCGGTAACTTCGCCCATGACACGGGCGAAGGCAGCATCAGCGCGTACCACCGCGAAAACGGCGGCGACCTGACCTGGGAGCTCGGCAGCGGCTACTTCGGCTGCCGCACCGCCGACGGTCGTTTCGACCCGGAACGCTTCGCCGCCCAGGCACAAACGCCGCAAGTGCGCATGATCGAAATCAAGATGAGCCAGGGCGCCAAGCCCGGCCACGGCGGGATTCTGCCCAAGCACAAAGTCACCCAGGAAATCGCCGAAACCCGCGGCATCCTGATGGGCGAAGACTGCATCTCGCCGTCGCGGCACAGTGCGTTTTCCACACCGATTGAACTGATGCATTTCATCCAGCAACTGCGTGAGTTGTCAGGCGGCAAACCGGTGGGTTTCAAGTTCTGCCTCGGCCACCCGTGGGAATTCATGGGCATCGCCAAGGCCATGCTGGAAACCGGCATCCTCCCGGACTTCATCGTCGTCGACGGCAAGGAAGGGGGCACCGGTGCTGCGCCAGTGGAGTTCACCGACCACATCGGCGTGCCGATGCGCGAAGGCCTGCTGTTCGTGCACAACACGCTGGTGGGCCTGAACCTGCGGGACAAAATCAAACTGGGGGCCAGCGGCAAGATCGTCAGCGCCTTTGACATCGCCAGCGTGCTGGCCATCGGCGCCGACTGGGCCAACTCGGCACGCGGCTTCATGTTCGCCATCGGCTGCATCCAGTCGCAAAGCTGCCACACCAACAAATGCCCGACCGGCGTCGCCACCCAGGACACCTTGCGTCAACGCGCCCTCGTCGTTCCGGACAAAGCCCAGCGCGTGTTCAACTTCCACCGCAACACGCTCAAGGCCCTGGCTGAAATGCTCGCGGCGGCGGGCCTCGATCACCCTTCACAACTGTCAGCCAAACACTTGGTGCGGCGCATGTCGGCGACCGAGATCAAATTGTTCTCGCAGTTGCATGTGTTCTTGAAGCCTGGCGAGTTACTCACCGGTGAAGTGAATGGCGAGTTTTACTCGCGGATGTGGCAGATGGCGCGGGCGGACAGTTTTGAGCCGAATGAGGAAGTTGCGGCATAAACATCGGTTGAAAACAGCCACAGGAGGCGCCGGTCGGAGATTTCACACCAGACGGCCGGCGTGGTGATGGCGTGAAGTCTCGCGAATAACGCGACCGCCACCACCACATACAGCGCTGCGACCTCCCCAGAGCAGCGCGAAACCATCATGCTTCGCGCTCGCGGAACAAGATAAATCGCGAAAAGAAAAACCCGCAGAACAGACTCAACAGCGAGAACGATGCGACGGTTACCAAGCCGTGGAGTTTCCAGACATCGGCATAGTGCCCGACCACAAAACTCGCTACGCCCATGCAGCAGACATACGACAGATAACGACGTACCGACGCTCCGGCTTCAAATGTGTACAGCGCGTGCACATAAAAGGAGAACGTTGCCGCGACACAGAACGCCGTAACGTTGCTGGCGGCCTGACTCCATTCGGCGGCGGTGGTGAGGATGTAAAACAGCTGCCAATGAATCAGCGTATTGGCCACGCCAACTACCGCATAGGTGGAGAATTCTTTCCATAAAGCTTTCATGTCCATTCCGTGGTCCGCTCTCGGTTTCAGAAGTGCTTCAACCTAATGTCAGGGCAGGTGTGCGTCTACTGTCAGAAATAGCAGGTACCGCGGTATTCCTGATTAACGGTCATGCCCAATGGCTTCATTCACCACTGAAGCGTTTTCACGGGCACCGGCTCTTTCATGACGATAAAGCCGTAATCCCCCAGCAGATAAATGCGATAGAACTGGCTGTCCACCAGCGGCGGATACCCCTGGTAACCGACTCGTGTCGCATTGCGCCGTTCCTTTTCCCTGACCACGTTGGTGATGCCGGTTTTCGGCAGGTTTTCCGCGAGCATGTAAAAGTCGGTGTTAAGCAAATAGTGCAAAACCGGCATCTGTTTGAACGACCCGGCAGCGGCCACCAACCAGTGATCCGAATAACTCACCGACAGGTAAATGCGCTTGGCATCGCGCAATGCGGGGCGCGAGGCAATGTCGGCACTCAGGGCATACAACGCGTTGGTCGCGAAGGTTTTTTGCAGGGTCAGCACGCGCCCGTAGGCGAAGGACAGCGAGAGCATCGCCAGCAGCGGGATGAGCAACAGCAGTGGCAGTTTTCCATGCCACGACGCCAGCGCCCGATGACTCAGGTAGAACAGCACCACCAGCACGACGCCAAAACCCATCAAGGTTCGGGCGCCTTCATTGAAGTCTCGAAAAAACAATGAAGCACCGGGCACCAGTAACATCAGGACCGGCAGCATCATCAGACACGCCAACCCTATCAGCGCCTTGTGCAGCCCCGTGTCCTGCCGCGCCAGCACACCCTGCCCCACGCACACACCTCCGGCGATGGCGCACAGCAACAGCGCGGCGAACACCCAGGTAAAGCCGCCATGAAACAACAGCACGATTTTTTCCAGCACCCGGCCCGCATTGATTTCAACTTGCAGCAGCGGTGCCGCCGCCCCCTTCAATATCGCGGTGCGGTTTTGACTCATGTAAGCAAAAGCCGTGGCGCCGTAGATCAATCCGGCCAACAGCACCTGCGCGACTTTCCAGCCGAGCAATCGGCACCACGCCGGCCACGATATTCGCTCGGTTGCCCCGCGCAGCAGCTCCAGGCAACAGAGCCCGAGAAACACATTGATGCTGGCCTGATAAAGGCCGATGGCCAATGCAATCAGCACGGCCGGAACGATCAATCGCTGGACGCGCGAGGGGCTTTGAAACGTGATCGCGTAGATCACCGCCACCACACTCAGCGCCATGGTCGGACCGTCGTATTGGTACGACAGGTTTTGCAGGAAATACGGGTTGTACCAAAGCGGCAGAACGACCAGGCAATGAGCAACCGTCGGTACGGGAAAGTAATGGAACGTCAGACGGGTCAGGGCCGCACTCATGGCCAGGGTGGCGATCAAAAGCGGCAACGGGAAGATATTGGGTGCGGCATCGCTGAAGCTCAGCAGGTTGTAGAACCATTGTGCGAAGAGACGGCCCTCCTGCGACCAGCCCATGCCGGCGGCCAGGCCACGCCAGTTGTCATCGATGTAGGGGAAATCCGCGAGGATAAACGGCAGGACATACAGCAGCGTCGCAAGCACAAACAGCAACCAGACCTGACGGCCTCCACGTTCTTTGTCGAGCCAATCGCTGATGCTCATGTCGGCGCCTCAAGGGAATTCCGCCTACAACCACTAAAGCTTTGAACCCGACGATAACCAGAGATCGCACCGCTGCCGGGCTTTTAGACAGGCGGTTGAGACATCTCGTAATACCCACACTTTGCAATTGCCGACGAATGCCTGCACCCTGCGCGCCGCCGATGTGCGGCGCACGACCTAGTGGCGCCGCCCGCCCCCTTCAACACCCGTTCAAGAGCCCGCAGCCATGACGACTGAACGCGATCACCGAATCGACTTTTTCCGTGGCCTGGCACTGATCTTCATTTTCTGGGATCACGTGCCCCACAACCCCTTGGGTCAAATCACCTTGCGCAACGTAGGCTTCAGCGATGCCGCGGAAATCTTTGTATTTCTGGCAGGCTACGCAGCGGTGCTGGCCTACGGCAAGATCCTTGCGCGTGACGGTTACCTGATTGCCTGTGTGAAAATCCTGCGCCGCGCCTGGGTGTTGTATGTGGTGCATATTTTCCTGCTGGCGATGCTGATGGGCATCGTGTTCTTCGCCAACAGCCATGTGGAAACCCGCGATCTGGTCGAGGAAATGGGCCTGCACCACTTCATCTCCAACCCTCAACAAGCGTTGACCGATGAGTTGCTGCTGCGCTTCAAACCGAACCTGATGGACCCGTTGCCGCTGTACATCGTGCTACTGGCCGGGTTGCCCCTAGTGCTGCCGTTGCTGGTACGCAAGGCGTGGGCAGTGGTAGCGGTGTCGTTGACTGTTTACCTGTTGGCGCCGTCATTCGGCTGGAACCTGGCCGCGATCAAGGACGGCGTGTGGTATTTCAACCCAGTCACCTGGCAACTGCTGTTTGTGCTCGGTGGTGCGGCGGCGATTCACGGGCAAAGGTCACGACTGCCCGAGACGCGTGCGCTGTCGCGCCAGCCGTTATTTGTCTGTGCAGCCATTTACGTAGTGTTTGCCGGGGTGATTACCGTTTCCTGGCGCTGGCCGCATATCCACGACGCGGTGATGCCAACCCTGTTGAGCAACTGGCTGTACCCGATCAGTAAGACCGACCTGTCGCCGGTGCGATTACTGCACTTTCTGGCACTGGCCTATGTCACGGCGAAACTGCTGCCAGACACGGGCTGGACACAAAACTGGCTGGCACAGCAATGCTGTCGCATGGGGCGCTATTCGCTGGAAGTGTTCTGCCTCGGCGTGTTGCTGGCGCCGCTGGCGGACATGGTCAACGCCATGACCGACGACGCGTTTGCCATGCAAATCTTCACCGCACTGGTCGGGGCGGGGTTGATGGGGTTGTTGGGGGTCTGGCTGGAATTCAATAAGCGCCTGAACCGCTCACTGCACGTCGCGGCAGCCTGAAACGAAAAAGCCCCGGTCAATCGACCGGGGCTTTGGCATTTCAAGCGTTACGCCTTACGACGCCGAACGCACCGCACCTTGCGTTGCCTGGGTCGGTTGCAGCTTGAACACATAGAACAACACCGTCAGCAGCACCAGGAACGCAGGGCCGACATACAGTGCCACGCGGGTGTCCGGGAAGTAGGCCATCAGGCCGACCACCAACACCAGAAACGCCAGCGCCAGGTACGAACTGACCGGGTACAGCCACATCTTGTACGTGAGGCCGGCACACTCGCTGGCGCTCAGGCCTTTGCGGAACTTGAGCTGAGCCAACAGGATCATCACCCAGGTCCAGATCGCGCCGAAGGTGGCAATCGCGGTGACCCAGACGAAGACCTTCTCCGGCGCCACGTAGTTGAGCAACACGCCCAACAGCAACGCGCCCATCGATAACAGCAAGGCGCGGCGAGGTACGCCGTTGCTCGACGTCTTGGCGAAACCGGCCGGGGCCTGGCCATTCTGCGCCAGGCTGTAGAGCATGCGCCCGGTGCTGAAAATGCCGCCGTTACAGGACGACAGCGCAGCGGTGATCACCACGAAATTGATGATACCGGCGGCGGTCTTGATGCCCAGGCGCTCGAACGTCATCACAAACGGACTGCCCTGGGTGCCGATTTCGTTCCATGGGTAGATCGACAGGATCACGAACAGCGCGCCGACGTAGAACAGCAGAATCCGCCAGAACACCGAGCCAATGGCATCCGGGATGGTCTTGCGCGGGTTCTTGGCTTCACCGGCGGTCAGGCCGATCATCTCGACGCCCAGGTAGGCGAACATGACCATCTGCAGCGACATCAACACGCCTTGCACGCCATTGGGCATGAAACCGCCGTGGGCCCAGAGATTGGAAATCCCCAGCGCCACGCCATCGTTGCCGAACCCGAAAGCGATGATGCCGATACCACCGACCACCATGGCAATGATGGTGACGATCTTGATCAGGGCGAACCAGAACTCGAACTCACCGAAGGCCTTGACCGCGATCAGGTTGATGGTGCCCATGCTGATCAACGCCGACAGCGCCCAGATCCAGCGCGGCACATCGGGGAACCAGACCCCCATGTACACCGCCACCGCTGTGATTTCCGCGACGCAGGTCACCAGCCACAAGAACCAATAGTTCCAGCCGGTAAGGAAGCCCGCCAAGGGGCCGAGATAGTCTTGGGCATAACGGCTGAACGAGCCGGCGACCGGGTTGTGCACGGCCATTTCGCCCAGGGCACGCATGATCACCAGGATCGCCAGACCGCCAATGATGTAGGACAGCATGATGGCGGGACCGGCCATTTCGATGGCCTTGGCCGACCCCAGGAACAGGCCGACGCCGATACAGGCACCGAGTGCCATCAAGCGAATATGCCGTTCGCCGAGTTCGCGTTTAAGCGGGCCGCCTTGAGCGGTCTCGCCGTTGGGCAGGTGATTGCCGACAGGCATAGGGGACATCCTCGTCTTGTTATTGGATTTAGCCACTGAGTGTCGAAGCGCTGACCGATAAGCCATTGCTTGCCTGAAACCGGTCTACTTCGTGAGCAGGACCGTCCTGTAGGACAAAACCTCGAGGATCAGCGGGACGTGCAGTATAAAAAGCATCGATCAGGTTTTTTCACTCTATAAATCACAATATGCAGCCATAAGTCTCGGCAAAATAGCAATTTATGGAGAGGTATTAACTGGCTAAAGGCGATTACACTCGCCTCTGAAACGGCGGCGAGTATTGCACAGCATTGGTGCATCGTCATGCACTTGCCTAAACCTTATTTACTGCTGAACAGCTCTAGATCAAGCCTCTTCAGCCATAACACCACCGCCCCCTGGTAGCAGCTGCCGAAGGCTGCGTTCGACTGCGCAGCAGTCGTAAATCAGACACCGCGGCTTTCCAGACAAATTGAAATTGCAGGATTGGCGACTGCTGCGCAGTCGAACGCAGCCTTCGGCAGCTGCTACAGGGATTTGTGTGGATACAAAAAAATAGGCGATAACCTTGTCCACAATTTTTTCACCTTTGCCAACCACCGTCTAAGCTTCAGACAAGTCAGATCAATCTGCGTGAATGGATCAATCGGCTATGGGCGCTTTGTGGCAAACCGATACGAGTAAAACTGTGGTCCCGACTGAACGAGTGGATGAAGCGCCTTTACCTGAAAAACCCCGTACCAGTCGTGTCAAACACGGCTGGAAGGCGTTTTGGTTGTTGTTGCTGATCATTCTGATCGTCGTGGGCCTGGCCGCTGCCAAGGAAATGCGCACGTCGAAATTTCAGGCGCGGGAAGTCAGCAAATTCGCTGCGTCCCTGAGTTACACCCTGGAACCAGGCCCTAGCGATGCGATTCGTTACCCTGGCGCCGGGCCTTTTGATTTGCGTCTGGGCTATAGCTCTCTGAATGAGTTCCTGCCCCGGTTGCTCAAGCGCGACTACGTGATCTCGGCGCAGACCCGTTTTTCCAAAAAGTTGATGGACTACAGCGACAAGGGCCTGTTCGTGCCCTATTCGGAAAAAATCCAGGCCGGGCTGTCGATCACCGATTGCCGCGCGTTGCCGCTGTACCAGTTCAAGTATCCGCAGCAGCTTTATTCAAGCTTTGAATCGATCCCGCCGGTGGTGATCAACAGCCTGTTGTTCATCGAGAACCGTTTCCTGCTCGACCCCAAGCAACCCTTGGCCAACCCCGCCGTGGACTGGCCGCGCTTCGGCATGGCGGCGTGGTCGCAGGTAGCCAAATTGATTCACCTGCCGGGTCAATCGGCGGGCGGCAGTACCCTGGCGACACAGCTTGAAAAGTATCGGCATTCGCCCGATGGCCTGACGGTATCGGGGGCGGAAAAGATCCGGCAGATGATTTCCGCCACCGTGCGCGCCTATCAGGCCGGCCCGGAAACCCTCGATGCCCGGAAAAATGTGGTCCGCGACTACCTCAACAGCGTGCCGCTGTCCGCCGTGCCCGGTCACGGTGAAGTGCATGGCATGGCCGAAGGGTTGCGCGTCTGGTACGGCGCCGACTTCGACAAGGCCAACGAAACCCTGGCCAGCCCAGCCACCGATCCAAAAACGATGGCCGCCAAAGGCCTGGCCCTGCGTGAAATGCTCTCGTTGATGATTGCCCAGCGCCGGCCTTCCCACTACCTGACCAAGGGCCGTGATGAACTGGTCGATCTCACTGACAGCCACATCCGACTGCTGGCACAAAATGGCGTGATCGATGGGCCGTTTGCCGCTGCGGCATTGGCCAGCAAGGTCACTTATCGCGACTGGCAAACCCAGCCGACCATTCAGCCCATTGAAACCAACAAAGGCATCAGCGTGGCACGCAGTCGCTTGGGCGGCTTGCTCAATCGTCCACTGTACGACCTCGATCGCCTTGATCTGTCTGCCACCAGTACCTTGCAAGGCCAGCTGCAATCCCAGGCCACCGAGTACCTCAAGCACCTGGCCGACCCGGTATTTGCGGCGCAGATCGGCTTGATGGGCGAACGCCTGCTCACCCCCACCAGCACCACCCAGGTGCGCTACAGCTTCACCCTGTTTGAACTGACGCCGGACGGCGCGCGCGTACGCATCCAGACCGACAGCACCGACCAGCCGTTCGACATCAACGAAGGCAGCAAGCTGGAACTGGGCTCCACTGCAAAAATGCGCGTGCTCACCACCTACCTGCAAATCATCGCCGAACTGCACGACAAATATGCCGGGATGACCATTCCAGAGCTGAAAAAAGTCGATGTCCCCGATCAGGACCGACTGAGTCGTTGGGCCGTCGATTACCTGATCGAGAATCAAGATCGCAATCTGCCGGCCATGCTGGGTGCCGCGCTGGATCGCAAATACTCGGCCAGCCCCGGCGAAGCGTTTTTCACCGGTGGCGGGTTGCACGTGTTCCATAACTTTCGCAAGGAAGACAACGGCCGCATCCCTACCCTGCGCGATGCGCTGCGTGAATCGATCAACCTGCCGTTCATTCGGTTAATGCGCGACCTGGTGCGCTACGCCACGTATTCGGGCCCCAACAACAGCGCAGAACTGCTCAAGGACGACCGCGACCCTCGCCGTCAGGAATACCTGGCCGATTTCGCCGACCGCGAAGGCACCTCGTTCCTGCTGAAATTCTGGAAGAAATACAAAAACAAGGACACCCAGGCACGGCTCGACACCTTCCTCGACAGCATGCGCCCGACACCGATCCGTCTGGCGGCGGTCCATCGTTATATGCTGCCGCAAGCCAGTCAGGAAAGCTTCAACACCTTCGTTCGCACGCATCTCAAAGGTGCCAAGCTCACTGAAAAACTCACCGACGAACGCCTGCAACGGCTCTACGAAAGCTATGGTCCCGGCGCCTACGACCTGCCGGACCAGGGCTTCATCGCCAAGGTCCACCCGCTGGACATGTGGTTGATGGGCTACCTGCTGAACAACCCCGACGCCAAGTGGGGCCAGATCGTCAAGGCCAGTCAGTTCGAACGTCAGGAAGTCTATAGCTGGCTGTTCAAAAGCAAGCACAAGGGCGCCCGCGACAGCCGCATCCGCACCATGCTCGAGATCGAAGCCTTCCTGGACATTCACCAGCGCTGGCAGAAAGTCGGCTACCCCTTCGATCATCTGGTGCCGTCGCTGGCCACCGCCATCGGTAGCTCTGGCGACCGTCCGGCGGCGCTGGGCGAGTTGATCGGGACCATCCTCAACGATGGCGTGCGCATGCCGACACTGCGCATCGACACGCTGCATTTCGCGGCCAACACCCCGTATGAAACCAAGTTGATCAACGACCCGGTCGTGGGCAAACGGGTGATGCCATCCGAAGTCGCCACGGCCATGCGCGAAGCCTTGTCCCAAGTGGTGGATGCCGGTACCGCAAAACGTGTGTCCGGCAGTTTCACATTGCCCAATGGCAAACCCCTGGCCATGGGCGGCAAGACCGGGACGGGTGACAACCGCATTGCGGCCATTGGTTCCGGCGGCCGGGTGCTGAGCTCCAAATCCCTCAATCGCACGGCGACCTTCGTGTTCTACATCGGCGACAACCATTTCGGCACCCTCACCGCTTTCGTGCCGGGTCGCTCGGCCGAAACGTTCACGTTCACTTCAGCACTGCCGGTGCAAGTGCTCAAGGGCATGGCGCCGATTCTGATGCCCTACCTGCAACCGGGAAGTAACACCGGGTGCCTGCCTGTCGAGGTGGCACGGCGTTGATTGACGAGGGTGGTAATTAAATATTTTCGACATCGATAAAATTAATGATGCGCAAGTACGCACACTGACTTAACAGCAGTAATTCAGACTTTTACTTTTAACGTTGGAGGGTAGGCTGGAGCCTTCTTTCAACGTTTAAGGTTTATTAAAACAATGACTGACCCACAAGGACGTACTGCCAAAAACAAAGGCCGCCATTATGACTTTATAACAAGTCGAATCCCTGCCCCGCTCAAAGAAGTTTCATCCCAGAGGATCAAGGCGCTAAGCGCTGCCCGCACAGGCCGCGGGCACTGGATATCCGCCGCTTCACCGTCCAGTCATTCTTTATTGAAAGCGGCCAGTCTGAAACTTTGGGCATCACAAAACAAAGTGGACTTAATGCTTGATGAGTTACAGGATATTTATACATTTGCCGTACCCTTATTAAGCGCCGCCTTAAAAGAGCAGTACGGGATCGACGACAACACAAGAACAACTTACTTACATCTTTATTTACCCAAAGCGCGTCCCTGGTACGCCATCAACCTATCGGGGGGCGTTGTCGTTCGCAATGTTTCGCTACTGGACGCCGCATTGCATAACTTCGCCCGACACGAAACCTGCGAAGCGGCCTCCGATTTCATCACCCAGCCCGACGAGCGAGGGCTGTTCGATATCAAGCCGATCAAACGCAAAATGTCCATTGCCCAATTCCAGACCCTGTGCCGGGAACTGGACATTGGCGCGCGGTACACCAAGCACCTTGAAAGCACCTTGTTGCCGGACGATGCGCTCGCCAAGACGTACCTGAAACACAAAGTGGTCGACAACCAGAAAGCCGCGTTCATCGCCGCGACACACCTGGCGGTGATGACTGGCGACATCGTCGCCGATACCCGTGATCTAGTGCTTGCGATGCTCGATGGCCAGCGCAATCTCACCCTCAAAGGCAAGATTGTGCAATTCGCCGAGATGGCCCTCATGGACACGCCATTGACCGGCATCGTGCTGATATCGCCTGATCTGGAACAGGCGAGCGATGTCTCAAGGATCATTGCGTACGTTCCCCATGACCCCGAGCATCCGCTCAAGGAATACGCCTCGGTCACCGACTTCATGAATGAACTGACTCGCCAGTTGCGTGACAACGCCTTCATCGAGTCGTCGCAAATGACCTATCGCCAGTACTTCAGCCAGTTTGTCGATCAGCCACAGCGAGGGCATTTTTTTGCCGGCCTCCAGGCCCGTCTGTTCGAGACGCAGATCCATAAAAAAGGGCCGTTCGATCAGCGTCCGACGTGGCGAGAGGAGCCCATATCCACTCCCAATCTGCGTATTGACGTCACACCGGTCACCGGTGATTTCTGGCCCCGTCTCTACCAGCGAAAACTTAACAAGATCCTCAATGACGCCCGGCACATTGCTGTCTCTACCGCCGACGCAGACAGCAACGCGCGCTGGGCCTGGTGGGACAACTTCAAGAAAGTCGTTTCGGACATTTTCAACGTGGCCCTGATGATCGTCACGCCGTTCGTGCCGGGCCTGGGTGAACTGATGATGGTGTATACGGCGTACCAGCTCACAAGCGAGGTCCTCACGTCCATTGTGGACCTTGCCGAAGGGCAGTTTACCGAAGCCGCCGAGCATATCGTCGGGGTGGTCACGGACGTCATCCAGCTCGCGGCTTTTGCCGCCGGCGCACAGATTGGCCAGCTTGTACGATTGAAACTGTCGCCCTTGGTCGAAGGCATGAAACCGGTGCAATTGCCCGATGGCCGACAGTATCTGTGGCACCCCGACCTCACACCGTACGAACAACCGAACCTCAAGTTGCCTGCCGACTCAATCCCCGACGAACAAGGTCTGCACGCCCTCGACGGTCAACGCATCCTGGCGCTGGAGAACAAGCACTACGCCGTGCAGCAGGACCCACGCACGGGCACCTGGCGCGTCAAGCATCCGAGCCGCACCGACGCTTATCAACCCGCGCTGAAACACAACGGCGTCGGCGCCTGGAGCCATGAAGCCGAGAATCCGCGCGAGTGGGAAGGCTCGACCTTGATGCGTCGTCTGGGGCACAGCGTGGCGGACCTGAGCGATGCGCAACTCGAGCAAATCCGCAGCATCAGTGGTACCCAGGACAACGCCCTGCGCCGGATGCATGTCGACAATGCCCCGCCCCCGCCATTGCTGAGCGATAGCCTGCAACGCTTCAGAATTGGCCGGGACGTGGCCCACGCCATTGCAAAGATCCGGACCGGCCAACCGCTTTCCGCCACGTCCTATTGGTTCGAGGCGCTGCCAACGTACCTGGAGGGCTGGCCTGTGGACAAGGCATTGAAGGTGTACCAGGACGCCGACTTGAGCGGCAGCTTTCGCCAGTATGGCAACCCCGACGCCGGCCCTGGGCAAACCCTTTCCACCAGCGTGGCTCACGTGCTGAGCGGCAAGTTTGCGCACAGCCTTCTTGCGTTTCTTGACGAAGCGGAACTCAACAACCTGTTCGGCCACCCACTGCCCGCCGCTGAGCGCCTGCAAACCCTGCGCAACCTGTTGGCCGATGAAGCCCGCAAACTGGAGGTGGAGATTTTCAACCTGCAGTACCAGGCCAGCCAAACCGTCGACAACCCTCGTCTTCGCCTGCTGACGCGTCACTTTCCAGACCTGCCCGTCAGCGCTGCCGACAAACTGCTGGCCGGCGCCAGCCGCATCGATGTGCAACGAATGGACACCGAGCGAAGTTTGCCATTGACGCTGAAAAGCGAGGCCCGCGAGGCGGCCTTCGAAGCACGCGCCAGCCATGCTTACGCCGGGTTGTTCGATGACGCACAGCTGACAGCCGATACCGAACGCCTGGTGCTGAACGCGCTCAGGATCCACGCCGACACCTTTGGTGATTTGCGCATCGACATCCGCGACGGCACCTCTGACGGACCACTGCGCTGCCGTGTGGGCAGTGACGAGGCGAAGACGGTTCGGCTGCTGATTCGAGACGAGTTCGCACGCTACGCTGTCAGCGGCGGCTCCAGCCCCGTGCCGTTCGAGAACTTCTATGACGCCGTGCTCCGGGCACTGCCGGCACAGGCACGAGCCCGATTGGGTTACCGCACGGGCCAGGGGCGGATGTTCAAACAATGGGTAAAAGCCAAAACCGAGGCGCCCGGCGAACGACGCACCGCGTTGCTCGAACCGCCGATCTTGCCCAGCGCCGCCCCGCAGACCCAGTTGCTGCTGCGCGGCCCCGCCCTGTCCCGGGCCGGCACGACCCCGATGGAACGGGTGCAGGATTTGTACCCTCATTTTAGCGAGCGGGAGACCACCCGCTTCGTCAGGTCACTGGGGCCGATTGACGAGGCGCTGGCGACGCTTGATCGCCTGGAACGCGACCTGGACAATCTGCGCGTGCTGCTTAATCAATGGCGCTATCAGCAACCGGAAGGCTGGGGACCCGGCGCAAATTCTTTCAGGGACAAGGGTGGTCTGCACATTAGCGAACGCCTCATCAAATGTTTCGAAAGGAAGTCGACCGTCTTCGGTGAGCGCAGCACCACCCTTGATGCAGGCTACGCACTGGATCTGTCGACAGAGTTCAGTCAATACAACCTTGAGCTGTGGTGGAAAAAACGGCCCGACCTCAAGTACTACCTCGATCAGGTCAGCAGCCTGAACCTGGATCACACGGGGTTTTCTGCCTCCGCCGATGGACTGCTGCGAGACTTTCCACGGGTTTCACAACTGAGCGCCAGAGGCTGCAGGCTGACCCGGCTGCCGGATGGCGTCGGCAAAATGCACCTGTTGCGCTCGCTGCGTCTGACCGACAACCAGATCAGGCTGACACCCACCGCAGTCGAACAATTGAGCAACCTCACCCGCCTGGAAACCCTGCGCCTTGATGACAACCCGCAACTGGGCCTGCTGCCGGACGTGGGGCGCATGCCGAAACTGGGCATCCTGAGTTTGAGCCACACGGGGGTGAAGGCCTGGCCCGAGGGCTTGTTTAATAAAAAACGGCCGCGAGGTTTTTTCCTCGACTTGAGGGACAACCCGCTGGCGCAGATACCGGACGTCGTACCCGGTTCCGACGACGCACTGCTGGTGGCGCGTACCCGGCTCAACGTACGGGATCTGTCGGAGGCGAACCGTATTGCCTATCACGACTACCGACGGTCCGTGGGGCGCAACCCCTACCAGACTTACTCACCCGCTGCCGAGCGCGCCATCGATCAATGGCCGATGTCCGACGACAGCCGTTGGTGGAACAAGACTGGCGGGCTGGGCACCTTCAGAGAAGAAGCCTGGCACGCGCTAATGGGCGAGCCGAACGCCGAAGGCTTCTTCGAGATTATCCAGCGCCAGACGCTGTCCGGCGACTATCGGGCCGGTGGGGAGATGCGCCAACAACTCAGCAACCGAGTCTGGCGCATGATCGAGGCCATGGATCTGGACAGCGAACTTCGCCAGGAACTGTTCGAGATCGCGACCGCGCCCACCACCTGCGCCGATGCAGGGGCTCAGGTGTTCAACAACATGGGGATCAAGGTGCTTGCCAGCGAAGCGAACGCCCTGTCGACATCGACCACGATGCTGGAAAACCGCTTGGTGACCTTGGCCAAAGGTGCCGCTCGCCTGGAACACGTGGACGACGTGGCCCGCGCCGATTTTCGTAGCCGTGCCGGCACCCCGGATGAAGTCGAGGTCTTCCTGGCCTATGAAACCGGGCTCGCCCAACGCCTGGGTTTGCCGTGGCAATCCCGGACCATGCTTTACCGGCCCACGGCCGGCGTCGACGACGCCATGCTCGAACAGGCTTTTGACACGGTCATTTCACTGGAGCAAGGAGACGGGCTGGTGAACGCGATGATCGAGCAACCGTTCTGGGACAAATACCTGAGGGCGACTTATTCGGACGCTTACAGCCGAAACACTCGTTTTTATGCGACCAAGTCCGACCTGCTGGAACAACTGCGCACGGCTCAACGGAACTGGGCACGCTCCATTGGCCACCCCGATGCGCAGCGCAGAGTGCTCAGAAAAACAGTGCTCGACCTCGCGCAGCAAATTCCCGTGGCACAAAGCGAGCTGTTGAACGAAGGTGTCATGCCCGATGCCACCTATGACCGGTTGCTCAACGATATCGGTTATCGGGAGAAGGAATTGAGCCGGCGCCTGACTCGCGAGGCGTTGAACAAGGCCGGGCTGTAAACGAGCAGGACCCTGAGTGTCCTGAGGTCCTTGGGCCTCAGGATTCAATCACCCCACCTCTGAATCCCAAATGACCGTGACCTGGCCCCAATAGTTACGGGCAGTTCTCGGATTGAGCATTTCCTGCACGTCCTCCGAGCCCACTTCAAAGTGAAGGGTGCCGGGCTTGCGATCCAGATAAAAGCCAGGCTGGAAAAGATCGGTGCCACTGCCGTTGAGCAACAGTGGACGACGATTGACCGGCTGGCCCGTCCCGTCGGTCAGGCCGTTGGGCAAGGTCACGCCGACATCGAGCGCCACCGTGTGCCCCGATGCCGGTTCCCGCAACGCGCAGGTATTGCCGCTGACGTACTGGCATTCCAGGTTCATCTTGAAACGGCTGGATGCCGACAGGTTAAACGTCTGGTCACGGAACAGCCGCACAGGCTTACGCCCCTGAGTCAGCCAGGCCTGCCAGCCCCCCTGCGGAACCAGTTCGACGCGATTGCCGCCCGGTGGAATCTCGACTTTCAACGTGTGTTCGACCAGCAACGTGAAATTGAGGGTGATCAGATCATCGTCAGGCAACATGAGATCACCCATGTCGAAATCCCGGTACGGCCCGACGGTGTAACTCGATATGCCCCGGTAGATACCCGCCGTCATCTTGAGCGGGTTGGGCGTGATTAGCTCATAGGAAAACCCGGTGTTCTCATAAGCAAACGAAAGGGTCTCGGCAATTGTCTTCTGTGCCTGCTTGGCGCACACACCTGCATCGGCCGGTACTCTCCAGAAGAACGCGTAATACAGGGCGTTACCATAGCCAACGCCACCATATTGGCAGGGGGCTGGCGCGTAAACCCACGCTCTTTGCCAAACAGCTTCGGGAAGCGGGGCGTTGTTCGTGTAGGCCGCACCAATACCGTTGACCCGCATTCTGACCGTCTCGGCTTCTCCGGTCTCTTCATGGAGAACCGTGATGTCCTTCCAATATGAAGGCACACGAAACATCGGGCCCTGGCGTTCATCATGCAACGCCTGGATAGGTGCGACCGACCTGAAGCGAATGGGCAGGGCGATGCTGAACACGCCGTTGTCACAATACTCCGGGTGATCCCCGCAATACCCTCCTTGAGGTGTTTTGTTTTCGAAAGAATTTTGCATGGGGTTTGCCGGATCTGGCCGGAATACCGCCGTCATATCCACGGTTGCCGCGCTTGCCGACGCAGCGAACGCGCCTGCCAGAGCCAGCGTACTCAAGCGGCTCGCCGTCGTTGCCCTATTCATGTTTCATACACTCCCTGTCACCGCGTATAACGCGAGTATCTAAACATCCGAATCCCAGATCACCGCCACACTGCCTGAGTACTGCCGCGCCTGACCCGGATGAATCATTTCGCCAACTTCCGCGGCGGGGATTTCGAAGTGCAGCGTTCCCGGTTTGCGGTCCACATAAAACCCCGGTTGGAATAACGCCGTACCGCTGCCATCGATCCGTAGCGGCCGGCGATCCACTGCTTGCCCGGCTGCGTCCGTCAACCCATGGGGCAGGCTGACACTGACGTTCAGCGGCACGGCGTGTCCGGAAACCGGCTCCACCACTCCACACGTGCGGCCATCGTGGCTGTACTGGCATTCCATCTTCATTTTGAAGCGCGAACTGGCGGAAATATTGAACGTCTGGTCCCGGAACAGCCGAGTCGGTTTGCGCCCTTTCGTCAACCAGGACTGCCAGCCGCCCTCGGGAACCAGTTCGACGCGGTTCCCCCCAGGCGGTACATCGACTTTCAGGGTATGGCTGACCTCAAGGGAAAAGTTAAGGGTCAACACGGAGTCACTGGGAATCATGACATCGCCCATGTCGAAATCCTGGCCCGGGCCAACCGTGTAGGAAATAACGCCGGTGTAATCGCCCGACGCCATTTTCAGCGGATCGGGCGTACGCAATTCGTACCCGAAAACGATGTACTGATAACGAAAGGACAAAGGAATGTCGAACTTCGCCTTTTTGCTACAAACACCCGCCCCGACGGGGACGACCCAGAAGCTGTTATAGCCAAAGTTGCCGACGGTGCCCCACCCCACTCCTACGCAGGGTGCAGGCGCATACAACCAGCGCCCGCCTTCCCATAAATCGTCCCAGGTCCCGCCACCCGTCAATTCGGAAATGGACCTCGGTAGCAACGATTCATGACCAATCGCGGCAATCCGCACCTGCAGCGTTGTGACGTCCCCCGAACTGTGTGTCACGGACACATCGCGCCAGTCGGACGGCACCCGGGCCATGCCGCCCTGGCGAGGGTCCGTATGATTGGCGAGGATTGGCGCATTGGCCGTAAATGGAATGCGGGCGATAAGGCTGAACAGTTTCAAGGGCGCGCAGGCCTGTGGAACTTGAGCGCAAAATCCCTCGGAAAGTGTTTGATTAGTGAATTGATTTTTTTGCGGGTTCGCCGAATCCGGCTGGAATGTCGCGCGGATATCGTGTACTTCCGCCACTGCCGGGACAGAAAAAACGACAACCAGTAACCCTGTCCATACGCCACGTTTTATCGTCCGGTGTCCTTGCCGGGCTGAATCATCCATCGTCTCTTCTCCACAAATCACTTGCACCAGCATCGGGTGATGGCGCGTCTAAATGTCCGAATCCCAGATCACGGTCACACTGCCTGAGTACTGCCGTGCCTGACCCGGATGAATCATTTCGCCCACTTGCGTGGCGGGGATTTCGAAGTGCAGTGTTCCGGGTTTGCGGTCTACGTAAAATCCCGGCTGGAACAACGTTGTACCGCTGCCGTCGAGCCTCAGAGGGCGACGATCCACCGCTTGCCCATCGGCGTCCGTCAACCCATGGGGCAGGCTGACACTGACGTTCAGCGGCACGGAATGTCCGGAAACCGGTTCCAGCACTGCACACGTGCGGCCCTCGTGGCTGTACTGGCATTCCATCTGCATCTTGAAGCGCGAACTGGCGGAAATATTGAACGTCTGGTCGCGAAACAGCCGCGTCGGTTTGCGCCCTTGCGTCAACCAGGACTGCCACCCCCCCTGGGGCACCAGTTCCACGCGATTGCCGCCCGGCGGCACGTCAACCTTGAGGGTGTGCTGGACGTCCAGCGTGAAGTTCAATGTCAGGGTTGAACTGCTGGGCATCATGATGTCACCCATATCGAAATCCATTCCGGGACCGACGGTATACGTCCAGTCGCCGGTATACAGGCCGGACGACATGCCCAAAGGATTAGGCGTACGCAGTTCATAGCCGATCTGCATCTTGTCGTAACTCAAGTTCGAAATACGATAATTGGCGGTTGCCGCGCATTCACTCGCAAGCGGTGTCATCCAGAAAAAAGTTCGATTGGCCGGTGCGGTGTACATACCTCCCGTCGGCTGGCAGGGAGCGGGTGGATACCATGTCCAGTCGCCCCATAAGCGTGTGTGCCACCCCTGAACGCTGGTGGGCTCGCCTTCACCCACAAGGTTTTCAGCGGTATCCGGAAGGATGTAGCGGCCACCAATCGACGCTATGCGCACTTCCAGTTCGGAATACTCATTAGTCACGGCGTTCCTGACACGCAGCACTTGCCACTGACCTGGCACTCGAAAAAATGCACCTTTACGCGAATCTGAGTGCCGCGCTTCGATGGGCGCGACGGACACAAAATCAATGGGCGCCAGTAGAGAAAACAGCCCCTTCTCTTTGCAAAATTCCGGTTGAAGCTGGCAATGTCCGGTAACAGGCGTTTGATTGATGAACTTGTTATCCATGGGTCTCGAAGGATCAGGCCGAAACACCGCGCTGATATCCATGGACGCACTCATCACCGGCTCGATCCCCCATCCAAGCGTCGCAATTGCCCAAACAATAAGGCTCGGAACTCTTACGGTGTTTTTCGTTTTCATTTTCTATCACTCAGCCACCGGGCATGACCGCATTGAAAATCATGTTGACGTTGCCAAAATAATTGCCGGGCTTGTAAACCCCGTCGGCCGGCGGCACCGGGACGATTTCCAGCACCACCCGTTTGCCCGCAATGGCGTCGGCCATGGACACCACCTCGCTGTTTTCCGCGTCGTTCAACAATGTGCCGTTGAACAGCACGCGTAAGCCGATGTCATGGGCTTCGGTGCCATTGGATAGATAGGGTCGGCCTTCGAGCCGGGCCTCGATCGAGCCTGCTTCGTTCTTCACGTCGAAAAACTTGCGCAAACCACCCAGTGTCGATGCCGTCAGGTTCCATGGCAGTTGCTGCTCACGATGAATCCAGCCAGGGTCAGACGGAATCACATAGAACGCCAACGTTGGAATGCTCACGAACACATCGAAATGGTGGGACTCCCTGGCGGCAAACGCCGTGCTCGAAACCCATGCACCGATGAGCACGGGGAGTATTTTTTTCAACATAGTCATCACCCGGGCTCAACCCTTTACGTCCAGTTTTTTGCTGCTTTCACCTTCAACCAAGGTGAAGCGGTACTCGCGACCAGCCTGTTTTTCAAACTGAAACGTCCGGCCGGCGAGGATGTGATGCTTGGTCGTCGGCTGGCAGTCCTGTTCGTTTTTTACCGAGCAGTCCTTGAACTCGTCGATCACCACCACCGTGTTGCCGTTGTTGCGAATGCGGTAAAGAGCCGCCGCGTTTTCAATCACGCTTTCATAGCGCGTGTGCTTGGGCCGCACGAAAAACACCGCGCCGTAACCGGCCAGGACGTTGACCCCGGCCGAGAGGGTTTTCTTGTAGGCATCGCGTTCTTCACTGGAAACGGCGAACTCATCTTCTTTCTCCGGCACCACCGGTACGAAACGCACGCGGAAATAACGCTCCTTGTCCCGTTCGCCCATGTACAGCAATCGCGTGCCCTGCATGCCATTGGCCGGCACGATCAGCCGCGCCGGGCTGGCCATCAGGCCGTCGCGGGCACTGCCGTCGGCCTGGGTCTTGAGCGGTACTTCCTGTGATTTGCCCTGGGCGTCATAGAGGATTTCAAGAATGTTGACCTTGACGAACGCAGTGCTGTCGCCGCCGTTGAAAACCCGCTTCAGGTAGGTACTTTTATCGCCGTCCAGATAGTCGTAGACGGTGCCGATATTGATGCTCGGCGTAGCGTGTGCCGTTTGGGTGAACAAACAAAAACCAAATAGTGCCAACAGACGTTTCATCGTCCCTTACCTCGTTGATTAATCGCGTTGTGCCGGACCATCAGCCCGCCGTCCGGGCCATGAAAGTCGCATCCGCCAATGTGTCCGGTGTGCACCGCAGGTCCCCGATCATCAGCACGTTGTTTTCCGTGCGAGCGCTGCTCGGGTCGAGGCGGAACTGGCACAGCAACTGATTGCCGTGGCGCACTTCCAGGGTCGGTGAGCCGGCGTTCATTTCCATGGAGAAGAAGCCGTCGACTTCACTCACGCCGCGACTGGCGTGGTTGATGATGTGGTGCCCCTTGAGCGGGTTGCCCTGGGGGTCGATCAAGCGTCCGAGTACGGTGAGGGTGCTCATCACGCGGACCTGGCGATATTCCACGCCGCCCTTGTTCAGGTGATAGCTGGAGCGCGCCGGCTGGATGGTCGCGGCGGGCACATGATTGCCCTCGAAGTCGAAACTGACCGAACTGCTTTTGTAGGCCGTGATGGGGACAAAGTTGCGACCCGGTTTGAGTACCGCACTGCCGCCGCTCAAATCGTCGGCGCGCAGGGTGATGCCCGCGATGTCCGATTCGACATCGATGATCATCCCGGCACCGTTGCGGTGGTACTGGCTGGTCACGACCATTTTTTCGCCGCCGACGGCCACGGTGCTGTCCAGGTTCAGGCCGCCGGTGAAGTCGTTGTTGAAAGACGAACGCTGGACAAACCCGTCGCCGTTGACCAGGTCCGAATGCATCGTCCCCATCGCATTCAAACCGATGCCATAGGTGTCGGTGATGGCGGTCGCCGACACGCTCTGCAAGAGGTGCCCCTGCAGGTCTTTGCGGTAAGTGATCGAGGCGTTGTTATCCCGCCCGCCCTCACGCGCGGTGCGTGAGCCGATGCTGCCGGAGAGCTGTTCGCCAGGACCGCCCAAAGCAATGTTGACGCTCAGGTCGACGCCACGATTGCGGTCGTCCCCCGAACTCACGCTGCCTGGCCGGTCGAACAGTGACAATCGCCAGTTGGCATCGCTGCCGAACAGTCGGGTGCGCTGGGTCCATCCCAGATCCACCCCCGTGCCTTCGGTATTGCCCTCGCTGTGGGACACCCGCGCGTTGACCGAGGTTTTGCTGGTCAATCGATGGTTGAGCGACAACGAAGAGTTGCTGGTCTGGCCAACGAACACGTTGCGTTGTCGCACTCGCGTTCCGTCCGGCAAGGTGTCGTAGAGCCGCGTCGTGTCGAGCCAACTGCGGTTGTGGCTGGCGACGACGCTGCCACTGCCGTAGGAATACAGCCCCTGCACGTCGAGGCCGGTGCCGTAGTCTTCGGTTTGATAAATGTTGGCGTAGAGGCTGGCATTGTTGACGATGGCCCAGTCGACCGACGTGCCGTACTGCAAGCTGTCACGCACCTGGCGCCCGTTCAGGCCGACGATCACCCGCGGATGCAACAAGTAGTTGACCGCCGCGCCGGCGGTCATGTCGCCATCGTCCTGCTCGTCCCAGTTACTGAGCACCTTGGACTCGCGCCCCGCGAACAGGTTGTAGCGCCAGCGCTCGTCATGGTTACGCCAGTTGTTGGGCTTGTAGACCAGCTCTTGGGTGCTGGAGGTGATTTGACCGTCTTCGATCAGACGCACTTCCACTTCGTAGATCCCGCCCGGTAACGGTCGGGTATCGAGGGTCTGCAAGCCGGCCGGCATCGCCTGGGTATTGATCAGCAAACCGTCGCGATAGATTTCCACCGACCCCTGGCGGTTGGCGGTGACGTAGATCGGATACACCGCCGGTTTCGGATTGTTGATAGCCAGGCTGTCGGAGCTGCCGTACATGACCCCCACCGCCGTATCGGGGCTGGTACCAAAGGTGCGCGGTTGCCGACTCAGCCCTTCGGACGAAGGGGTGAAAAGGCCCAGTCGCAGAAAATTGCCTTCCAGTTCTCGCTGGGTGTACAGCTCATTCACCGCGTGAAACAACTCGTCATCCATCCCGCCGAGTCGGGACAGCTGAACATTCACAGCCTGAGTCCAGTTGCCCAGGCTGCTGCTGGCTTCAAGACCATAGCGCCCGCCCAGGTCCTGGTTCTGCCCGCCGTTGAGGTTCAACTGATTGCGCACGATCAGGCCGGTGCTGCCGCCTTCGGGCAACGTGTAGTAGCGCTGCGCCGTCTCGTCGCGTTCGGCGTTTTGCGTCAGGATCGAAACCAGTGAGTTTTCCAGGCTGTAATGCACCGCCAGCAGTTGCTCCGGGCACGACCACTGGCAGCCTCCCAGTGCGACACCTTGCTTGAGATAATTTGCCCAGGTCTCGCGCTCGCTGGGCTTGATAGTGCTATCGCTGACATCGGTGAAGTCAACTAAGGTGATGCGATCGTCGCGGGATAACACCACCATCGCCTCACCCAGAAACTGTTGGTCAAGTTCCACGCGCACCGCCAGTGGCACATCAAAGAAGTGCTCTTCGAACTCAGACGGCAAACCTTTGGCCTGCGCCAGCAGACTTCGAGGCGTAGACGCGCTATCTGCAGGCGCAGCCAAAGCGGTTGCACAAAAAAACAGGGCAAGCGCCGTCGCGATGTGAGTCATCGGGAACATGAGCGAAATACTCTAGAGATAGTTACGTTAAAACCCGATCGACGGATACTGACTACCCATCGACCGGTGAGCGTTACTTAATAAGGACAACCCTTAAGTCATCTCAGTATTACTAGATGCGCGGGATGGCATCGAAGATCACCACCGGAGTGGCAGTGTAGAAACCCGTTTGAGTGGCGGTGGGTTTAGCGGCGTCAATCACCAGATCAGCCCGCATGCCACCGTTGGACTCGGTATCGCCAACGACTTCCTGGGAAGCGCCGGTCAGGGTAACGCCGTTGAATTTATAGGTCAGTGCGATGTTGTTGCTACCGTTGAACAGGGGTTGCGGGCCTCCTTCCACATAGGCGCCGACCGAACCATTGGTGTGCCGAATATCGTACGTCGCACGCAATGGGCTCAAAGTACCGGTCACCAGGTTGTAGGTCATTTTCTCATCTTTACCAAAGTCCGGATTGACCGGTTGGGCGTGGAAAACCTGGGTTGGAATGGTGGCGCTGATGTTGATGGAGGTGCGCGCTTCTTCCGCAGCGAACGCCAGCGAAGAACCAAGTGCCAAGAGTGTCATCGGGACGGCGATTGCAAACTTATTGAGCATTATTGAGTACCTGTCTTTTCAAAGGATTGGGCCGAGAGCAGTCCTAACAAGCCAGCGTCATGTACGAGTTCATCACGAGGCTTAACTTTCGACGCCGGAACATGATCGACCAATCTCTTGGGAAAGTAAGTACGTAACTTCCGAAGAACATGTAGTAACAAGAGCATTCGAACAGAAGGAAAAAAGTCGTAAAAACAGCAATTACGCTGTTCGACTCTCAGACTGATACTACACACAGTTTTAACTAAAAAAACACACAGACAAGAATGATTAAATATCTGTAAGAACGGCACTACTTATTATTTTTTAACAGCCATTGGTAAGAAATGAACTGTTATTAATTAGTCTAACTACTCTAAAGAAGCAACCGTCACAGCCCTCTTGCGCTTGCAGCGCCCTGCCTCAGTCTTCGACCGCTCGTCCTGGTGCCTTGCATTTCTCATAAGATATATCTTAAGTTGTATCTAAACACGACAGAGAAGACACAAAATGAGAGACCATCATTCCCATCGAGAGCACAACGACAGCCGCGACGGCTTCGAAAAACGCCCAGGTCCTGGCCGAGAACGCGGCGGCCGTGGCCCCCGTGTGTTTGCCCCCGGCGACCTGAAATTGCTGCTGTTGGCACTGATCGCCGAACAGCCCTGCCACGGCTATGACCTGATCCGCCAGATCGAAAGCATGTTCGACGGCGCCTACAGCCCCAGTCCCGGCGTGATCTACCCGACCCTGACTTTTCTTGAAGAAAGCGAAATGATTCTGGGCGACGCCGAGGGCGGCAAAAAACGCTACAGCATCACCGACGCCGGACGTTTATCGTTGACCGAGCAAGCCATTGCACTGGATGGCGTGCGGATGCGCATCGAAGTCAGCAAACGCTCGCTGCGCGGGCATGACCGCCCGGCCGAGATCCACGAAGCCGTGCACAACTTGCGTCATGCCTTGCAGATGCACCACGGCCGCTGGAGCCCGGAAGAAATCCTGCGGGTACGCGACCTGCTCAATAACACCGCCAAAGCCATTGTCGACGGCCCTGCCGTTCCACCTGTCCGGGAGAAAGCCGAATGACTGAAGTGATCGTGCAATCCATCCACCGCGTCATGCATGAGATCAAACGCCGTCGTCTGGAGGTGTTGCGCGTGGTCGACCTGACGCCACGTATGCGCCGGATTACCCTGGGCGGGCCGGAACTGGCCGGTTTCGTCAGCCTCGGCACCGACGACCACGTCAAACTGTTGTTCCCGCAAAACGCGGCGGAACACGCGGCGCTGGAAACCCTGGTGCTCGGCGCGGGCAAAAACAACGGGCCGATGCCGCCGATGCGCGACTACACACCACGTCGTTATGACCTCGACGCGCTGGAACTGGATATCGATTTCGTACTGCACGGCGACGGCCCTGCCTCGACCTGGGCCGAGCAGGCCAAACCCGGTCAGTTCCTGCACATCGGCGGGCCACGCGGCTCGATGATCGTGCCGGACATGTTCGACAGCTACCTGCTGATCGGTGACGAAACCGCCCTGCCCGCCATCGCCCGTCGCCTCGAAGGCCTGGCAGCCAATCGTCGGGCGCTGGTGATTGTGGAAGTGGAGAACGGCGCCGAGCAGCAACGTCTGGAAAGCGCCGCGCAGGTCCATGTGATCTGGGTGCTGCGCGAAGGCGGCAAGGACAATCTGCTGACCACCGTGAAGCAACTGCACGTGCCCGGCGGCAATCTGTATGCGTGGGTGGCGACCGAAACCAAGGTGTCACGGCAGATTCGGCGGGTGCTGCTTGATGAGCATGGGCTGAACGAGCAATTCGTCAAAGCCGTGGGTTACTGGCGGCTGGATGACAGCGACGAAGAGTGACCGGCTCTAAGCCCTCTTCGTCGGAGCGCCGCCCGGAGCCGGCTCGCTCCGACGAAGGCGATAGCCCAATCACTGAACATCCAGACTCTTCGCACGACGTCCAAGCCACCGATCTAATCCGATCACCAGCAGCGCAATCAACACAAACCCTGCCAACAACCCACCCGCATTCAAAAACACCTGTGGATAACCCAACTTGTCGACGTCTACAAACGGATAGGGATAAACCGCCAACACGTGACCGCGCCACAACACCGATACGAAGTACACCAACGGATAGATCAACCACAACGCGATGTGCCTCAGACGTAACGTGCCCTTGGGCACGCATAACCACCAATAGCCCAGAAACAGCAGCGGCATGATGTCGTGCATCAGCTCGTCGGCCAGAAACTGCCAGCCTTCGGGATGCCACAGATGGCGCAGCAGCAGGCTGTACGCCAGGCCGACCACGGCGATACTCACCACAATCGCACTGCTCACCCACGGCTGCAAAAACCAGCGTCGCGTCGCTGACTCGCGGGATGTCCACTCACAGGTCAATACGGTCGCCACCAGCGTGTTGGTCAGCACCGTGAAGTAACTGAAAAAACTCACCAGCCCACCGATCAAACTGGCTTCAAGGCTCCAGCGTGAGTAGAGAATCAGGTACAGCTGAATGCTCAGCCCCAGCCACCCCAGTACCGCCGCCACGGCGACAAAACGACGCCTCGTGGCAGAACCCGGCGTCGGTTGGTTAACCATTGTCAGACTGGTCGCTTGGTGCGCATCAATTTTACGTACAAGCGCTCGACCTTCTCCCGCGCCCACGGGGTTTTGCGCAAGAACGTCAGGCTCGACTTGATGCTCGGGTCGCTCTTGAAACAGCGGATATCAATGCGCTCAGCCAGCCCCGACCATTCGTAATGTTCAACCAGGACGTTGAGGATTTGCTCCAGCGTCACGCCGTGCAGCGGGTTGTTGTTCTGTTCGGTCATGCCGGGCCTTCAAGCGGTGAAAGGATGGGAAGCCGCGCACCTTAGCCGAGGGTGTGGTCGGGTGGAAGCGCTCTGTGCGCTATCGCTTGTCCCTTAAATGTAGGTGACCTTGAAAAGATCGCCGCCCGGCACTGTTACCGAATCTGAAATGCTGCATGTCAGGAAAAGCCCTTTCTCTATTTGTAACAGAACATTATCCTTGCGGCCGCCAAGCTGAAACGCTTCCGCTACCTGCTTTACGCCTGCTGCCATCCGTAACTTTCCTAGAAAAAGATCAAGAATTCTCTCTCTATGCCTGATTTCCACACTTCGCGAGACAGCGCTGTCTCACTGCCTGTTGCCCACCGAAAAGCCCTGCGCCTGATCGGCGGATTCACCGCCCTGGGCCTCGCCACCTGCACCCAGGCAGCGCCCGCCTTCGATAGCGACTCCCCCTGGATGCTGGGTGACTGGAACGGCACGCGCACCGAACTTTCGGAAAAAGGCTACGACTTCAAAGTCGATTACACCGGTGAAATGGGCAGTAACCTGCACGGTGGCTACGACCATGACCGCACCGCGCGCTACAGCGACCAGTTTGGCCTCGGCACGCACCTGGATTTGCAGAAAATCCTGGGCTGGAACGATGCCGAATTTCAGCTGACCATCACCGAACGCAGCGGCAATAACATCAGCAACGACCGCATCAACGACCCTCGCGTGGAGGGATTCACCTCGGCTCAGGAAGTCTGGGGCCGTGGGCAAACCTGGCGCCTGACGCAGATGTGGTATCAGCAGAAGTTCTTCGACCAAAAACTCGACATCAAGGCCGGCCGCTTTGGTGAAGGCGAAGACTTCAACAGCTTCCCCTGCGACTTCCAGAACCTGGCGTTCTGTGGCTCCCAGGTCGGTAACTGGGCCGGCAGCATCTGGTACAACTGGCCCGTCAGCCAATGGGCGATGCGGGTCAAATATCACCTGACGCCGCAGTTGTACGCGCAGATTGGCGCCTATGAGCAAAACCCGTCGAACCTCGATCGCGACAACGGCTTCAAGCTCAGTGGCAGCGGCACCCAGGGCGCAATCGTGCCCGTGGAACTGGTGTGGTCGCCAACGCTCAACGGCCTGCCGGGCGAATACCGCGCCGGTTATTACTACAGCAGCGCCAGCGCCACCGACGTCTACAAAGACAGCAACGGCCAGCCCGCCGCCCTGAGCGGCGAGGCTTACCGCAGCGCATCGAGCAAGCACGGCGTATGGCTGGGTATTCAGCAGCAAATCACCAGCGTCGCCAGCGATCACAGCCGTGGTTTGAACGTGTTCGCCAACGGCACGATGCACGACAAGAAGACCAATGCCATCGACAACTATGTGCAGGCGGGCGTCGTCTACAAAGGCCTGTTCGATGCGCGCGCCAAGGACGACATCGGCTTCGCGCTGGCCCGCGTCCACGTCAACCCGGCCTATCGCAAAAACGCTGAAGCCACCAATCAGGCGCATGCCGTCTTCGACTATGACGACCCGGCCTTCTTGCCGCCGCAGGACACCGAATACAGCGCCGAACTCTATTACGGCGTGCATGTGACGAACTGGCTGACCGTGCGCCCGAACCTGCAATACATCCGCCATCCCGGTGGTGTGGATAACGTCGATGACGCGCTGATTGGCGGGATCAAGATCCAGTCGTCGTTCTAAACAACACCCCAAAACCTTGTAGGAGCAGAGCTTGCTCGCGATGGCGGTGTGTCAGACCGCATCAATGTCAACTGACACTCCGTCATCGCGAGCAAGCTCTGCTCCTAAAAGGTTGCAACACCTGAACAAGCGCTAACCAGGTTTCACTTATATAACTGAACCATGCCCACGCCAGATCGTCATCTACAGTGAACTTGCGCGGGACTACTTGAAACGTCACGGAGAACCACACTATGAGCACTGATGGTGCTTTGAGTCGAAGCCGTCTGTTGCCGAGCCTGCTCGGCATCCTGCTTCTGCTAATGGGCCTGGCCATGCTGGCCGGGGGGATCAAGCTGAGCATGCTCGGCGGCTCGCTGTATTACCTGCTGGCCGGTATCGGCCTGACGCTGACCGGCGTGTTGCTGATCCTCGCCCGCCGCGCTGCGCTGGGCCTGTACGCACTGGTGCTGTTCGCCAGCACCGTTTGGGCACTGTGGGAAGTCGGCCTCGACTGGTGGCAACTGGTGCCGCGCCTGGCGATGTTGTTTGCACTGGGCCTGGTCATGTTGCTGCCATGGTTCCGTCGTCCGTTGCTGCGCGAAGGAGCTGCACCGATGGGCACCGGCGCCCTGAGTGTCGCTGTGGTCGTGGCGGGCGTGGCCGCATTGGCCAGCCAATTCACCAACCCGGGTGAAATCAAAGGCCAACTGGACCGCGACAGCGTGCCCGGCATGACCAACACCGCACCGGCCATGCCCGACGGTGACTGGAATTCCTACGGCCGCAGCGCTCACGGTGATCGTTACTCGCCCCTGGCACAGATCACCCCGGCAAACGCTCACAAATTGGTCCCGGCGTGGACTTACCGCACCGGCGACCTGCCGGGCCCGAACGATCCGGGTGAGACCACCGCTGAAAACACCCCGCTGAAAGTCAACGGCATGCTCTACGTGTGCACGCCGCACAGCCAGGTGATCGCGCTGGACCCGGACACCGGCAAGGAAATCTGGCGTTTCGATCCGAAGCTCTCCACGCAAAACGCGGCGAACTTCAAGGGTTGGGCCCACATGACCTGCCGTGGCGTGTCGTATCACGATGACGCGGTCTACGCCTCCGAGCAGAGCCCGACCGGCAGCGCCAGCGCAGCCGTGGCCAACGCCTGCCCGCGCCGGATCTTCCTGCCCACCGCCGACACCCGCCTGATCGCCCTGAACGCCGACACCGGCAAGATGTGCGAAGACTTCGGCGACAAGGGCCAGGTTGACCTGCGCGCCAACATCGGCGGCTTCACCGCCGGCGGTTACTACTCCACCTCGCCTCCAGCGGTCACTAAAGACCTGGTGGTGATTGGCGGCCACGTCACCGACAACGTCTCCACCGACGAGCCAAGCGGCGTGATCCGTGCGTTCGACGTACACACTGGCAAACTGGTGTGGAACTGGGACAGCGGCAAGCCGGACGACACCACGCCGATTGCCGAAGGCCAGACCTACACCCGCAACTCGCCGAACATGTGGTCCATGTTCGCGGTCGATGAAAAACTCGGCATGCTCTACCTGCCAATGGGCAACCAGACCCCGGACCAGTACGGTGGTGATCGCACCCCAGAATCGGAACTGCACGCCGCCGGCCTGACCGCCCTGGACATCGCCACCGGCAAAGTGCGCTGGCACTTCCAGTTCACCCACCATGACCTGTGGGACATGGACGTTGGCGGCCAGCCAACCCTGATGGACCTGAAAACCGCAGACGGCGTGAAGCCAGCGGTGCTTGCGTCCACCAAGCAAGGCAGCATCTACGTGCTGGACCGCAGCACCGGCAAGGCCATCGTGCCGATCAACGAAGTACCGGTGCCGCAAGGCGCTGTCGCCGGTGATCACACCTCGCCGACCCAACCCAAGTCCGACCTCAACTTCATGCCGCCGCCGTTGAAAGAACGCGACATGTGGGGTGTGACACCGTTCGACCAACTGGTCTGCCGGATCACCTTCAAATCCCTGCGCTACGACGGCCCGTTCACCCCACCATCGCTGCAAGGCTCGATCGTTTATCCGGGTAACTTCGGCGTGTTCGACTGGGGCGGTATCTCAGTGGATCCGGTGCGTCAGATCCTTTTCGTGAACCCGGACTGGATGGCCTTTAAATCCAAGCTGATCCCGGCTTCGGAAATCGCCGCCCAAGGCCCGCGCAAAAGCGAAACCGAAGGCGTACAACCAAACAAAGGTGCGCCTTACGGCGTAGTCCTTGAACCCCTGCTGTCGCCAATGGGCCTGCCGTGCCAGGCACCGGCGTGGGGCTACGTGGCAGCGGTCGATTTGACCACCCATGAAAAAATCTGGATGCACAAGAACGGCACCGTGCGCGACAGCTCGCCAGTTCCGATCCCCTTGAGCATGGGCGTACCCAGCCTGGGCGGCACCTTCACCACCGCCGGTGGCGTCGCGTTCCTCAGCGGCACCCTCGACCAGTACCTGCGCGCCTACGACGTTAAAAACGGCAAGCAACTGTGGGAAGGCCGCCTGCCGGCCGGCGCGCAAACCACCCCGATGACCTACACCGGCAAGGACGGCAAGCAATACGTGCTGGTCGTTGCCGGCGGTCACGGTTCGCTGGGCACCAAGCAAGGTGACTATGTGATGGCGTACAAACTGTCGGAATAAGTTTTAGCGGCGGTTAAAACGAAGGCGACTCCTGTGAGGGGGTCGCCTTTTTTTTAGCCGCGGTCTACACCACAACACAAATCAAATGTGGGAGCGGGCTTGCTCGCGAAAGCGGTGTGTCAGTCGACAAAAATGTTGAATGTTAAACAGCCTTCGCGAGCAAGCCCGCTCCCACATTTGGGTTGTGGTTGGTCTGGAAATTCGGCGAACGTCCTACAGCGGTGGCTGCTCTGGCGGCGGTTTCCGACAAGCGCTGTCGGTTGTTGGGTCAGAAGCCGGGACGATAGGCTTTGGGCGTCGCTGCAAATTCAGCGACCGGGTTTGGTCGCCCAGGTTTAGAATGGCGCACTTTTCGTGCTTGCTTCATGGCGAGCTGTGCGTGGGAGGGCTTCGGCCCTGCCGGATTCCATTCCCTGGTCGACCAACCTGCGTACGGTTTGCCACCCAACTGCTTGGTCGCAGTCGTGGCGAACTCCCTATCTTCGAATGGAGCTTCACCATGATCAAAGAAACACCAAATCCCCCCGAAACCGACGATGTTTCCCCCTACGAATCCATCGATTCCAAAAAGCTCAATGAAGCCGCCGAACGCGCGCTGAATCACTACCTAAACCCCGCAGCCCTGAAATCACCGCCCACCCGCAAACCCAGCACCATGTTCATGCTTGCACCGGACCTCAAAGACGAAGACCTCTTGGCCCACACCTGTGAATCCCTGGCCCAGGCCAGCGTGATGGCCGGCGATTTTGCCGCCTACCTGGAAGGCCCGCATCGCAACACCGCCATGGCCATTCAGCAAATCGTCATGCTGGCCGAACTGGCGGCGAACCGAATGATGGACAACCTCGAACTCCCCAAACCCGCGCAACACCGTTGATCCCCAGTGGGAGCGGAGGTGCGACGCTCCCACATTTGGTCAATGTGGGCTAATTGTCTGTCCGGAACGCCTCGACGAGTGCCGTCCAATCGCCGATCGATATAAAAAACTGTCAACAATGACAGTACCTGCCTGGGTCAGTTCTGCAGATCATCAACAGGACGCGCACCACCTTGCGCACTCAATGACCCGCCGGGTGACTCATGTCCCACTCTCAATTCGACGCTCAATGGATAGAGGCCTTGGCCAAGGGTGAGGTCCGCCTGCACCAACTACCTGAAACCTTGTCGCGCAACCAAGCGTCCTTCATTCGGCGTGAGGCGTTGCAATTGATCACTGGGGCCTCACTCACCACCATCGGCAATTACACGTTTGATGCACGCCCGGCAAAATGCGAGAACTTCATCGGGGCTATTCAGATACCGCTGGGCGTTGCCGGTCCCCTGTTGGTCAATGGGCAAGCGATTTCCGCCCAGGAACCGGTCTTTGCGCCACTGGCGACCACCGAAGGTGCACTGATCGCCAGCGTGTCCCGAGGGTGCGCCGCGTTACGCGCCGCCGGAGGCGCGGTGGTGCGCGTCGACGATGTGGGCATCACCCGAGCGCCGGTGTTTCGCTCCAGCGGTATCGTACAGTCACAGGCTTTCGTAGCCTGGGTCCGAAACAACTACGACAAAATCAAACAGCTCTGCGAAGAGAACAGCCGTCACCTTGTATTGCAGGACATCGTGCCCGCATTGGTCGGCACCACGATCTACCTGCGTTTTCGCTTCCACAGTGCCGATGCCATGGGCATGAACATGGCAAGCATTGCCTGCGAGCGGGCCATAACCGAGCTGATCAGCCCCGCTACCGGCCTACCCTGCATCAGCATCTCGGGCAATTACTGCACCGATAAAAAACCGGCGATGGTTAACGTGCTAAACGGTCGGGGCAAACGCATTTTTGCCGAAGCCCATCTGAGCGCTGACATCCTGCACGACATCCTGAAAACCGATTCGGCTTCGTTGTGTGACGTCCAATACCGCAAAAACCTGTTGGGCTCAGCAATGGCGGGGGCAATGGGCAGTAATGCCCATCACGCCAATATTCTTTCGGCTGTCTTTATCGCCACCGGACAAGATGTCGCTCAAGTAGCAGAAAGTGCTTGCGGCATTACCTGCCTCGAAGCGCGCGAGCATGGCGCCCTCTACGCCTCGATCCTGTTGCCCGACACACCACTGGGGACTGTCGGCGGCGGCACCGGTTTGTGCACTCAACGCGAAGCACTGGCGTTGATGGGAATTGTCCCGGGCGCCAAAAAACCTGGAGTCGACACTTTGCGTTTGGCAGAAATAATCGGAGCGCTGGTGCTGGCGGGTGAGTTGTCCATCATGGCGGCGCAAGCAGCACATCATTTGGTAAAAGCTCATGTGCAATGGGGGCGTTGAGTCATGGCACCGGTTGCTGTGCAAGCACGCGCTCCCGCAAAAATTATTCTGATTGGCGAGCACGCGGCGTTGCAGGGTTGCCCGGTGTTCGCGACTACCTTGGGGCTGTATTGCACCGTGCAGGTGCGTGAGCGCGACGATGATCAGATTGAAATTCAGTTACCCGAGCTGCAAATCCATCGGCAATACAGCACGGGCGCCCTGCTCGATTACGTCCGGGAAGTGCGCCAACGCTGGGTATGCTTTCGAAACGATCCCCAGACACACACCTTTATCGGCGTCAGAGGAAACGACGTTGATCACTTGGTCAAATGTGCTGTGGGCGAAGTTCTGCTCAAACTGGCGCTAGAAGACATACGCGGCTGCACGCTACGAGTGCAATCGAGCATTCCGCTGGACGCAGGCTTCGGCAGTTCGGCAGCCCTGGTGGTCAGCTTGTCAGCGGCGTTGTTGCGTCTCTTCAAGTTGTCGCCGCAACGGCATCCGCTGCAACCGCTAGCCATGCGCGTTGAACGTTACCAGCATGGGCTGCCGTCAGGGATCGATCACAACACTTGCTTGCTGGGTGGCATGGTCGAACGACGCCGCGAAGCGGGAAACCGGTTCAAGATGATTTCGTGGCCCGAGAGCACGGTACATCTGCAATTGCACGGCATTGAGATCTACCACACCGGAGCCGCTCGCGAGAGTACCGGGCATGTCATCGCCGCCACCCGACACCAGCTCGAAGGCCGGGATAACCCACTATTGGCAAGCATGCACAACTGTGCCGAACGCTTTCGCACGCTGTTGCAGTCCCGCAGCCCGGCACCTGAAACACTCAAGGCGTTGGTACACGACTATGAAGCGGCCCTGGAATGTCTGGGCGTGGTGCCCAAAGCCGTTGTGCAAGTGATCCGCGCCATTGAAGCAGCCGGTGGTGCAGCAAAAATTTGCGGGGCTGGCGCCCTCTCCGGGGACCAGGCCGGAGCACTATTGGTGGTCGACGCGCCGGCGCTACCGGAACTGGCCCACTATCGCAGAATCGATGCCCCATTAGCGGTGGGCGGCCTGGAGGTCCAAGTGCAATGAATCGGATCAGCGTTTCTTCGCCCAGCAACATCGCGTTCATCAAGTACTGGGGCATGAGCGATGCACGGCAGACGCTCCCCAACAATCCCTCAATCTCCATGACCCTGAGTCAGTGCCTCAGCTTCTGCACGTTGTCGCCCCGGACGAAGGGCGCTGCCGATGAAATCATGTGGAAAACCGCCAGCGGCCTATTGGTTGTGGCACAAACCTCACTGCGCCTTGGAATCGAACGCCATCTGCAACCCTTGCGCGAATACTTCGATGACTGGACACCGCTGCGCATCGCCACGACCAACAACTTCCCGACGGGTGCGGGCATTGCCTCGTCAGCGTCGGGTTTCAGTGCCTTGGCAGTGGCATTCGCCCTGCGCTGCGGGCAATCACTCGACAGCCCCGATCTCGGCAGACTGGCGCGCCTGTCCGGCTCTGGCTCGGCGGCGCGCTCGGTGCTGGGCGGGTTTGTCCAATGGCCTGGCGATAGCCGGCAGCTCTGCGAGCCGGTCCAACTCGCTGCGGGGCAGCATTGGCCGCTGCATGACTTGATCGCCATCGTCGACGCCACACCTAAAACTGTCAGCTCCCGTCAAGGTCATCTTCTCGCCAACAGCAGCCCCTTTTACCCGACTCGACTGGACCTTCTGCCGGAACGCCTGGCGACTGTCCGCCAAGCGATTGTGAGCCGGGATTTCAACGCATTGGCCGCTGTTGTGGAGCGCGAAGCCGTGGAGTTGCACATGATTGCCATGACTTCACAGCCTCCGATTTTCTATTGGAAACCGGCAACCTTGCGGATTCTGGAGCGGGTGCGGCAACTGCGCGGTGAGGGTTTGGAGGTGTGTGCAACAGTGGACGCCGGGCCCAACGTGCATGTGATATGCACAGAGCAACATAAGTCGGCAGCATTTGCAGCGCTGCGCACAGTGCCAGGGATAGAACGATGGATTTTTGATCAAGCGGGCGATGGGCCCAGGCGGCTGGCGCGTCACCTGTTTTGAGCGAGCGGCACACTGCCTGCCGTTAAGATCCCTGAATCTGTCCCGCCCCTGAACACACATCTGGAAATATCCGGGGCCATTGAAACCACCCCCCACCTGCCCCATCTAACACCCATACCCCATTGCGCAGGTGCCCCATGAGCGACCAGCAAGAATTCCCCGAAGACCCAAGCGAGTACGACGAAGCCGAACAAATCGAACACCACACCACCGGCAAAGGCCTCGCCCTGCCCGGCCAAAACCTGCCGGACAAGGTCTACATCATCCCGATCCACAATCGCCCCTTCTTCCCGGCCCAAGTACTGCCGGTCATCGTCAACGAAGAACCGTGGGCTGAAACACTGGACCTGGTCAGCAAAGCCGATCACCACGCCCTGGCCCTGTTCTACATGGACGCCCCCCAGGAAGACCCGCGCCACTTCAACACCGACGCACTCCCCGAGTACGGCACACTGGTCAAGGTCCACCACGCCAGTCGCGAAAACGGCAAACTGCAATTCGTCGCCCAGGGCCTGACCCGGGTGCGCATCAAAACCTGGCTCAAACACCATCGCCCACCGTACCTGGTGGAAGTCGAGTACCCGCACCAACCCACCGAGCCGACCGATGAGGTCAAGGCCTACGGCATGGCGTTGATCAACGCGATCAAGGAACTGCTGCCGCTGAACCCGCTGTACAGCGAAGAGCTGAAAAACTACCTCAACCGCTTCAGCCCCAACGACCCCTCGCCCCTGACCGACTTCGCCGCCGCCCTGACTTCGGCTACTGGTAGCGAGCTGCAAGAAGTGCTCGACTGCGTACCGATGCTCAAGCGCATGGAAAAAGTCCTGCCGATGCTGCGCAAGGAAGTCGAAGTCGCGCGCTTGCAAAAAGAGATTTCTGCCGAAGTTAACCGCAAGATCGGCGAGCATCAGCGCGAATTCTTCCTCAAGGAACAGCTCAAAGTCATTCAGCAAGAGCTGGGCCTGACCAAGGATGACCGCAGCGCCGACATCGAGCAGTTCGAACAACGCCTGACCGGCAAAGTGCTCTCGGCGCAGGCGCAGAAACGCATCGAAGAGGAAATGAACAAGCTGTCGATCCTTGAGACCGGCTCGCCCGAGTACGCGGTCACCCGCAACTACCTCGACTGGGCCACCTCGGTGCCGTGGGGCGTGTACGGCGAGGACAAACTCGACCTCAAACACGCGCGCAAAGTGCTCGACAAACACCACGCAGGCCTCGACGACATCAAGGACCGCATTCTCGAATTCCTCGCCGTGGGTGCTTATAAAGGCGAGATCAGCGGCTCCATCGTGTTGCTGGTCGGCCCGCCCGGCGTGGGTAAAACCAGCGTCGGCAAGTCCATCGCCGAATCCCTTGGCCGGCCGTTCTATCGCTTCAGCCTCGGCGGCATGCGCGACGAAGCCGAGATCAAGGGCCACCGCCGCACCTACATCGGCGCCCAGCCGGGCAAACTCGTCCAGGCGTTGAAAGACGTCGAAGTGATGAACCCGGTGATCATGCTCGACGAAATCGACAAGATGGGCCAAAGCTACCAGGGCGACCCGGCCTCGGCGCTCCTGGAAACGCTGGACCCGGAACAGAACGTCGAATTCCTCGACCACTACCTGGACCTGCGTCTGGACCTGTCGAAAGTGCTGTTCGTGTGCACCGCCAACACCCTGGACTCGATCCCCGGCCCATTGCTCGACCGGATGGAAGTGATTCGCCTGTCGGGTTACATCACCGAAGAAAAAATCGCCATCGCCAAGCGTCACCTGTGGCCCAAACAATTGGAAAAGGCCGGAGTGTCCAAAGGCAGCCTGAGCATCAGCGACAGCGCCCTCAAAGCCTTGATCGACGGTTACGCCCGTGAAGCCGGGGTGCGTCAGTTGGAAAAACAACTGGGCAAACTGGTGCGCAAAGCCGTGGTGAAGTTGATCGAAGAACCGAAAGCGGTGATCAAAATCGCGCCGAAGGACCTTGAAGCCTCACTCGGTCATCCGGTGTTCCGCAACGAGCAAGTGCTGTCCGGCACCGGCGTTATTACCGGTCTGGCCTGGACCAGCATGGGCGGCGCGACCTTGCCGATTGAAGCCACACGGATTCACACGCTCAACCGAGGCTTCAAACTCACCGGGCAACTGGGCGACGTGATGAAAGAGTCGGCGGAAATCGCCTACAGCTATGTCAGCTCGAATCTGAAGTCGTTTGGCGGTGATCCGAAATTCTTCGACGAGGCGTTCGTCCACTTGCACGTCCCGGAAGGCGCCACCCCGAAAGACGGCCCGAGCGCCGGCGTGACCATGGCCAGTGCCCTGCTCTCGCTCGCACGCAACCAGCCACCGAAAAAAGGCGTGGCCATGACCGGCGAGCTGACGTTGACCGGGCATGTGCTGCCGATTGGCGGGGTGCGCGAGAAGGTGATCGCGGCGCGGCGGCAGAAGATTTTCGAACTGATTCTGCCGGAGCCTAACCGTGGCAGCTTTGAGGAACTGCCGGATTATCTGAAGGAAGGGATTACCGTGCATTTCGCCAAGCGGTTTGCGGATGTGGCGAAGATTCTGTTCTGACCTCGTAACCTGATCGTTCCCACGCTCCGCGTGGGAATGCATCCTGTGACGCTCCGCGTCACGCTTGTGATGGGACGCGGAGCGTCCCGGGCGGCATTCCCACGCAGAGCGTGGGAACGATCATCTCCCGCCATGCTGTCACACTTTGTCTCATCTTCAGTTATGCTCGCCGTTCGTCGTGAACGCCGGAGCCGCTGACCTTATGTCCCCCACTCGCTTGTTTGTCCCCCTCGCCCTTTCCTTGCTGGCCGCCTGCGCCACGCAGCCGAAACAGAACGTGACCGTGGAAAAACAAAGCCAATGCCCGGTGAAACTCAACAGCGGGCAAAACCTGATCCTGACCCTGCCGAGCAACCCAACTACGGGTTATCGCTGGGCAATCCAGGATTCGGCCGGTGGTGTGCTGCATGCGCTCAGCCCCGAGGTGTACAGCAATCCGGAAGATGCCGGCATCGTCGGCAGCGCCGGTATTTCGACCTGGCGCTTTCAGGCCTTCGCCGCCGGCACCGGGCGTTTACGCCTGACATCGCAACAACCCTGGGCCCCGGAAGTGTTGCCGGTGGAAACCTTCGATTGCGCGATTTCGGTTAACTGATCATGGGCTGGCTGATTCTGGCGTTGATGGGCGCGGTGACCTTTCTGTATGGCGTGAGTGTGCATGCCGCGTTGCTTTGCCTGCTGGTCAAACCGTTGCCGGTGCTGGCCCTGCTCGGCTGGCTGCACGACGCGCCGCCCAGCGACTATCGCCGCTGGATCAGCCTTGGCCTGATTTTCTCGCTGCTCGGCGACGTGTTGCTGGCGTGGCCGGGGGACTTGTTTGTGTTTGGCCTCGGCGCGTTTCTGGTCGCGCATCTGGCGTACTTGAAAGCCTACTTGAGCGATTGTCGCCGGTTGGCGTTGCTGCCCTTGATCATCGCGCTGGCCGTGGGTGCGGTGCTGCTGGGGATTCTGATTTCCCACGGTTTGGGCCCGTTGCTGGTCCCGGTAATTGTCTATGGCCTGGCCATCAGCGCAATGCTCTGGCGAGCCCTGGCCCGACTGGGCTCCGATGTGCCGAAACGCTCGGCGCTGCTGGCGGCGGCAGGCGCGCTGGCGTTTGTGTTCTCCGACAGCGTGATTGGCATCAGCCGCTTTGTCGCACCGTTCGATGCGGCGCCTTACGTGATCATCCTCAGCTACTGGCTGGGGCAATGGGGGATTACGGCGTCGGCGTTCACCCAGAAACCGCGTTGAGTCCATCGCGGGCAAGCCCGCTCCCACAGGGATAGCGCTGTACTTGTGGGAGCGGGCTTGCCCGCGAAAGCGATCTCCCTATAAACACAAGATCCAGATCTGCCCAGCGGTTTATCAGACAACCCGCGCATCCCCCCGTCAATTTGGCTAAAATGCCGGCCTTTTCCACCCATGCCGCTGGAACCGCCGTGAGCAAAGAATCCGATCGCCTTTTCGCCCAGCCTTTGGCCCAGGTACCCGACTTCGCCTTTAACGAGGACGTGGTGCGGGTGTTCCCGGACATGATCAAGCGCTCGGTGCCGGGTTATCCGACCATCGTTGAAAACCTCGGCGTGCTCGCCGCGCAATTCGCCCAGCCCAACAGCGTGCTCTACGACCTCGGCTCGTCGCTGGGCGCCGTGACCCAGGCCTTGCGCCGTCATGTGCGCACCGACGGTTGCCGCGTCATCGCTGTGGATAACTCCGCCGCCATGGTCGAGCGTTGCCGCGAATACCTCAACGCCCAGGACTCGATGTTCCAGGAGTTGTTGCCGGTGGAAGTGATTGAAGGCGACATCCTCGCCCTCGACTTCCAGCCCGCCTCGGTGGTGGCGCTGAACTTCACCCTGCAATTCATCGCTCCGGAGCAGCGCACCGCGTTGCTCTCGCGCATTCGCCAGTCGTTACTGCCGGGCGGCGCACTGATCCTGTCGGAGAAGCTGCGCTTCAATGACCCGCAAGAACACGCGCTGCTGACCGACCTGCACGTCGCCTTCAAGCGCGCCAACGGTTACAGCGAATTGGAAATTGCCCAGAAGCGCAGCGCCATCGAAAACGTCATGAAGCCTGACAGCCTCGAAGAACACCGCGAGCGCCTGCTGGCCGCCGGGTTCTCGAAAGTCATGCCGTGGTTCCAGTGTCTTAACTTTGCCTCGTTGATTGCCTTGCCATGATTGATCTGTCCCCCCTCGCCCGCCGTCTGGCCGGCACACCGCTTGCTGAATGGGCCAACACCCTGCAAGCACAACTCGACAAGAAAATGGAGAAGGGTCACGGCGACCTGGAGCGCTGGAAAAGCGCGCTGGACGCACTGCCGAAGATCCAGCCGAGGGTCGTCGACTTGCTCAATGGCCTAATGCTGGACACTGAGTGCGACGATGCAACACGCGCGCAGATGCGTACCGCGCTGATGGGGTTGTCGCCGTGGCGCAAAGGGCCGTTTGATTTGTTTGGTGTGCACGTCGACACCGAATGGCGTTCGGACTGGAAGTGGTCGCGGGTTGCGCCGCATCTGGATTTGAAGGGAAAGCGCATTCTCGATGTCGGGTGCGGCAACGGTTATTACATGTGGCGCATGCTCGGTGCCGGTGCCGACAGCGTGATCGGTGTCGACCCCAACTGGCTGTTCTTCTGCCAGTTCCAGGCCGTGCAGCGTTACCTGTCCGAGCCGAATGCCTGGCACCTGCCGTTTCCGTTCGAAGACTTGCCGCCGGAGCTGGAAGGCTTCGACACGGTGTTTTCGATGGGTGTGTTCTACCATCGTCGCTCGCCGATCGAGCATTTGCTGGCGCTGAAAGATTGCCTGGTCAAGGGCGGTGAACTGGTGCTGGAAACGCTGGTGATCGAAGGCGATCAGCAGCAGGTGCTGGTACCGGAAGACCGCTACGCGCAGATGCGTAACGTTTGGTTCCTGCCCTCGGTGCCGGCGCTGGAGTTGTGGTTGCGCCGTGCCGGGTTTACGGATGTGCGTTGTGTGGACGTGAGCGTGACCACGGTCGAGGAACAGCGCGGGACGGAGTGGATGAAGTATCAGTCGCTGAGTGATTTCCTGGACCCGGACGATCACAGCAAGACGATCGAAGGGCTGCCGGCGCCAATGCGTGCGGTCATCGTCGCCCGTAAATAACGCATAACCCGTAGGAGCCGAGCTTGCTCGCGATAGCGGTCTGACATTCAACATCATTGTTGACTGTACAGCCGCCATCGCGAGCAAGCTCGGCTCCTACAGTTTCAGGGTTTACGTGTTTAGTCTGCTGGTTTCGCGCGGCGGGCCTTGAAGAACTCGCTCAATACAGCCCCGCATTCTTCCGCCAACACCCCGCCTTCATACAACACCCGGTGATTCAAAAAGCCCTGGGTAAAGAACTGCCCCTGGCTCTGCACAATCCCCGCCTTGGGTTCCAGGGCGCCATACACCACCCGCGCAATCCGCGAATGCACGATCAGCCCGGCGCACATGCTGCACGGCTCAAGGGTCACGTACAGCGTGCTGCCCGGCAGGCGATAGTTGTTCACCGCTTGCGCAGCGGCGCGGATCGCGACCATTTCAGCATGGGCACTCGGGTCGCTGGCACTGATCGGGCAATTGAAGCCGCGACCGATGACTTCACCGTCCTGCACCAGCACCGCGCCCACCGGCACTTCGCCAAGCGCGGCACCTTGGGCCGCCAGGGCCAGCGCTTCGCGCATAAAGTCTCGATCCCGGCTGCGGTCGATAATGGCGGTGGGACGAATCTGACGCATCACGCCACCTCGATGGCGGCCATCAGGCCGGTTTCCATGTGATCAATCACATGGCAGTGGAACATCCAGATGCCGGGGTTATCCGCCACCAACGCCACTTGCGCACGCTCGTTCTTGCCCAACAGATACGTGTCGGTGAAATACGGAATGACCTTGTGCCGGTTCGAGGCGATGACTTTGAAACTCATGCCGTGCAAGTGAACCGGGTGTTGGTACTGGGTCATGTTCTTGAATTCGAAAATGTAGCACTTGCCCTTTTCAAGCTTGGCAATCGGGCGGTCGGCACAGGTTTTGTCGGTGATGTCCCAGGCCTTGCCGTTGATCTGCCACAGGCTCGGCGGTTTGCCGTTGTCGACGTTCACCGACACCGAACCGACCCATTCGAAATTGAAGTTGAGTTTCTCGGCATTGGCCAGGTCCGGTTCGGCAATCGGGTTGGCGGGCAACGCAGGCGGCCATTGGGTCGGCGCGTCGGTGTTGGCCACCGAACGGAACGTACCCAAACGTACCGGGCCGTTGCGCAGGGCCAGTTCTTCACCAGCGGCCGGCGCCTTGATTGCCAGGCAAATACGCATGCCCGGGCCAAGCCAGTACTCCTTGCCCAACGGGCGGGGCTCGATCGGGTTGCCGTCCAGTGCGTAAATCTGCGCTTCGACGCCAGGAATGTTCAGGCGATAGGTCAGCGTGTTGTCGAGGTTCAGCAGGCGCACTCGGGTGATCTGCCCGGCCGGCAAGTCGATCACTGCTTGCGAGACGCCATTGATGGTCGACAAGCGCCCCGCCGTGCCGCCACGCGCCGCTTCACGAGGGATGCTGAAGGCGACGAACGCGCCCTCTTCATCGACGTGCCAGCTCTTTAGGCTGAGGGTTTTTTCATACTTGAAACCGGTGGGTTCGCGCTCTTCGATAATCAGCGGACCGACCAGCCCGCGGCCGAGTTCTTCGCTGCTGTTCACATGCGGGTGATACCAGTAGCTGCCGGCGTCCGGCACACGGAACTTGTAGTCGAAATACTCACCCGGCAACACCGGCAGTTGCGAGACGTAAGGTACGCCGTCCATCTCCAGCGGCAGGCGGATGCCGTGCCAGTGAATAGTGGTCGCGACGGGCAGGTGGTTGATAAACCGCACCCGCAACCAGTCGCCCTGTCGGGCACGCAATTCAGTGCCCGGTGCCGACGGTCCAAATGCCCAGGCCTCGGTCTTGTGCCCCGGCACCAGCTCAACGTCCAGCGGTGCGGCGATCAGCTCATAGTCGTGGCCCGCGTCAGCATCGGCCATCTTGCCCAGCCAGTAACGCGACGCGCCCCCGGCTCCGACACCAACGACAACAAGACCGGCCAGGCCACCGAGGATTTGGCGACGGGTAAACGACATGAACTCAACTACCTCACATGAAAAGCGGCAGGCCCAAGGCCCGCAAAAGGCGAATACGATACACCCGCAGTTGTGAAAGAAACAGCAAAGCGCCCGTGACGACGGGACGCAGGCTCGCCAAACGACAAAGCGGCCCCATGAAAAAAGCCGTGTGAACTCACGCTCACACGGCTTTTTTATCCAGCGATCAAACCTTCAAGGTTTGTGCAGGATCATTCCCACTCAATCGTCGCTGGCGGCTTGCTCGACACGTCGTAAGTGACGCGGGAGATGCCTTCGATTTCGTTGATGATCCGGCCGCTGACGGTTTCCAGCAGTTCGTAAGGCAGGTGCGCCCAACGTGCGGTCATGAAGTCGATGGTTTCCACGGCACGCAGGGCAACGACCCAGGCGTAACGACGGCCATCGCCAACCACGCCAACCGATTTCACAGGCTGGAACACCACGAACGCTTGGCTGACCTTGTGGTACCAGTCGGCTTTGCGCAGTTCTTCGATGAAGATGTGGTCGGCGCGACGCAGCAGGTCGGCGTATTCCTTCTTCACTTCACCGAGGATCCGCACACCCAGGCCCGGGCCCGGGAACGGGTGACGGTAGACCATGTCGTACGGCAGGCCGAGTTCCAGGCCCAGGCGACGGACTTCGTCCTTGAACAGCTCACGCAGCGGTTCAACCAGCTTGAGGTTCATCTCTTCCGGCAAGCCACCCACGTTGTGGTGCGACTTGATGACGTGTGCCTTGCCGCTTTTGGCGCCAGCCGACTCGATCACGTCCGGGTAGATAGTGCCTTGTGCGAGGTACTTGATGTTATCCAGTTTGTTGGACTGGGCATCGAATACATCGATGAAGGTACGGCCGATGATCTTGCGCTTCTTCTCCGGGTCGGACTCGCCGGCCAGGTTGTTCAGGAACTGATCTTCAGCGTTGGCGCGAATCACTTTGACGCCCATGTTCTCGGCGAACATGGCCATCACTTGTTCGCCTTCGTGCAGACGCAACAGGCCGTTGTCGACGAAGACGCAGGTCAGTTGGTCGCCAATGGCTTTGTGCAGCAACGCGGCAACAACCGAAGAGTCCACACCGCCGGACAGGCCGAGCAGTACGTTGTCGGTACCGACCTGGGCACGCACCTGAGCGATGGCGTCTTCAGCGATTTTCGACGGCGTCCACAGGGCTTCACAGCCGCAGATGTCGAGGATGAAGCGCGACAGGATGCGACCGCCCTGTTTGGTGTGGGTCACTTCCGGGTGGAACTGCACGCCGTAGTAACCGCGCGCGTCGCTGAACATACCGGCGATCGGGCAGCTCGGGGTGCTGGCCAGGATGTGGAAGTCTTCCGGCATCTTGGTGACCTTGTCACCGTGGCTCATCCAGACGTCGAGGCCGAACAGGCCGTCAGCGTCGATGTGGTCTTCGATGCCGTCGAGCAGGCGGCTCTTGCCGACCACGTCGACACGGGCATAACCGAACTCACGCAGCTCGGAACCTTCAACCTTGCCACCGAGCTGTTCAGCCATGGTCTGCATGCCGTAGCAGATACCGAAGACCGGTACGCCCAGGTCCCAGACGGCTTGTGGTGCGCGGGGGCTGTCGGCAACGTGTACAGACTCGGGGCCGCCGGCGAGGATGATCCCTTTTGGCGCGAATTCGCGGATCGCTTCGTCGTCCATGTCGAACGGATGCAGTTCGCAGTACACGCCGATTTCACGCACGCGGCGGGCAATCAGCTGGGTGTACTGGGAACCGAAGTCGAGGATCAGGATGCGGTGAGCGTGAATGTCGAGGGCCATGATTCAGTCTCGTCTAAGTAAGTCAGAAACAGTCGTGATTCAGAAACAACTCGGGGCTGAATAGAACAGCCCCGGTTGCTTAACGATTTGCTTGAAGGCTCAACCTACGCGGTAGTTTGGCGCTTCTTTGGTGATCTGTACGTCGTGAACGTGGGACTCGGCCATGCCAGCGCCGGTGATCCGCACGAACTCAGGCTTGGTGCGCATTTCTTCGATGTCGGCACTGCCGGTGTAACCCATCGAGGAACGCAGGCCGCCCATCAGTTGATGGATGATGGCGCTCAGGGTGCCCTTGTAAGGAACACGGCCTTCGATACCTTCCGGAACCAGCTTCTCGGCGCCTGCCGAAGAATCCTGGAAGTAACGGTCGGAGGAGCCTTGAGCCTGGGACATGGCGCCCAGCGAGCCCATGCCACGGTAAGCCTTGTACGAACGACCCTGGAACAGTTCGATTTCGCCCGGTGCTTCTTCAGTACCGGCGAACATCGAGCCCATCATCACGCAGGAGGCACCGGCAACGATGGCCTTGGACAGGTCACCGGAGAAACGGATGCCGCCGTCGGCGATCAACGGAACGCCAGTGCCTTCGAGGGCAGCGGCGACGTTGGCGATGGCACTGATTTGCGGGACGCCGACACCGGCGACGATACGGGTGGTGCAGATCGAGCCAGGGCCGATACCGACCTTGACTGCGTCAGCGCCTGCTTCGGCCAGGGCCTTGGCGGCAGCGCCCGTGGCGATGTTGCCGCCGATGACCTGCACTTCAGGGAAATTCTGTTTGACCCAGCGAACGCGGTCGATCACGCCTTTGGAGTGACCGTGAGCGGTGTCGACCACCACCACGTCAACGCCGGCATTGACCAGGGCAGCGACGCGATCACCGGTGTCTTTACCGGTACCGACTGCCGCACCAACGCGCAGACGACCTTGATCGTCCTTGCTGGCCAGCGGGTAGGCTTTGGCTTTTTCGATGTCGTTGACGGTCATCATGCCCTTGAGGGCGAATTTGTCGTCGACGATCAGCACGCGTTCGATGCGGTGCTTGTGCAACAGCTCGCGAACGTCGTTCTTGTCGGCGCCTTCCTTGACCGTGACCAGACGCTCTTTCGGCGTCATCACTTCACGGACACGGGCGTCCAGACGGTTTTCGAAACGCACGTCACGGGAAGTGACGATGCCGACCAGGTCGCCATCGTGCAGTACCGGAACGCCAGAGATGTTGTGCATGCGGGTCAGTTCGAACAGTTCACGAACCGTGGCATCCGCCTCGATCGTGATCGGGTCCTTGACCACGCCGGCTTCGTAACGCTTGACCTTGCGCACTTCGGCAGCTTGCTGCTCGATGGTCATGTTCTTGTGGATGATGCCGATGCCACCTTCCTGAGCCATGGCGATTGCCAGACGGGCTTCAGTAACGGTGTCCATGGCGGCAGAAACCAGAGGAATGTTCAGCTCGATGCCACGGGTTAGGCGGGTCTTGAGACTGACTTCGTTAGGAAGCACCTCGGAATAACCGGGCACTAGGAGAATGTCGTCGAATGTCAGAGCTTCTTGGCTGATACGCAGCATCGCGGGGGCTCCCGAGCGGGAAAATGGAAGCGCGCCATTATAGTCAGACACCCCTCGGGTTCAATGTAAAACTCTGTCTATTATCGACACGGTCGATCGACGGGTATTTAACGCCGAATTCTGTAGGAGCAAGGCTTGCTGGCGATGGCGTCCTTAAGTCCGCCATCGCCAGCAAGCTGTGCTCCTACAGTTCGACTTTCACCCAGATGACCGGCTGATCGAGCCAATCGGCAAACTCGTCGATAAAGCTCTGCTTGAACCCGGCTTCAGCCCAGTTGTTGAAGATAAAACCCAGGTTGGAAAAGCCGCATTCCTGCAGGAACAGAAATCCGTTGATGTCATCTTCATGCCCGCATTCAGGGCAGGTGAAGTTATCGGTGCGGCCCGGCATCCAGTCTTCCAGGCTTTCGAACAAGGCTTCGCCTACTTCCTTGCGGCACTCGGCGCAGCCCGCCTCGCCCAGGAAACCTTTGGCCGGTGTATAGATGCAGCGCTTGGTGACGATCTCCAGGCCATTGATCGGCTCGCCGAACGGCAGGGCCTCTGGATGCAGGACCACATCGCGCGCACCTTCGGCGATGGCGTGGGCCATGCGATTGCCCGTGCGGCCACAGGTGGTCAGCTCTTCATTGATGATGTTCTTGCGCACCAGCCACCGCACGACCGCGCGAGCCCGGGGCTCGTGCACCGGCAACGTGGAGATTTTCGGGACGATGATGCTTTGTGAATTCATGGTGCAAGCCTGCTGCGTCAAATGGATGTTCTGCGGTATTCGTACTGGCGCCTTCGCGGGCAAGCCCGCTCCCACAGGGATCTCTGGTGAGCACAAATGTGCGTACGACCAAGATCATGTGGGAGCGGGCTTGCCCGCGAAGGCGTCAGGACGGCCGGCAGCTTAATACCTGACGAAATCGGGTCAAGCACTCAAGTACCGCCCGATCAAGGCAATCCCGCTGGCCAATACCAACCACGTCACCAGCCGCACAAACGCTTCGCGGGACAACCTCATGGTCAACCGCCGCCCGATCCATAACCCCAGGGCCATGGCCGGTAACAAACACAGGGCCAACACCAACAAGGGTAGCTCGGCATACACGCCTGCGATGGCAAACAGGCTCAACCGCACCACCGTGCTGCAACTGATCAGCGCACTCTGGGTCGCCCGGGCCGCCTCTTTGGGCAGGCGACTGTTCAAATAGATCGCATATAAAAAGCCGCCACTGCCAAACAACGCCCCGAACATCCCGCCCACCGTGCCCATCGGCACCGCCCAGCCGGCAGACAACTGTGTCGGCCGGGTTTTGACCCACAGGCTGTAAATCGCGTACGCGCTGATAAACAGCCCCATCAACAGCAGCAACACGTCGGATTTCAGGTTCAACAGAAAGATCACCCCCAGCGTGCAGCCCACCGCCATGCACGGCAGCAACCGCAACAACTCGGGCTTCGCCACATCGCGTCGCGAGGGCAGCAGATTGCCGAACGCCGCGACAAAATCGAGCAGCACCAGCAACGGCACGATTTTCGACAGCGGCATGAACAGAATCAGAATCGGCCCCGCCACCAACGCCGTGCCGAAGCCAGCGATGCCAAACACGATATAGGCCAGGGCGATGCCCAGCCCGATCACCAGCCAATCCATTGGACCGAATGGCCATTGATGCAACATCTCAAAAACATTCATCTGAATACCTTCCCTGATTACCACTGATGACTGTACCTGTCGCGGAGCCGTTACACGATCCATGTAGCAGCTGGCGAAGCCTGCGTCGACCGGTCCGCGCTCGGGCGCAGCAGTCGCTAATGCATACGCCGCATCCGCCCTGACACAACGCGCAGTCTGATCTTACGGCGGCTGCGCAGCCGGACGCAGGCTTCGCCAGCTGCTACAGGATTTCGTCAACGTAGAGATTCACGTGCGAATGCCTTTAAACTGCGCCCCATGATTAAAGATCCCTTTGCAAGACTCGGCCTGGACCGTGAAGTCCTGACTGTCAGCCAGCTCAACGGCCGCGCGCGGGTGTTGCTTGAAGACGTGTTCAGCAATATCTGGGTCGAAGGCGAAATCTCCAACCTCGCCCGCCCGGCGTCCGGCCACGTGTATTTCACCCTCAAGGACAGCGGCGCCCAGGTGCGCTGCGCGCTGTTTCGCCAGAACGCGGCCCGGGTTCGTCAGGCGCTGAAGGATGGCTTGGCGGTCAAAGTCCGCGGCAAGGTTTCATTGTTCGAGGGACGCGGCGACTATCAGTTGATCCTCGACACGGTGGAGCCGGCAGGTGATGGAGCGTTGCGCCTGGCGTTCGATGCACTGAAGGAAAAGCTCAGCGCCGAAGGCCTGTTCAGCGCCGAGCGCAAAGTGCCGCTGCCGGCGCATCCACAACGCATCGGCATTATCAGCTCACCGACCGGCGCGGTGATCCGCGACATTATCAGCGTGTTCCGTCGCCGCGCACCGCAGATCCAGCTGACGCTGATCCCCACGGCCGTGCAAGGTCGCGAAGCCACTGCGCAGATTGTCCGTGCGTTGAAACTCGCGGATGCCCGTGGTTTCGACGCGTTGATCCTGGCCCGTGGCGGCGGTTCGCTGGAAGACCTCTGGTGCTTCAACGAAGAGGCCGTGGCCCGTGCCGTCGACGCCTGTGTCACGCCTATTGTCAGTGCCGTCGGCCACGAAACCGACGTATCGATCAGTGACTTCGTGGCCGACGTCCGCGCCCCGACCCCTTCCGCCGCTGCCGAACTGCTCGCACCGGATTCCAACGATCTGGTGCGCCGGGTCGAAAGCCTGCATCGCCGACTGGTGATGCGTATGCGCGACCGTTTGATGCGCGACCGCCTGCGTCTGGAGGGTATCTCCCGCCGTTTGCGCCATCCCGGCGAACGCCTGCGCCAGCAAGCGCAACGTCTGGACGACCTGGACATGCGCATGCGCCGCGCGTTCGAACGCAGCCTCAACACCCGTCGCGAGCGCTTGATTCGCCTGGAAACCCGCCTCGCCGGGCAACATCCGGGGCGTCAACTGGCACTGCTGCGCCAACGCCTCGACAGCCTTGCCGAACGCCTGCCGCGTGCGATACGCGAAGGCCTCAAGTCGCGACGCCTGCAATTGCAAAGTCAGGTGCAGACCCTGCAAGTGGTCAGCCCGTTGGCGACCCTGGCCCGTGGTTACAGCATCTTGCTGGACGAACGTGGCAACGCGATCCGCAGCGCCGGGCAAACCCACAATGGCCAGCGCCTCAAGGCCAGACTCGGCGACGGCGAACTGCAAGTGCGGGTCGAAGACAATCACCTGACGCCTGTCACCCTTTCTCTACTGGATTGATCCATGCCGCGTTTTCTAGCTCCACTGCTGTTGTTGTGCCTGACCTTCAACGCCAATGCCGACAGTTACATCACCCGCCTGTTGAACAAACCGGTACCGGGCGGCGTGGCGGTGGTGGATCTGGGCAGCGCGGCCCAGGCACCTAAAGCCAGCTACCAAGGCAAACCGGTGCTGGTGGTCAAGGAACAGAACAATTGGCTGGCGATTGTCGGCGTGCCGTTGACGGTCAAGCCGGGCACGCAGCAAGTCAGCAGCGGCGGCCGCACATTGAATTTCACTGTTGGTAACAAGAAGTACCCGGAACAACACATCACGCTGAAGAATACGCAGCAGGTCAATCCGAACCCGGACAATCTCAAGCGTATTGAAGGCGAACTGGCGGAACAGATTGCCGCCTACCGCACGTTCAGCCCGAATACGCCAAGCAACCTGCTGCTGGACAAACCCGTCAACGGACCGCTGTCGAGCAAGTTCGGCGTGCGCCGTTTCTTCAATGGTGAAGAGCGCAATCCTCACGCGGGCCTGGATTTCGCAGTGCCTGCCGGTACGCCGATCAAGACCCCGGCGACGGGCAAGGTGATTCTGATCGGCAACTACTTCTTCAATGGCAACACGGTATTTGTCGATCACGGGCAAGGCTTTATCAGCATGTTCTGCCATATGTCGAAAATCGACGTGAAGGTCGGTCAACAACTGGCTCGTGGCGCAGTGGTCGGGAAAGTCGGGGCGACGGGCCGCGCGACCGGGCCGCACATGCACTGGAATATCAGCCTGAATGATGCGCGGGTGGATCCGGCGATTTTTATCGGGGCGTTTCAGCCATAAATAGTTGTTGAGGCAGCCGGCCTCTTCGCGAGCAAGCCCGCTCCCACATTAGATCGCGGTTAAATGTGGGAGCGGCGGTACGACGATTCGACTTGCTCGCGAAGGCGGCCTCACAGGCGCCGCCGCTATTCAGCCTCAAGGTCCTCAATCCCATGGGCTTCCCGGTCCGCCAGGCAATGCTTGATCCACTCCTGGGTCTCCTGCGAAAACCCGGTCAACTCTTCAGCCGTGATCAACTCCCGCGCGCACAACCCCAACAAGTGCGATCGCGCCTCATGGCGTGAAAACCTGAACACACCAAACGCCCAATACAACTCCTTTTGCCGGGACTGAAGCAGCTCTTCAGTGGCTTCAATCCGCTCGTAAGGCGCCAGGCTTTTGTCCAGCACTGCGCGCTCGACCTCCTCCATGATCCGGATACACATCCGCTCATGAGCCAACGGGCGCAACGCGCTATACCGCTTCCAGTCCGACTCGTTCATGTCCGACTCCTGCCTTGTTCAGGCTTTAAGCATAGCTGTGCACAAGAGGTCGTCGCCTCAGCTCTCCAATTGCGCAGTGCACAAACCTCGCGCAATCATCAAAACAATCACCTCCATTCGCAGCAATAAAATCTCGATTAACTCGGCTTTCCGGGTATTCCTCTCAATTTTTTTCGACTGCTTGCCATCCTTTCCCCTCGCGGTTAGGGTTGAAGGCATGAAAACCTTTCACACCCTCATTCAGCTTCGCCAGCACCGCAGCCTGTGCCTCGTCAGCGCACGACTGCCAGGCTGAATCGCGGTGCCTCGCCCCACGCTTTTCCCCAAGAACATTTGATCCACCGGCAGGCCGCCTTTTTTCGGCCCACACAATAAGGATTCCCCCGATGAGCATGCTCAAAGACCCGTCTTCGAAATACCGCGCGTTCCCGACCATCGACATCCCGGACCGCACCTGGCCGTCGAAGACCATCACCGCCGCGCCGATCTGGTGCAGCTCTGACCTTCGCGATGGCAACCAGTCGCTGATCGAGCCAATGGACGCGGTCAAGAAGCTGCGTTTCTGGAAAACCCTGGTGTCGGTTGGCGTGAAAGAAATCGAAGCCTCGTTCCCTGCAGCGTCGCAAACCGACTTCGACTTCGTGCGGACCCTCATCGAAGGCAACCACATCCCGGACGACACCACCATTCAGGTGCTGACCCAGGGCCGTGAAGACTTGATCGAACGCACCTTCGAATCCCTGCGCGGGGCGAAAAAAGCCATCGTTCACTTGTACAACGCGACGTCCCCTTCTTTCCGCCGGATTGTCTTTAATCAGGACAAGGACGGGATCAAGGAAATCGCCGTGAGCGCGGCCAAGCTGTTCGTCAAATACGCAGCCATGCAGCCGAACACCGAGTGGACCTTCGAATACTCGCCGGAAACTTTCAGCGCCACTGAGCTGGAGTTCGCCAAGGAAGTGTGCGACGCGGTGATCGAGGTCTGGAACCCGACGCCTGAGCACAAGATGATCCTCAACTTGCCGGCCACCGTCGAATGCGCGACCCCGAACATCTATGCCGACCAGATCGAATGGTTCGGCCGTCACATCAACCGTCGTGACAGCGTGATCATCAGCCTGCACACCCACAACGACCGTGGCACTGGCGTGGCCGCCACCGAACTGGGCCTGATGGCCGGCGCCGACCGTGTCGAAGGCTGCCTGTTCGGCAACGGCGAGCGTACCGGTAACGTCGACCTCGTGACCGTGGCACTGAACCTCTACACCCAGGGCGTTCACCCTGAGCTGGACTTCTCCGACATCGACGGCGTGCGCAAGGTCGTCGAAGAGTGCAACCAGATCCAGGTACACCCACGCCACCCGTACGTTGGCGACCTGGTGCACACCGCATTCTCCGGCTCGCACCAGGATGCAATCCGCAAGGGCTTCGCCCAGCAGAAACCGGATGCACTGTGGGAAGTGCCGTACTTGCCGATCGACCCGGCCGATATCGGTCGCAGCTACGAGGCGGTGATTCGCGTCAACAGCCAGTCAGGCAAGGGCGGTATCGCGTACCTGCTGGAGCAGGAATACGGCATCAACTTGCCACGCCGCATGCAGATCGAGTTCAGTCAGGTGGTGCAACGTGAAACCGATCGTCTGGGCCTTGAAATGACCGCTCAGCAGATCCACGCACTGCTGCACAGCGAGTACTTGCAAGCCAACACCCCGTACGCGCTGGTCAGCCATCGCCTGCAGGAAGAAAACGGTCACAGCGCCGTGGAAGTGGAAGTTTCCAGCAAAGGTCAGGGCGAAACCAACCTGCACTGGCGCGGCAAGGGCAATGGCGCGCTGGAAGCCTTGGTGGCCGGCTTGCCGATCCCGGTGGAAATCATGGACTACAACGAGCACGCCATCGGCGCGGGCACCAATGCCAAGGCTGCGGCCTACATTGAACTGCGCGTGAACGGTGAACGTGCGGTGCACGGCGTCGGCATCGACGAAAACATCACCACCGCCAGCTTCAAGGCGCTGTTTAGCGCACTGAACCGCTCGCTGAGCCAGCCGGAAGCGAAAGCGGCGTAAGCCTTCGCTGCAATACAAAAGGCCCCAGGTGCGAACCTTGGGGCCTTTTTGTTTGCTTGCTGTTGATCGTTCCCACGCTCCGCGTGGGAATGCCTCTAGGGACGCTCCGCGTCCAGTGACGCGGAGCGTCACGGGCTGCATTCCCACGCTGAGCGTGGGAACGATCAGTGTCAGGCATGGGTATCGACGCTGAACATCGCCTGCAACAGCGCCGCTTGCAGCACTTGCAAGTTGCTGCTGGTCACCGCGATCTGGTTCTGGATCTCCATGACCTTTTGCGCTTTCTGCTCGTTGTCCTGGCTCCTCTGCGCACTCGCAAGCTGAGCCTGCTGTTCGGCCAGCAGCTTTTGGGCTTCTTCGATTTGCTTTTTCAACGCAGTAACCGGATCACCAGCGGCACCGACGACCGCGTCGATGTTGGCCCCGGCACTGTTGACGCGCAGCACTTTGCTGTCTTTGTCGATCGGCTCTGCGATCGGCAGCAGCGTGCTTTCGTCTGCCTTGCCAGTGACGACATTAGGCGAAGACACGGCGTGCGAATTGATGGTGATGGAACTGACGTCAATCATGGGTCACGCCTCCTGGACAGACCTTGCTATCGGCCCACCAGGAGGAATCTGCACCCTTAATTGTTCCAACGTGCTGCGATCAGGTGAACTCAAACGTATCAGCATCCAGATTCGCCGGGAAACGGGTGCGATAAGCCTGAAGGTCGGCAGCGTTCAGCACCACCTGGAACACGCCGTCGGCTTCACCAACACTGAGCAAGGTTTCGCCCTGGAAATCCAGCACCTGACTGTCACCGGTGTAGGCAAAGCCTTTGCCATCGGTGCCGATGCGATTCACTGCGGCCACGTAGCAGAGGTTTTCGATGGCCCTTGCCGGCAGCAATCGGTTCCAGTGCTGACGCCGCGCACCCGGCCAGTTGGCGGTGTACAGCAGCAGGTCGGTGTCCTGGGCATCGCGGCTCCAGACTGGAAAGCGCAGGTCGTAGCAAATCAGCGGCCGCACTCGCCAGCCCTTGAGTTCGAACTGCACCTGACGCTCGCCCGGCGTGTAGTGATTATGCTCGCCCGCCATGCGAAACAGATGGCGCTTGTCGTAGTGCCAGACCTCCCCTTCCGGGCGCGCCCACAACAGACGATTGCGATGACTGCCGTCGGCGGCCTGAATGATGATGCTGCCGGTAATCACCGCATTGAGTTTTGCCGCCTGACTGCGCAGCCATTTGCTGGTCGGGCCGTTTTCCGGTTCGGCGAGCGTCTGCGACTCCATGGAAAAACCGGTGGTGAACATCTCCGGCAGGATGATCAGGTCCGCGCCGCGAGCCTGTTCCAGCAACTGCTCGAAATGCTCCAGGTTGGCCTGGCGGTCATGCCAGGCCAGCGTTGTCTGGACCAGCGCGACATTCAGGTTGGGCAATGCACTCAGATCACGCATAGTTTTGCCGCTGCTTCACGCAGGGTCTCCTCACGTTTGGCGAAGCACAAGCGCACCAGGCGCTGGCCGACCGGTGGGGTCTGGTAGAACACCGAGATCGGGATGCTCGCCACGCCATGCTCGCGGGTCATCCACAGCGCCATCTCGACGTCATTGAGGTCCGGACGGATCTGCGAGTAATCGACCAGCTGGAAATACGTACCGGTCACTCGGGTGAAGTCGAAACGCGACGGCGCCAGCAGATCGCAGAACAGATCACGCTTCGCCTGGTAGAAATCCGGCAGCTCTTCGATGTGTTCCGGGTGCTCGGCCATGAAGTCGGCCAAGGCAAATTGCAGCGGCGTCACACCGCAAAAACTGACGTATTGGTGAACCTTGCGCAGCTCGGCAGTCAGCGCTGGCGGCGCGACCACGTAACCGGTTTTCCAGCCAGTAACGTGATAAGTCTTGCCGAAGGAACTGACGACGAAGGCGCGCTGATACAGCTCTTGGTGATTCAGCACGCTGACATGAGGCACGCCGTCGAACACCAGGTGTTCGTAGACTTCATCGCTGACCAGATAGATGTCGCGATCACGAATCAGATCCGCCAACTGATCCAGCTCGGCACGGCTGATCAATGCGCCACTGGGGTTGTGCGGTGAGTTGAGAATGATCATTCGCGTGCGCGGTGTAATGGCATCGGCGAGCTTCTGGAAGTCGATGCTGAAATCAGCCAGCCCCAGTTGCACATGCACACAACGCCCACCGGCCAGTTCCACCGAAGGTTCGTAACTGTCGTAGGCCGGATCAAACACGATGACTTCGTCACCGCTGTGGATAACTGCCTGGATCGCACAGAAAATCGCTTGGGTCGCGCCCGGCGTGATGGTCACTTCATGGTCGGGATCGACATGAACGCCATAACTGCGAGCGATCTTTGCCGCCACTTGCTGGCGTAGCGCCGGCAGCCCGGTCATCGGCGAATATTGGTTATGGCCATTGGCGATGTGCCGGCCGACCGCGTCGCACAGGGCCAGCGGCGCATCGAAATCGGGAAACCCCTGGGACAGGTTTATCGCCCCGGTTTGCGCCGCGAGCTGAGACATCTGAGTGAAGATAGTGATGCCGACATTCGGCAGCTTACTGGTGATCATCGGTGATTCCCTGCTCTACACCCGGCTCTAACGGCGGCGCGGGAGAGCCCGAGGATAGCCCATCCGGTGCCCATAAAAAAAGGGCGCCAATGGGCGCCCTTCTTCTGATGCATTGATCGTTCCCACGCGGGAGCGTGGGAACGATCAAAGCTGCTTCTATTTCTTATCGCGGCGCTTTTTGTCGGCCTTTTTGTGGTGCGACATCATGCGACGCTTCTTGTTGACCTGGCGGTCGGTCAGCGTGGTCTTTTTGCCTTCGTACGGGTTCTCGCCGCCCTTGAACTCGATGCGGATCGGCGTACCGACCAGCTTCAAGACACGACGGTAAGTGTTTTCCAGGTAACGAACGTAAGACTTCGGCACCTTCTCGATCTGGTTACCGTGGATCACGATGATCGGCGGGTTCGCACCACCCAAGTGGGCGTAACGCAGCTTGATCCGGCGATTGTTGACCATCGGCGGCGCGTGCTCACCGACCGCATCTTCCAGAATCTGGGTGAGGCGGTTGGTCGGCCAGCGGGTCACGGCGGACTTGAACGAGTTCTGTACCGAAGCGTAGAGGTTGCCCACGCCCGTGCCGTGCAGGGCCGAGATGAAGTGGATGTCAGCGTAGTCGACGAAGAACAGACGACGCTGCAGCTCGACCTTCACGAAGTCACGCTCGCTCGGCGTCATGCCGTCCCACTTGTTGATCGCGATGACCAGCGCACGACCCGACTCAATGGCAAAGCCCAGCAGGTTGAGGTCGTGATCCACCACGCCTTCGCGGGCGTCCATCACGAAGATCACCACGTTGGCGTCTTTGATCGCTTGCAGGGTTTTGACCACGGAGAACTTTTCAACTTCTTCGTGGATCTTGCCGCGCTTGCGCACACCGGCGGTATCGATCAGCGTGTACTTCTCGTCGTTACGCTCGAACGGGATGTAGATACTGTCGCGGGTCGTGCCCGGCTGGTCATAAACGATTACCCGGTCTTCACCGAGCATGCGGTTGACCAGGGTCGACTTGCCGACGTTCGGGCGACCGATGATAGCGATCTTGATACCGTCTTTTTCGCTTGGGCCAGGAATGCGCTTGGCTTCCTCACCTTCGGCAACGATCTCTTCTTCGCCGTCTTCCGGCTCTTCTTCGTCTTTCGGGAAATCGCTCAGGGCGATTTCCAGCATCTGGGTGATGCCACGACCATGAGCACCCGCGATAGGGATCGCGTGACCCATGCCCAACGGGGCGAATTCAGCGCGGGCCATTTCAGGGTCGATGTTGTCGACCTTGTTGGCAACCACGTAAGAACGCTTGTTACGTTTGCGCAAATGCTCGGCGATCATCTGGTCGGCGGCGGTGAAACCGGCCTTGGCATCTACCAGGAACAGAACGACATCCGCTTCTTCAATGGCCAGCAGCGACTGCTCGGCCATTTTTTCGTCCATACCGTGCTCGTCACCGGAGATACCGCCGGTGTCGACCAGAATGTAGGAACGCCCTTGCCACTTGGCCTCACCGTATTGGCGATCACGGGTCAGACCGGACAAGTCGCCGACGATGGCGTCACGAGTCCTGGTCAGGCGGTTGAACAAGGTGGACTTGCCGACGTTCGGTCGGCCCACCAGGGCGATTACGGGAACCATGCGGCTCTCCACTTCGTTATTTCAGAAAATACAAAAGCCGCTGCGAGGCAGCGGCTGGTGCTCGGGGCAGCGCTTGAAGGCGCCGCAAGCCTTGCAGAACAAGGCCGCTTGGGGGTTAAACCCCAAGCATAGTCAAACCTTTACTTAATGGTCAGGGCTTCCAGTTTGCCGCTGTTGCCATATACATAAATCGTGTCACCCACCACCAGCGGACGGGCACGCAGGCCGTCGCTGTCGATGCGCTCGCGGCCGACGAAACGACCGTCCACCTGACTCAGCAGATGCAGGTAGCCTTCCATATCGCCGACTGCAACGTAGCTGGAGAACACTTCCGGTGCCGACAGTTGACGGCGGGCCAGCGAGTCGTTGCTCCACAACGCGGTTGTGGAACGCTCGTCGACGCCTTCAACAGTGCCCGAAGCCAGGCTCACGTAAACGTTGCCAAAACCCTGGGCGACACCGGCATAGCTGGAAGCATCGCGCTGCCAGAGCTGACGACCGCTTTCCAGGTCCAGAGCTGCAACGCGACCCTGGTAGCTGGCGACGTACAACGTACCGCCGGACAGCAGCAGACCGCCGTCGATATCGACCACACGTTCAAGCTCCGAACGGCCTTGTGGAATCGCTACGCGTTGTTCCCACACCGGCACGCCGTTGGAAATATTGAGAGCGACCACTTTACCGGTCGACAGACCAGCCACGGCCATACGGTTGGTCACGATCGGCGCACTGGTGCCGCGCAGGGTCAGGACCGCAGGCGTGCTGTCATACAACCAGCGCTGGTTGCCGGTCGCGGCATCCAGGCCGATCAGACGGTCGTCCTGAGTCTGAACCACAACCACGTCACCGTTGTTGGCCGGCGGTGCGAGGACTTCACTGGTCACGCGAGCGCGCCATTTCTCGTCACCGTTGACCGCGTCCAGGGCAACGATTTCGCCTTGGAGCGTGCCGATCATGACCAGCCCATAACCCACGCCAACGGCGCCGGAAACAGGCAGTTCGAGATCTTTCTTCCATTTGACGTCGCCATTGCTGCGATCCATCGCCATCACCACGCCAGTAACGTCGGCCGCATAGATGGTTGAGCCATCGATCGCCGGTACCAGCATGTTGTAGGTTTCGCCCTGACCGTCACCGATCGAACGACTCCACTGCTTTTGCAGGACCACTTCTTCTTTGAAGTCAACCAACTCGGCAGGCGGCAATTCTTTTTTGCTGTTGCTGCTGCAACCCGCGGCCAAAATGGCCAGAGCCAGCAATGCTGCATGTTTCCAACGAATCACGTCACGCATCCCCTTTGGCCAGATCGTCCAGCTTGATTTGCAGGCCACCGACCGCCGCTTCATCCGACAGTGCCGCCTTGGCTTTTTGATACGCCTTGTTCGCTTCGTCGGTACGACCCAATTGCACCAGCAGGTCGCCTTTGAGTTCTTCGCGAGTGGCCAGGAATGCTTTGTCGGCATCGCCTTCGAGCAACTTCAGGGCTTCATCGGCCTTGTTTTGCGCGGCCAGTACCTGTGCCAGGCGCTGACGGGCGATTTCGCCCAGTGCCGGGTTGGCCGGTTTGGCGACAATGGCTTTCAGCTCAGTGGCTGCGTCGTCCAGCTTGCCGCTGTCGACAGCGACTTTTGCCACGAACAGGCTGCCGTACTGCGCGTAGGCGCTGCCGCCGAACTCGCTGTTGAGCTTGCCGGCCAGGTCGGCAACACGGGCTGCGTCAGGCTTGCCGTCAGGTGTCAGCGTGGTTTCGAGCAATTGCTGGTAGAGCATCGAGGCGCCTTGCGACTGATTGCTCTGATACTTGTGGAACGCCTGCCAGCCGAAAACGATAACCAGCGCCAACAGGCCGCCAGTGACCAGGGGCTTACCGTTGCGTGACCACCATTCCTTCAATTCCATCAAATGTTCGTCTTCGGTACTCGACACCCCAATACTCCTTAATCGCTAATTCGGCTGTTTAGACAGCTTCAACCCTGCACGACGCAGGTGGCCAGGTGTGCAGCAAGCGCATCCCAGGCAATGCTTTGTTGTTCGCCCTGGCCACGCAGGGGTTTGAAACCTACCACTTGCTGGGCCATTTCGTCGTCACCGAGGATCAGCGCATACAGCGCGCCGCTCTTGTCGGCCTTCTTGAACTGGCTTTTGAAGCTGCCGGCGCCGGCATTCACTTGCAGGCGCAGGTTGGGCAATTGATCACGGACGCGCTCGCTCAAGGCCAGGCCGGCAATCTCTGCCGCTTCGCCGAAGGCACAGAGGTAGACGTCGACCTGACGGGAGATTTCTTCCGGGATCTGCTCCAGGGTTTCAAGCAACAGCACCAGGCGCTCGATACCCATGGCGAAACCGACACCAGCCGTTGGCTTGCCGCCCATTTGCTCGACCAGACCGTCGTAACGACCACCGGCACACACGGTGCCCTGGGCGCCCAGTTTGTCGGTGACCCATTCGAAAACGGTCTTGCTGTAGTAATCCAGCCCGCGAACCAGCTTCGGGTTGATGACATAAGGAATACCGGCGGCGTCCAGGCGAGCCTTCAGGCCTTCAAAGTGCACGCGGGACTCGTCGTCGAGGTAGTCGGCCATTTTTGGCGCGTCCACCAGGATGGCTTGCGTGTCGGCATTCTTGGTATCGAGAACCCGCAGCGGGTTGGTCTTCAGACGACGCTGGCTGTCTTCGTCCAGCTTGTCCAGATGCGCGGAAAGGAACTCGACCAGCGCTTCACGGTAGCGACCGCGCGACTCGGCAGTCCCCAGGCTGTTGAGCTCGAGCTTGACCGCATCACGGATACCCAGCTCGCCCCACAGGCGCCACGTCAGCACGATCAGCTCGGCGTCGATGTCCGGACCGTCGAGGTTGAACACTTCGACACCGATCTGGTGGAACTGGCGATAACGGCCTTTCTGCGGGCGCTCGTGACGGAACATCGGGCCGATGTACCAGAGTTTCTGCACCTGACCACCGCCGGTGATGCCGTGCTCAAGCACTGCACGCACGCAGGCTGCCGTGCCTTCGGGGCGCAGGGTCAGGGAGTCGCCGTTACGGTCGTCGAAGGTGTACATCTCTTTTTCGACGATGTCGGTCACTTCACCGATGGAGCGCTTGAACAGCTCGGTGAACTCGACGATCGGCATGCGGATCTGCTTGTAACCGTAGTTATCCAGCAGACGCGAAACGGTGCCCTCGAAATGACGCCACAGGGGAGTCTGTTCGGGCAGGATGTCGTTCATGCCACGAATGGCTTGCAGAGACTTGCTCACTTTAAATCCTTAAATTCGTTCGGCTCTTTAGTCCGGCTCAGCCACGCGCGATAACGGCAGCGTCGGCTTCGACCTTTTCGGCCGCTTTCTGGCGGATCAAGCGTTCAAGCTCATCCACCAGATTGTCATTCGTCAGTTTCTGCGACGGCTTGCCGTCGATGTAAATCAGGTTGGGCGTACCGCCGGTCAAGCCAATATGGGCTTCCTTGGCTTCACCCGGCCCGTTGACCACACAACCGATGACCGCGACATCCAGCGGCACCAGCAGGTCTTCAAGACGCCCTTCCAGTTCGTTCATGGTCTTGACCACATCGAAGTTCTGCCGCGAGCAGCTCGGACAGGCGATGAAGTTGATGCCACGGGAACGCAGGTGCAGGGACTTGAGGATGTCGTAGCCGACTTTTACTTCCTCGACCGGGTCAGCCGCCAACGAGATGCGAATAGTATCGCCAATCCCTTCGGCGAGCAGCATACCGAGGCCCACGGCGGATTTCACTGTGCCTGAACGCAAACCACCGGCTTCGGTGATGCCCAGGTGCAATGGCTGGACGATTTCCTTGGCCAGCAAGCGGTAGGCTTCGACGGCCATGAACACGTCGGAGGCTTTCACGCTGACTTTGAAGTCCTGAAAATTCAGGCGTTCAAGGTGCTCAACGTGGCGCAGGGCGGACTCGACCAGTGCGGCCGGAGTCGGCTCGCCGTATTTCTTTTGCAGGTCTTTTTCCAGGGAACCGGCATTGACGCCGATGCGGATCGGAATCCCGCGATCACGAGCGGCATCTACCACGGCGCGTACACGATCTTCACGACCGATGTTGCCCGGGTTGATTCGCAGGCAGTCGACGCCCAGTTCGGCGACGCGCAATGCGATCCGATAGTCGAAATGGATGTCGGCCACCAACGGCACTTTGACCAATTGCTTGATCTTGCCGAAAGCTTCGGCGGCGTCCATGTCCGGTACGGAAATACGCACGATGTCGACGCCTGCCGCTCCCAGACGATTGATCTGTGCGACCGTGGCGGCGACGTCATTGGTGTCGCTGTTGGTCATGCTCTGCACAGCGATAGGCGCATCGCCGCCAACAGGCACGTTACCGACCCAGATCTTGCGTGATTCGCGACGTTTGATTGGAGATTCGCCGTGCATGACTTATTGACCCAACTTCAGGCGAGCAGTCTCGCCACTGGTGAACGGAGCAACATCAACCGCCTGGCCGTTGTAGCTGACCTGCACGCCACGGGCGAAGCCCAGACGCACGGAAAACGGCGGCTTGCCGCTGACGGAAACGCTATCGCCTTTACGCTTGAGACCACTCAACAGCACCTTGCCGGAGCCATCGGTCACTTGCGTCCAGCAATCGGCAGTGAACTGCAACTGAACCTGACCCTGGCCAGCCACTGGCGCTGTCGTAACCGGAGCAGGAGCCGGAGTGGTCGGCGCCACAGGAGCAGTCACCACTGGGGCCGGAACAGCTGGAACAGTCGGAGCCGGGGTGGCCGGCGCTGGAACGACAGGCGCCGTGCTGTGGGTCGGGGTGACGGCAACCGGAGCGGCGTTGTGCGCCGGAGCAACAGGTGTTGGTGCTGTCGGTGCGGCAACAGGCGCAATGGCTTGAGCTTCAGCCGGCGCTTCAGAGGACGTCTCGGCTTGCGGCAAAGCCAGCGTAGTACTGTTGTCAGTCTGGCCTTCCGCGACGGCCTGATCTTCCGGCTCGTCCAGCGGATGAATCTGGGTGGTGCCGTCGGCGCCTTCCACTTCAACGTGTTCCGGGCTCAGACCGATCAAGTCCTTGGTGCGCAATGACGTTTGATCCTGCCACCAGACAAAACCGCCACCAATCACCGCAATCAGCAGCAACAGGCTGACAATTCGCAAAATAGTATGGGAAACCCGGACCGGCTCTTCGATACGCCCAAGGCTATGAACGCTGCTGCCTTGGGAATCAGTGCCGGTGGATTGGTCGAACTGCTGCACAAGAACGGCTTGATCCATGCCCAGCAATTTGGCGTACGCACGGATATAACCGCGAGCGAAGGTATGCCCAGGCAGCTTGTCGAATGCGCCGGCTTCCAGATTGCTCAAGGAGGTAACGGTGAGGTTGAGCTTGAGGGCCACTTCGGCCAGCGACCAGCCATTGCTTTCGCGGGCCTGGCGCAAAGTCTCACCGGGGTTAACGCGATTCGCTGCTACAACTTCGGGATGCGCCGCTTTCATCATTGCTCCGACAGGTATTGCTGATATTCCGGCGTACCGGGATAGAGTCGTTTTAGTTGCAGGCCTGCACTTGCAGCCTTGTCGCGATCTTCGAACACTTTTGCCAGCCGAACGCCGAGCAATAGACTACGTGCATTTTGCTCGGTCAGCAGGCTAAAACGATCGTAATAGTCACGCGCGGGCACATAATGCCTGTCTTCGAAGGACAACTCAGCCATTTCGAGCAATGCACGTGGCTGTTGGCGATTCAAACGCAGGGCTTTTTCAAGTTGCTGCTGCGCGAGATCACGCTCACCCAGCTTTGATGCAGTCATTCCCAGGTTCTCGAATACTCGCGAACGCTCAGGATACAGCGTATCGGCGGCGGCCTGCTCAAAGCGCTCGTACGCCTCTTTGTAACGTTTTTCCTCGAAAAGAAAACTGCCGTAATTGTTCAGGATTCGCGCATCGTCGGGACGGGAAGACAGTGCCTTGCGAAAATGCTGGTCGGCCAGTTCAGGCTCCATTTCGGCCTGGAACACCAGAGCCAGCGCTGCGTTGGCGTCAGGGTCCGAGCTATCCAGTTCCAACGCCTTTTTCAGCGGGACTTTGGCGCGCTCTGTCATGCCTTGTTGCAAGTACCCCAACCCCAACTGCACGTAAGCCACACGTGCTTCATCGCGCCCCTTGCTGGTCTTCATCGGGTTGAAATCGCCCGACAGGACACATCCAGCACACAGGCTGGCCCACAGCAAAAGCAGCGCGAAGCGCAGGGACATAGAGATCCTCTCTTGAATTATTTCGCGGCGTTCTGCGCCATATCGTTTTCTGCGCTCAATTCACGCACGGCGATATAACGCTCGCTGCGACGGGTGCGATCCAGCACCTGCCCTACCAATTGGCCACACGCGGCATCGATGTCTTCACCGCGGGTGGTGCGTACGGTGACATTGAAGCCTGCATGGTGAAGCTGATCCTGAAACCGGCGAATCGCGTTGTTGCTCGGGCGCTCGTAACCGGAATGCGGGAACGGGTTAAACGGAATCAGGTTGATCTTGCACGGGATGTTCTTGAGCAACTCGATCATCTCAACGGCATGTTCAACCTTGTCGTTGATGTCCTTGAGCAAGGTGTACTCAATAGTCAGCACACGTTTTTCGCCCAAGGACGACATGTAGCGCTGGCACGACTCGAGCAGCATCTTAAGCGGATATTTCTTGTTGATCGGCACCAATTGGTTACGCAATGCGTCATTCGGTGCGTGCAGGGACAACGCCAGGGAGACGTCGATGTGCTTGGACAGCTCATCGATCATCGGCACCACGCCGGAGGTCGACAGGGTCACACGGCGCTTGGAAATGCCGTAACCCAGGTCGTCCATCATCAGATGCATGGCTGCAACGACGTTATCGAAGTTCAGCAGCGGCTCACCCATGCCCATCATCACCACGTTGGTGATGGCACGGTCGGCGGTTGCCGGGATGCTGCCGAACGATTTATTGGCAATCCACACCTGGCCGATGACTTCGGCGGCGGTGAGGTTGCTGTTGAAACCTTGCTTGCCGGTGGAGCAGAAACTGCAATCCAGGGCACAGCCTGCCTGGGACGAAACGCACAAAGTGCCGCGTTTGCCCTGGGGAATGTAGACGGTCTCGACGCAGCTGCCGGACGCCACGCGCACCACCCACTTACGGGTGCCGTCGGTGGAAATGTCCTCGCTGACCACTTCAGGGCCGCGAACTTCGGCAATAGCCTTGAGCTTGTCGCGCAAGGCCTTGCTGACGTTCGTCATGGCGTCGAAATCATCGACGCCAAGGTGGTGAATCCATTTCATTACCTGACCGGCACGGAAACGCTTCTCCCCGATTGAGTCGAAGAATTTTTCCATTTCCTGCTGAGTCAGACCCAGCAGGTTGGTTTTTACAGTCGATGTAGTCATGGATTCACCTTCACTCTTAAGCCAATGCTTAGCGAGTGGTTACTTCAGTAGCTGCGAAGAAGTACGAGATTTCGCGAGCAGCAGCGGCTTCGGAGTCCGAACCGTGCACAGCGTTGGCGTCGATGGAATCAGCGAAGTCAGCGCGGATGGTGCCGGCAGCAGCTTCTTTAGGGTTGGTAGCGCCCATCAGCTCACGGTTCAGAGCGATAGCGTTTTCGCCTTCCAGAACCTGAACAACAACCGGGCCGGAGATCATGAAAGCAACCAGGTCGCCGAAGAAACCACGAGCGCTGTGCTCAGCGTAGAAGCCTTCAGCTTCAGCTTTGGACAGTTGCTTCAGTTTCGAAGCTACAACGCGCAGGCCTGCTTTTTCGAAACGAGTGGTGATCTCGCCGATGACGTTTTTTGCAACAGCGTCAGGCTTGATGATGGAGAAAGTACGTTGAACAGCCATGGTGTAACTCCAGAAACGGTAATTTGCGAAAAATTAAACCCGCGAATTATACGCGGGTTCTTTGGTATTGCCTAACTGCGTACGGTGCAGACTCAGTCTGCTTCTTCGATCCAGGCGGCCTGAATGGCTTCAAGCACCTTCTCGCCACCGCGGGTCGGATCATCACTGAACTCCGGCAATGCCAGCACCCATTGGTGCAGATCGACGAAGTTCACATAACGCGGATCCACTTCCGGCCTGGACTCAGCCAGCTGGATCGCGATTTCAAGCACATCAACCCATTTCAGACTCATGTCGCTTCCTTGAATCAGTGCGGCGCTTCAGCCGCATGGTTGAGCGAATATTTCGGAATTTCGACCGTCAGGTCTTCCGTACCGACCTTGGCCTGGCACCCCAGGCGGGACTCGCGCTCAAGACCCCAAGCCTTATCAAGATAGTCTTCTTCCAGCTCGTCAGCTTCTTCAAGCGAGTCAAAGCCTTCGCGGATGATGCAGTGGCAAGTGGTACAGGCGCAGACGCCGCCACAGGCACTTTCCATCTCGATATGGTGTTCATGAGCCAGTTCGAGGATCGATGTACCGGGCTCAGCCTCAACAACCATGCCTTCCGGGCAGAACTTCTCGTGTGGCAGAAAAATGACCTGCGGCATCGTTATTCCTCAATCTCATTCAGGTTGCGCCCCGCCAGCGCGGCTTTCACCGTCGAGTCCAGGCGGCGGGCAGCAAAGGCGTCGGTCACTTGCGACAGACGCTTGGTCTGCAGCTCGATGGCGTAACCATCGGTACCTTTCATCAGTTCGGTCAGTTCCTGCACCTGCATCTCGATAACCATGCGCTCTTCGGCATCGAGCAGGCGTTCGCCGTCAGCGTCCAAAGCACCCTGCACCGCTTCGATCAGGCGCTGGGCATCGACCTGCTGCTCACGCAATACGCGGGCGACCTTGTCGTCGTTGGCATGCTGGAACGAATCCTTGAGCATCCTGGCAATTTCGCCGTCGGTCAGGCCGTAGGACGGCTTGACCTGAATGCTGGCCTCCACGCCCGAACCCAACTCACGGGCCGAGACGCTAAGCAGCCCGTCGGCATCGACTTGAAAGGTCACGCGAATCTTCGCCGCGCCAGCCACCATCGCCGGGATGCCGCGCAATTCAAAACGCGCCAGGGAGCGGCAGTCGCTGATCAGCTCGCGCTCGCCCTGCAACACGTGGATCGCCATGGCCGACTGGCCATCTTTGTAGGTGGTGAAGTCCTGGGCACGCGCGACGGGAATGGTGGTGTTGCGTGGAATCACCTTCTCCATCAAGCCGCCCATGGTTTCCAGCCCCAGGGACAACGGAATCACGTCAAGCAGCAGCAGCTCATCGCCGTCGCGCTTGTTGCCGGCCAGCGTATCGGCCTGGATCGCGGCACCAATGGCCACCACTTGATCCGGATCGATTTCAGTCAGCGGTTCGCGACCAAACGCTTCAGCGACCGCTTCGCGAACGCGAGGTACGCGAGTAGAGCCGCCGACCATGACCACCGCATGCACTTCTTCCAGCTCAACACCGGAATCACGCACCGCGCGACGGCAGGCTTTCAGGCTGCGAGCGACCATCGGCTCGATCAGCGCATCAAAGGCTTCGCGGGTCAGCTCGGCTTTCCAGTCGCCATAGGCCACTTCGACGGACGAGGCCGTGGTTAGCGCTTCTTTGGCGGCACAAGCCGTTTGCAGCAGATGACGCTGCACACCCGGATCGAGGTCAGCCGACAAACCGGCGCCCTCAATGATCCAGCCCGCGATTGCATGGTCGAAGTCATCGCCACCCAGCGCGCTATCGCCGCCGGTAGCCAGCACTTCGAACACACCACCCGTCAGGCGCAGAATCGAAATATCGAAAGTACCGCCACCCAGGTCGTAAATAGCGACCAGGCCTTCAGCATGCTGGTCCAGACCGTAAGCCACTGCGGCGGCGGTTGGCTCATTGAGCAAACGCAGCACGTTCAGGCCAGCCAGCTTGGCCGCATCCTTGGTGGCTTGACGCTGGGCATCATCGAAATAAGCCGGAACAGTGATCACTGCGCCGACCAGTTCACCGCCCAACGTCGCTTCGGCGCGCTGGCGCAATACCTTCAGGATGTCGGCCGAGACTTCGACCGGGCTTTTCGGCCCCTGAATGGTGTCGATGAACGGCATGTGCGACTCACCGCCGACAAAGCGGTACGGCAATTGATCGCCCAATTGCTTGACGTCGGACAGACCACGACCCATCAAGCGCTTGACCGACAGCACAGTGTTCAAAGGATCGGTAGCGGCGGCGAGCTTGGCGGACTCACCGACTTCAACGCGATCGGCGTGATAGCGCACCGCAGACGGCAGGATGACCTGCCCGTCAGCGTCGGCCAGAGGCTCGGAAAGACCACTGCGCAATGCAGCGACCAGCGAATTGGTAGTGCCCAAGTCGATCCCCACAGCCAGACGACGCTGGTGCGGTTGAGGACTTTGGCCGGGTTCGGCGATCTGCAGTAGGGCCATTGGTATCAGGACTTATCTGTATATCAGGCGTGCGACCGGAGCGGCACTGGGTTAATCGTCGAGGCGCTCTTCTAACTGGCGCACTTCGTAGGTGAGCTTGTCGAGGAACTGCATGCGTCGCATCAGGCGTTCGGCCTGTTCACGTTGCGCCGCATCATTCCAGCAAGCCGCGAAGCTTTGATTCAGTACATCCTGAGCAGTTTTCAGGCGACGCTTGAACGCTGCAACACCGGCCAGATCGGCACTGTCTTGCAGGTCTTCGAGCTCCTCACGCAACTCCATCTGTTGCAGAAGAAATTCCGGATCATGCACCGTGACCTCCAGCGGCAGCTCACCCCCATTCAAGGCGAGCAAGTAACGCGCACGCTTGGGGGGACTTTTGAGCGTCTGGTAGGCCTCGTTGAGGCTCGCGGATTGCTCTAGCGCCAACCGCTGCTCACGCTCGGAAGCATCAGCAAAGCGGTCCGGATGAACACTGCGCGCCAACTCACGGTAGCGCGTAGCCAGCTGATCGAGATCCAGATTGAAACCCGGCTGCAGCTCAAATAAAGCGAAATGACAAGGAGTACCCACGACAAGCCTCAGATATTGAAGCTTTCGCCGCAGCCACATTCACCGCGCACGTTGGGGTTGTTGAACTTGAAGCCTTCGTTCAACCCTTCCTTGACGAAATCGAGCTCGGTGCCGTCCAGGTAGGCCAGGCTTTTCGGGTCGATAATCACTTTTTCACCGTGACTTTCGAACACCTGATCCTCTGCAACCACCTCGTCGACAAACTCCAGCACGTAGGCAAGGCCGGAACAGCCCGTGGTGCGAACACCCAGACGAATCCCTTCACCTTTGCCGCGCCCGTCGAGGGAGCGCCGCACGTGTCGAGCAGCCGCTTCTGTCATGCTGATAGCCATCGGTGACTCCTTACTCGTCGCCAAAACCTGAAAGTCAGATCAAGCCTTTCTTCTGCTTGTAGTCGCGAACGGCCGCTTTGATAGCGTCTTCAGCGAGTACGGAGCAGTGAATTTTCACTGGCGGCAGGGCCAGTTCTTCAGCCAGCTGGGTGTTTTTGATGGTTTCTGCTTCGTCCAGGGTCTTGCCCTTCATCCACTCGGTGGCGAGGGAGCTGGAAGCGATAGCCGAACCGCAGCCGTAGGTCTTGAACTTGGCGTCTTCGATGATGCCTTGCTCGTTAACCTTGATTTGCAGACGCATGACGTCGCCGCACGCCGGAGCGCCGACCATGCCGGTGCCGACATCCGGGTCTTCCGCGTCCATCTTGCCGACGTTGCGCGGGTTTTCGTAGTGGTCGATGACCTTTTCGCTGTAAGCCATGATGCTTAATCCTCACTCATCAGAGAGTCGCTCTTAAAGCCCTGCAAACCTTGGTTTTACAGGGCCGGTTCGCGGCGACTTGAAATCAGTGTGCCGCCCACTCGATTTTCGAAATGTCGACACCGTCTTTGTACATGTCCCACAGCGGCGACAAAGTGCGCAGCTTGGTAACGGCCTCGCAGACTTTCTGCGCGGCGTAATCGATTTCTTCTTCGGTGGTGAAACGGCCGAAGGTGAAGCGAATCGAGCTGTGTGCCAGTTCGTCGTTGCGGCCCAGGGCGCGCAGTACGTACGAAGGCTCCAGCGAAGCGGAGGTGCAAGCCGACCCGGACGATACCGCCAGATCCTTGAGCGCCATGATCAGCGACTCGCCTTCAACGTAGTTGAAGCTCAGGTTCAGGTTGTGCGGTACGCGGGCGGTCATGCTGCCGTTGATGTACAGCTCTTCCAGGCCTTCGACCTGCTTGAAGAAGCGGTCGCTCAGGGCTTTGATGCGTACGTTTTCGGCAGCCATGTCTTCTTTGGCCACGCGGAAAGCTTCACCCATGCCAACGATCTGGTGAGTCGCCAGGGTACCGGAACGCATGCCACGTTCGTGACCGCCGCCGTGCATGGTCGCTTCGATGCGAACACGCGGCTTGCGGCTGACGTACAGTGCGCCGATGCCTTTAGGGCCATAGGTTTTGTGAGCCGAGAACGACATCATGTCGACTTTCAGTTTCGACAGGTCGATGTCGACCTTGCCGGTGGACTGAGCGGCGTCGACGTGGAACAGAATGCCCTTGGAACGGGTCAGTTCGCCGATGGCTGCGATGTCGTTGATGGTGCCGATTTCGTTGTTCACGTGCATGACCGAAACCAGGATGGTGTCGTCACGCAGCTCTGCTTCGATCATCTCTGGAGTGACCAGACCGTCGGTGCGCGGCTCGATGTAGGTGACTTCGAAGCCTTCACGCTCCAGTTGGCGCATGGTGTCGAGGACAGCCTTGTGCTCAATCTTGGTGGTGATCAGGTGCTTGCCTTTGGTGGCATAGAAATGCGCCGCACCCTTGATTGCCAGGTTGTCGGATTCGGTGGCACCGGAGGTCCAGACGATTTCACGCGGATCGGCGTTGACCAGGTCTGCGACCTGACGACGGGCGTTTTCGACGGACTCTTCAGCTTTCCAGCCAAACACGTGGGAACGGGACGCCGGGTTACCGAAGTTTCCGTCGACCAGCAGGCATTCACTCATCTTTTGCGCAACACGCGGATCAACCGGGGTGGTCGCAGAGTAATCAAGGTAAATCGGCAATTTCATGGATAATCTCCTAAATCAGGCTGGCTGGCGTGCCGTTAGCTCTTTGGCTGTCATTCGACGGCGGACGCTTCAATCTTGTCCAGGCGTGGCGCCTTGCTGTTGCAACGGCGCTGGTCCTGACGCTGGGCTATATCTTGTACCTCACGGCGAGTCACAAGGTCAGCCAAGCTGATACCGCTCAGAAATTCGTGAATCTGCAGGCTCAGGTCGCACCACAAGTGGTGAGTCAGGCAGGTATCGCCTGAATGGCAATCGCCTTGGCCCTGGCATTTGGTTGCATCGACCGATTCGTTCACCGCATCGATCACCTGGGCGACCTGGATGCCCTGCATGTCGCGGGACAGCTGGTAGCCGCCACCCGGACCACGGACGCTGGAGACCAGATTGCTGCGGCGCAATTTGGCGAAAAGCTGTTCGAGGTAGGACAGGGAGATGCCTTGGCGCTCGGAGATATCGGCCAGGGACACCGGCCCGTGCTGCGCATGCAACGCCAGATCGAGCATGGCGGTCACGGCGTATCGGCCTTTTGTAGTCAGTCGCATGGACAATTACCACGGAGTTCGGAATGGGGCGAGTATGCAATTCCCGAGTATTTAAGTCAACTATAAGACCTAGTACTTTAGTCAGGTTTACCCGTAAAAGAGCGGCAGCATCATAGCAAAGACTGGCCACAAACAGCCAGTGGCACCGAGTCGACTTCATCGCGGGCAAGCCCGCTCCCACAGGGATTTTTGGCGCTCACACCACCGGTGCTTCACCCGAGACCTTGTGGGAGCGGGCTTGCCCGCGATAGAAGTCGACTCGGCTCAGCTGGCCTGACTCTGATCCTTGTCCTTCACACACGCAAAGTCTTCTTCACGCAGCTCAGGTAGATCTTTCGCACAATAATTGCTGCCCAGATCCTTCAGCGCCCCGCACATGCCTTCCAGACGACCATCGACCGCCTGCAGGTGATCGAGCAGCTGACCAATGGCACGCGCCACCGGGTCAGGCATGTCTTCGCTGAGGCCGTAGGCATCAAAACCAATCTTCTCGGCCATCGCCTTGCGCTTGGCATCTTGCTCGACATCAGACTTGACGATGATTCGCCCCGGAATACCCACCACAGTGGCACCCGGCGGCACTTCCTTGGTCACGACAGCATTGGAGCCCACCTTGGCCCCGGCACCGACAGTGAACGGACCTAACACCTTCGCGCCCGCCCCGACTACGACGCCATCACCCAAGGTCGGGTGACGCTTGCCCTTGTTCCAGCTAGTGCCGCCCAGGGTCACGCCCTGATAAATAGTGACGTCATCGCCGATCTCGGCGGTTTCACCAATAACGATGCCCATCCCGTGATCAATAAAGAAGCGACGACCTACCTTGGCGCCCGGATGGATCTCGATCCCGGTCAACCAGCGACCGAAGTTCGATACCAGCCGCGCCAGCCACTTCAGTTCCGCGCGCCACAGCATCGCGGACAAACGATGGATCCAGATGGCGTGCATGCCGGGGTAGCACGTCAGAACTTCAAAGGCGTTGCGCGCTGCCGGATCACGATGGAAAACGCTTTGGATATCTTCACGCAAACGCTCGAACATTTTTAATCCTTCCGCTTTAGAAGCTCGCCACGGGCCGCTTTTTGGGTTTCCGTGAGGATGCCACGCAATATATTCATTTCTGCCCGGCTGACCGAGCTACGTCCGTACAACCGGCGCAGGCGCGCCATCAAGTGTCGCGGTTTTTCCGGATCGAGGAATTCGATGGCCACCAGGGTTTGCTCCAGGTGCTCATAGAATCGCTCCAGCTCATCCATGGTCGCCAGCTCGCCACTTTTGGTGGACGCGACTTCTTCCTTCTCGACCTTGCTCGGCTGCCCTTGGGCCGCGAGCCAGGACATGCGCACTTCATAGCTCAACACCTGCACCGCCGCCCCCAGGTTCAGCGAACTGAACTCAGGGTCTGAGGGGATATGCACGTGATAATGACATCGCTGCAGCTCTTCATTGGTCAGGCCGGAGTCTTCACGACCGAACACCAAAGCGATCTCGGCACCCTGCCCCGCCTCCTCCACCACTTTCACACCGCATTCGCGGGGGTCGAGCAACGGCCAGGGGATGCGACGATCACGCGCGCTGGTACCGAGCACCAGATTGCAACCGACCAAGGCATCTTCCAAGGTGGCGACGACTTGCGCGCTTTCAAGGATATCCCCGGCACCGGACGCACGAGCGTCGGCTTCGTGATGCGGGAATAACCGGGGTTCGACCAGCACCAGCCGCGACAAGCCCATGTTCTTCATGGCACGCGCAGCCCCGCCGATGTTGCCGGGATGGCTGGTATTGACCAGGACGACACGAATGTTATGCAACACGGGAGGCGTTCTCGAACACAGAAATAGGGAGCCGAATCTTACAGTTCCTACTACCGTTAAGCTATGAAAGCGAACACCAACCTTCACCTGTAGAAAAGTTCTGATAGAATGCCCGGCTTTCTTTAACAACCTTAGGTGACACATCCATGCAGCCCATGCTGAATATCGCGCTGCGCGCCGCCCGCAGCGCCAGTGAATTGATTTTCCGCTCCATCGAGCGCCTGGATACCATCAAGGTCGACGAAAAAGACGCCAAGGATTATGTATCCGAGGTGGATCGCGCCGCCGAACAGAAAATCATCGATGCGCTGCGCAAGGCCTACCCAAACCACTCGATCCTGGGTGAAGAAACCGGCATGCACGCCGGCAACGGCATCGAAGGCGAAGAATACCTGTGGATCATCGATCCGCTGGACGGCACCACCAACTTCCTGCGCGGCATTCCTCACTTCGCTGTCAGCATCGCCTGCAAATACCGCGGTCGCCTGGAACACGCTGTTGTTCTGGACCCGGTTCGCCAGGAAGAATTCACCGCCAGCCGTGGTCGCGGCGCTCAACTGAACGGTCGTCGCCTGCGCGTCAGCGGCCGCACCAGCCTGGAAGGCGCCCTGCTGGGTACCGGCTTCCCGTTCCGTGACGACCAGATGGACAACCTCGAGAACTACCTGGGCATGTTCCGCGCCCTGGTTGGCCAGACCGCTGGCATCCGTCGCGCTGGTTCGGCAAGCCTGGACCTGGCCTACGTGGCTGCCGGTCGTTTCGACGCGTTCTGGGAGTCGGGCCTGTCCGAGTGGGACATGGCTGCAGGTGCCCTGCTGATTCAAGAAGCTGGCGGCTTGATCAGCGACTTCACCGGCGGTCACGAATTCCTTGAAAAAGGCCACGTCGTTGCCGGTAACACCAAGTGCTTCAAAGCAGTACTGACGGCCATCCAGCCGCACCTGCCAGCCTCGCTGAAGCGCTAAGCTTCCAGCGACAAAAAAGCACCCTTCGCAGACTGTGTGAAAACCTAGCAATCTGCGCAAAGCTCAAAGAAAATGCTCCGTATCGAAAGATACGGAGCATTTTTCGTTATGGCTTACATCCAAGGTGAGTCCCGTAGCCAGACCAGTCTGTTCCCGGTCTCGCTGGAAGAACTGATCCCCGAGGATCATCTCGTTCGGGTTATTGACCTGTACGTCGCCAAGCTGGATCTGGTGCAACTGGGCTTTGATAAAGCGCTGCCCAAAAGCACAGGTCGTCCTTCTTATGATCCTGCCGATCAGCTCAAGCTCTACCTCTATGGCTATTTTCAGCGGATTCGCTCATCGCGGCGTCTCGAAGCCGAGTGCCAGCGCAACATCGAAGTGATGTGGCTGATCAACCGGCTTAAGCCCGACTTCAAGACCATCGCCGACTTTCGCAAAAACAACAAATCCGCCTTTGTGGCGACGTGCGGTGCCTTCGTCCGGTTTTGCCGCATGGCCGGTCTGATCGCAGGAGACTTGGTGGCCATCGACGGCAGCAAGTTTCAGGCAGTCGCTTCCTCGCGGCGCCATATGAACCTCAAGCAACTCAAGCGTCAGGAAGAAAAACTGGATAAGCGCATCGCTCAGTATCTGGCCGAACTGGATGAGGCTGACAGGCTCGATGCGGGAGAGGTGATTGATCGCGGCGCGATCAAAACAGCACTGGTGCAGCTTAAAGTTCGCCAGCAGGACAATCAGAGCTGCCAAGCGCTGATGAACTCGATGGGCCTGGAGCAGTTCAACACCCACGAAAGCGATGCCCGAATGATGCGCACGCCCAAGGGGCCGCGTGTGTCCTATAACGTGCAGAGCGCCGTGGATGCCAAGCATTGCCTGATTCTGCATCATGAGGTTACCCAGGATGGCGACGACCGCAAGCAACTCGAACCAATGGCTAAAGCCGCCAAAGAACAGCTGGAACAAGATGCCCTGACCGTGACTGCCGATGCCGGCTACTCCAACGGCCAGCAGTTTCAGGCCTGCGAGGAGGCTGCGATTACCGTTTATGTGCCGCCCAACCGCTCGGTCAATCCTGGTGGTGAGGACTTTTTTGAGCGCAAAGACTTTATCTACGAAGCCGAACACGATCGTTATCAGTGCCCGGCAGGCAAGTGGTTAACGCTCAAACAGCGCCACAAGGGCGATCGGATCTATCAGGCAGATGTCAGCGACTGCGCCGCCTGCCCGCTCAAATCCCAATGCACTGGCGCTCAGCGCCGCTACGTCTCACGCCACGCCCATGAGGAAGCCTTTGAGCGAATGGAGCAACGAATGCTGGCCCATCCGCAGATGATGGCCAACCGAAGATCCATTGTTGAGCACCCCTTCGGCAACCTGAAGCAATGGCTGTTTGGCAATGCTCGCTTCCTGTTGCGTCAACTGGAGGGCGCGAGAGCGGAAATGGCCTTGGCAGTGAGTGCCTACAACCTAAAACGCGCAATTAGTGTGCTCGGGGCCCGCCAATTGATGGCGTTAATGGGCTGAAAGGCTTTTTTCGCCTGTCGCCCGCACCAAAACAAACGCCCCGAACAAGTCGGGGCGTTTGTTGGGCCGGCCTTCAGCGCGTTTTCACACAGTCTGTTCGGGGTGCTTTTTTTATGCCTGCGATTTGTGCATTCCCCTCACCCCCTGTAGGAGCCGGGCTTGCCCGCGATGGCGGTGTGTCAATCACCATGAATGGTGCAGGTGAAATCGCTATCGCGGGCAAGCCCGGCTCTTACAGGTTTACAGGTGTTCCCGCCGTCGTATTCCGGGCACAAAAAAAAGCACCCCGAAGGGTGCTTCTTTTCCAATCTGTAACCTGAGTATTCAGCGATTTTCTTCGTTCTGCGACAGGATCAGCTTGCCTTCCTTGTCGACCGGAATCTGGTTACCCGGATCACGATCCATCCGCACCTTGCCTTCCTTGCCATCCAGCGAATACCGAACATCGTAGCCCACGACCTTGTCACTGATGTCATTCACGGTGTTACAGCGAGTTTGAGTCGTGGTGTAGGTATCACGCTCTTGCATGCCTTCCTGAACCTTGTTGCCCGCATAACCACCGCCGACAGCGCCTGCGACCGTAGCAATCTTCTTGCCGGTGCCGCCGCCGATCTGGTTACCCAACAGACCGCCCGCCAACGCACCCACTACGGTACCGGCGATCTGATGCTGATCTTTGACCGGCGCTTGCCGAGTCACTGCGACATCCTTGCAAACTTCACGTGGCGTCTTGATCTGAGTCTTGACCGGCTCAACGGCGAGTACTTGCGCAAACTCAGGGCCGCTTTTAACCAAGCTGTAGGTGGCAACAGCACCCCCGGCAGTCACACCGACAGCACCCAATACCGCACCAACCAGCATCGACTTGTTCACATGAACCTCCTGACCATCACATGCGGGACAAACCCGCGCTTCTCCCAGCCTTGGAGCACAAAAAAAGGCGCGAGTTCAACTCGCGCCTTTTTGGGCTAACTACCGGGAAATGCGATGGCCGTTATGGACGGTCGTCGACTTCCTTCTCGGTATTGGCCGGTGGAATCAGGTCTTCAGTGCTCAGGTTCAGCCAGATCAGCACCACGTTAGCGATGTAGATCGACGAGTAAGTACCCGCCAGAACACCGACGAACAGCGCAATGGAGAAGCCGAACAGGTTGTCACCGCCGAAGAACAGCAGGGCCGCAATCGCCAGCAACGTGGAGATCGAAGTCGCCATGGTCCGCAGCAGGGTTTGCGTGGTCGAGATGTTGATGTTCTCGATCAGACTGGCCTTGCGCAGTACCCGGAAGTTCTCACGAACCCGGTCGAATACCACGATGGTGTCGTTGAGCGAGTAACCGATGATCGCCAGTACCGCCGCCAGCACCGTCAGATCGAAGGTGATCTGGAAGAACGACAGGATACCGATGGTCACGATCACGTCGTGGATCAACGAAACAATCGCACCGACCGCAAACTTCCACTGAAAGCGGAACGCCAGGTAGATCAGGATGCCGCCCAGCGCCATCAGCATGCCGAGGCCGCCCTGGTCGCGCAGCTCTTCACCCACCTGCGGGCCGACGAACTCGACGCGTTTGACCGTCGCCGGGTTGTCGCCGCCGACTTTCAGCAGCGCTTCTGCCACCTGGTGACCCAGTTGCGGATCTTCACCCGGCATACGCACCAGCAAGTCGGTAGTTGCACCGAAGCTTTGCACGATGGCTTCGTGATAACCCGATGCCACCAGTTGCTCACGCACCTTGGTGACGTCAGCTGGACGCTCGTAGGTCAGCTCAATGAGCGTACCGCCGGTGAAGTCCAGGCCCCAGTTCATGCCCTTATGGAAGACACTGAAAATGGCCAGCGCCGTAAGGAACAATGTGACGCCGAACGCAAAGTTGCGAACGCCCATGAAGTTGATTGTACGTAACATGGCAGCCCCTTAAATCCACAACTTCTTGAAGTCACGACCGCCGAAGATCAGGTTGACCATCGCGCGGGTCACCATGATGGCCGTGAACATCGAGGTAAAGATCCCGAGGGACATGGTCACTGCGAAGCCTTTGACCGGGCCTGTGCCCATCGCAAAGAGAATCCCGCCGACCAACAAGGTTGTCAGGTTGGCGTCGAGAATCGCGGTGAATGCCCGGCCGAAGCCTTCGTTGATTGCCCGTTGTACGGTCATGCCCGCCGCGATCTCTTCACGTATCCGCGAGAAGATCAGTACGTTGGCGTCGACCGCCATACCCATGGTCAATACGATACCGGCGATACCCGGCAGGGTCAGCGTTGCACCCAGCAGCGACATCAAGGCCAGCAGCAGCACCATGTTCACCGCCAGAGCGACGGTGGCGATGAGGCCAAAGAAGCGGTAGATGACCATGATGAACAGCGAGACAAACAGCATGCCCCACAGCGATGCATCAATACCTTTGGTAATGTTGTCGGCACCCAGGCTTGGACCAATGGTGCGCTCTTCAGCGAAGTACATCGGTGCAGCCAGACCACCGGCACGCAGCAGCAGCGCCAGTTCGGAAGACTCGCCCTGGCCGTTCAGGCCAGTGATGCGGAACTGAGCACCCAGCGGCGACTGGATGGTCGCCAGGCTGATGATCTTCTTCTCTTCCTTGAACGTCTGGACTGGCACGTCTTTCTCGACGCCGTTAACCATTTGCTTGACGTAAGTGGTCACCGGACGCTGCTCGATGAAGATCACCGCCATGCTGCGACCGACGTTGCTGCGAGTCGCACGACTCATCAGCTCGCCACCGTGGCCATCCAGACGGATGTTCACTTCTGGCGTGCCGTGCTCGCCGAAGCCAGCCTTGGCGTCAGTCACCTGGTCACCGGTGATGATCAGGCCACGCTCGATCTGTGCCGGCGGACGCTTGCCTTCACGGAACTCGAAAGTTTCAGAGGTAGCTTTCGAAGCACCCGGCTCAGCAGCCAGACGGAACTCAAGGTTGGCCGTCTTGCCGAGGATACGCTTGGCTTCTGCGGTGTCCTGGACGCCCGGCAGCTCAACCACGATGCGGTTGGCGCCCTGACGCTGGACGATCGGTTCGGCAACACCCAGCTCGTTGACGCGGTTACGTACCGTGGTCAAGTTCTGCTTGATGGAGTATTCGCGGATTTCCGCCAGCTTGGCTGGGGTCATCGCCAGACGCAGCACCGGTTGACCATTCAGGTCGGCCGGAACAATGTCGAAATCGTTGAAGTTCTTGCGGACCAGCGCACGGGCCTCTTCGCGGGTTGCTTCATCAGTGAAGCCCAGCTGAATGGCACCGTTGAGTTGCGGCAGGCTGCGATAGCGCAGTTTTTCTTTACGCAACAGGCTCTTGACGTCGCCTTCGTACACTTTCAAACGTGCGTCGATTGCTTTGTCCATGTCCACTTCCAGCAGGAAGTGCACACCACCGGACAAGTCCAGACCCAGCTTCATCGGGTGCGCGCCCAGGCTGCGCAACCATTGCGGCGTGGTTTGTGCCAGGTTCAGTGCAACGACGTAGTCATCACCCAACGCCTTGCGCACGACGTCTTTGGCAGGCAACTGATCTTCAGCCTTGGTCAGGCGAATCAGACCACCCTTGCCGTTCGCCGCCAGCGTGGCAGCCTTGACGTTGATCCCGGATTCCTTGAGCGCAGTGCTCACACGATCCAGATCAGCCTGATTGACGAGCAGCGCAGTACTTGCACCGCTGACCTGAATGGCCGGGTCATCAGGATATAGATTGGGAGCGGAATAAATCAGACCGACCGCCAGCACCGCCAGGATCAGAATGTATTTCCACAGAGGATATTTGTTCAGCATCACGCCGCCCGTTTATGACGCGGGGCGCCTTGCGCGCCCCGTCGATTGAATATGAAGTTGAAACTTAGATCGCTTTCAGCGTGCCTTTTGGCAGCGTCGCGGCAATAGCGCCCTTCTGGAACTTCATTTCGACAGTGTCGGAAACTTCCAGAACAACGAAATCGTCTGCAACTTTAGTGATCTTGCCGGCGATACCGCCAGTGGTCACAACTTCGTCGCCTTTTTGCAGGCTGCTCAGCAGGTTCTTTTGTTCTTTGGCGCGCTTGGCCTGTGGACGCCAGATCATCAGGTAGAAGATGACCAGGAAACCGACCAGGAAAATCCACTCAAAACCGCCACCCATAGGGCCCGCAGCAGGTGCAGCGGCGTCAGCCATGGCATTAGAGATAAAAAAGCTCATTTAGCACTCCAGTTGCAAATGTTGAATCTTGGGGTCAGAAAACTCAGTCCAAAGGCGGAACAGGTAACCCGCGTTTGGCGTAGAAGGCATCGACAAAGGCGGCCAATGTACCCTGTTGAATAGCCTCGCGCAAACCAGCCATAAGCACTTGATAATGACGCAAGTTATGGATGGTATTGAGCATGCTCCCCAGCATTTCGCCGCACTTGTCCAGGTGATGCAGATAAGCACGGGAGAAGTTCTGGCAGGTATAGCAATCGCAGGTCGGATCGAGCGGCGAATCATCATGGCGATGGAACGCGTTACGGATCTTCAGCACGCCGGTATCAATGAACAGATGCCCATTGCGGGCATTACGGGTTGGCATCACGCAATCGAACATGTCCACACCGCGGCGCACACCCTCAACCAGATCTTCAGGTTTGCCAACGCCCATAAGGTAACGAGGTTTGTCAGCCGGCATCTGACCCGGCAGGTAATCCAGCACCTTGATCATTTCGTGCTTGGGCTCGCCCACCGATAGACCGCCAATGGCCAGGCCATCAAAGCCGATCTGGTCGAGGCCTTCCAGGGAGCGCATGCGCAGGTCCTGGTGCATGCCGCCCTGAACGATGCCGAACAGCGCCGCCGTGTTGTCGCCATGGGCTTCTTTCGAGCGCTTGGCCCAACGCAACGACAGCTCCATCGACACGCGAGCGACGTCTTCGTCAGCCGGGTACGGGGTGCATTCGTCGAAGATCATCACGATGTCCGAGCCCAGGTCACGCTGGACCTGCATCGATTCTTCCGGGCCCATGAACACTTTGGCGCCATCAACCGGGGAGGCGAAAGTCACGCCCTCCTCTTTGATCTTGCGCATGGCGCCCAGGCTGAACACCTGGAAGCCGCCGGAGTCGGTCAGAATCGGGCCTTTCCACTGCATGAAATCGTGTAGGTCGCCGTGCTTCTTGATCACTTCAGTGCCAGGACGCAGCCACAAGTGGAAGGTGTTACCCAGAATGATTTCCGCGCCAGTGGCGGTGATATCCCGCGGCAGCATGCCCTTGACCGTGCCGTAGGTGCCCACCGGCATGAACGCCGGGGTTTCTACGGTGCCGCGTGGAAAGGTCAAACGACCGCGACGAGCCTTGCCGTCAGTAGCAAGCAACTCAAACGACATACGACTTTGGCGACTCATTCTTTGTCCTCAGGGCCACGTGGTGCGGGGTTACGGGTGATAAACATCGCATCACCGTAGCTGAAAAAGCGGTATCCATGCTCGACGGCCGCTTTATAGGCAGCCATGGCTTCGGGATAACCGGCGAACGCCGAAACCAGCATCAACAGCGTGGATTCAGGCAAATGGAAGTTGGTGACCAGGGCATCGACCACATGAAACGGTCGGCCCGGGTAGATGAAAATGTCGGTGTCGCCACTGAACGGCTTGAGCACGCCATCGCGCGCAGCACTTTCCAGCGAACGCACGCTGGTGGTCCCCACGGCCACCACGCGACCACCGCGAGCGCGGCAAGCGGCAACCGCATCCACCACGTCCTGGCCGACTTCCAGCCATTCGCTGTGCATGTGGTGATCTTCGATCTTCTCGACGCGCACCGGCTGGAACGTACCGGCACCGACGTGCAGCGTCACGAACGCGGTCTCGATGCCCTTGGCGGCAATCGCCTCCATCAGCGGCTGATCGAAATGCAGCCCCGCCGTCGGCGCCGCCACGGCACCCAAACGCTCGGCGTACACGGTCTGATAACGCTCGCGGTCCGAGCCTTCGTCCGGGCGGTCTATATAAGGTGGCAGCGGCATGTGCCCGACGCGGTCGAGCAGCGGCAACACTTCTTCGGCAAACCCCAACTCAAACAACGCATCGTGGCGCGCCAGCATCTCGGCCTCGCCACCGCCATCGATCAGGATCTTCGACCCCGGCTTCGGCGACTTGCTGGAACGCACATGCGCCAGCACGCGATGACTGTCGAGCACGCGCTCGACCAGGATTTCCAGCTTGCCGCCGGAAGCCTTCTGGCCAAACAGCCGCGCCGGAATCACCCGGGTATTGTTGAACACCATCAAATCGCCCGGGCGCAAATGCTCGAGCAAATCGGTGAATTGACGGTGTGCCAGGGCGCCGCTGACCCCATCAAGGGTCAACAGGCGACTGTTGCGACGCTCGGCCAAAGGATGGCGGGCGATCAGCGAATCTGGGAGTTCGAAAGTAAAGTCAGCAACGCGCATGATGGGGTTCGTCTAGCAGGGGCCGGAAGTCTAGCCGAAATAGTGAAAATTCTCTATGTACCTGATTGACCGACGGTAATCTCATCTCTATACTTCGCCGCCATTGAGCCCTGATGGCGGAATTGGTAGACGCGGCGGATTCAAAATCCGTTTTCGAAAGGAGTGGGAGTTCGAGTCTCCCTCGGGGCACCATTTGCAGTACATAGACGACTACCAGCGTCTACTCAACACCCATAGAGCCCGCTAACTGCGGGCTTTTTGGTCTCTGGGGTTCCACCCCTATCTCTTGCAAGCCAGCCTCTTTTTGGTACATTTTCTGTACATATTCCAGTTCGAGAACCGGAGGTGTACAGCGATGCCATTGACCGCCTTGCAAATCAAAGCGTCCAAGCCTGCCGACAGACCGTTCACCTTGAGTGATAGTTCGGGTCTTGCCCTGCTGGTGAAACCCAACGGCAGCAAGTACTGGCACTTCCGTTACACCTATCAGGGTCGGGCGGCGCGCATGTCACTTGGCGTGTATCCGCATATCTCCTTGCAGGAAGCTCGTGAACGAGCTGCAGAATGCCGCAACCTACTCAAGCAAGGCACCAACCCCGGCGCCAAACGCCGCGATGACAAGCTACGACAGCAGGAGGCCGGGCTCAACACCTTCAGGCGAGCCGCGGAGTACTGGTACCAATTCAAAGCGGACTCCGGCCGCAGCAGCGCGACGCTGAAGAAGATCCGCGACTATCTCGATAAGGATCTACTGCCCGCGCTCGGCGAGAAGCAACTGGAGCTCATCACTCGAAGCGACTGCGCAAAACTGCAGGCCTGCATCGAAAAACGAGGCGCCTTCAATGTTGCGGACAAGACCAGGACCTGGCTGAAACAGATTTTCAGTCAAGCCATTGCACGTGGCCTGTGCGAACACAATCCAGCCTCCGAACTCCATGCCATTGCGATAGCTCCACCACCCACTCAACACTACCCACATCTACATGAACACGAACTACCTGAGTTTCTCCGGGCCTTAAGCAAGACCACCAGTCGGCGACCAGCGAGGATTGCATCATGGATGACAATCCTGACGGCGAGCCGCCCCGGCATGGTTCGCTATGCAAAATGGGAAGAGATCGATTTCGAGGAAGGGATATGGACCATCCCGGCCGCACGCATGAAGATGCGCAGAGATTACGTCAGCCCTCTACCTCATCAATTGATCGCCATGCTTACCAAACTGAATCAAAGCACTGGACGCAGCCGGTATCTGTTCCCTGGCAATGGTGAAAAGCAGCCAGTCATCAGTGAAAACACGATCAACCTGGTGTTTGCCAAGATCGGCTACAAAGGACGACTCGTCAGCCATGGCACTCGTCATACCGCAAGCACGCTGCTCCGCGAACATGGCTGGCTGAAGGATCATGTCGAAAGCCAGCTGGCTCACGTCGAGGGCGGCATCTCTGGTGAGTACAATCAAGCCCTATACCTGCCGCAACGTCGGATCATGATGCAGTGGTATGCAGACTATCTCGATGCCCTCAAAGAAGGCATTACAGCCAACCTTCGCGATCAATTTGATACTCGCGTTAATCAGTTCCTCGCTCGCCCTTCTGCACCGCCTCTAACAGCATCCCATGCACACAAAGATGATCCTCCCCAAAAGTTGCCTATCGAGACAGAATCAACGGCGACTCAGTGATCACTTGATGCCTCACGAATTCGACCCGCTCGACGACAACCTTGCAAAACTACCGTGGCGCATTCCAACACTGGTAAGCCAATGAGATCACCGCAGTCCGCCCTTCCACGCGGGTCCATCCAAACAGGGCTGCAAAGCCGCCCTGTTTGGATGGACCTCACTTAAGAAATCTAAAGCCCGCGCAAACTGTCTGTGGAAAACCACTGATTTCCACCGGTGGATAATTTCATCCACCGCCGCAGAACTCCCGAAAATTGGAGTCTTGACCTCAATTATCCACAGGCGTAGAAAAGATCGGGCAAAGCGCTGTCGTTGACAGCAACCCAGGTAGCCAGAACCTTTAAGGCTACGCCACACCGTGGTGGTTCTCCCAAAGTGCGATGAGCGTCCGGCGGCTCGCACGGTCACAGCGATGTGATGGATGCCTACTTTTACCAGCGTGCCCACTGCGGCAACTCATTCCCTTTCATAGCTGCCCTGCAGCAACCTATCCGCTTGGCCATTTCCTTGCGCCAACCTGCGCCCGTCTCTTTCTCCCGGAAAGAGACGGGCGCTCCTACCGCTGCTGCAGCCCAACTCGTACAAGGCTTTGCGGCATTTCCCCTCGTGACAATCGGCGTGACAAACACCGAAGTCACCAGCAACAGCGATGCAGATGATGGTGCCGCAGCCCAAGGAATGGACTGCACCTGACTGACAGTCAGGGATGCCCCGGTCATCGCCTCACTGCCTTCACCTGACTCAGGATCCCACGGCGCTGGTCTCGTCAGCCAATGCAACCTCCGCCCGCCCACCGGTAACGGTGTTCAGGAGGCCAGATCATGAGATGCCCAAGCTCCCGGTCGTAAAGAGCCGTCAGTCCCGCGTTAGTGGACAACCCTCACAGGTCGCAGGGGCCTTGATCCCTGATAACACTCAACATTCTTGGCGGGATGACGTGGGGAAAGTTTTAAAAGTTTTGGCTTCGAGAGGAGTTTGATCATGGCATTGGTCGGTAGACGGGACGGGCGCAATTTTGGCTATGGCCGACAACTGAGTTATGCCGGGCCGCAGGCCCTCCGCGACCTGTTTGGCGGTGAGCATTACGGCACGGTCAAAGCGCACAGTGATCCCTGGCAGGCGCTTGTGCGGTGGTGTCGGTCGGAGGATGGGCCAGGGTTCAACGATGCGCGGCAGATTGATCGGCAGATCTTGTTGGACTATCCCGAATCGCGTTTTGCCAATTATCCGTACATGTATAAAAGGTCATCGATCAGCTCAAGCTCTTGTTGTGTGTACGGCGCTTTTTGGTATCGGCGAATGGCCTCAAGTACCCCTTTGATAGGCACTTGCCGCGCTGGATCATGAATGACTTCGATCAGCCGACCATAAGCAGGATCTCTTCCCTCTAAGTATTTTTCGGCTAGCTCTGCGAGTGATAGACGAGCTTGTAGATCGGTTAGCATTGGTACTTCTCCGGTCCAGCATTACCTTCAACTACCTTGATGCGAATTGGAAGGTTATGAAATTCTCTTTCTTCGCACAGTGAGCGCCATCATTGGGCCATTGTGCGCAAGAAGTTGCGCAGTAGATCGTAATATTCGCGATCCAACTGCCCTGCAAGCCACGTCTTGCAAAGACTGCAGCCAAGTGCGCAAGAAGTTGCGCAGTGGCGCGCAACTTCTTGCGCACTTTCTTCCGATTATGGTTGTAAAAAACTCGCTGAACGGCGAGCCAGGGCCGGCAGGCCACCGGCGTCTGGGCACTTCACAAAAGCTGGCACGCTCCTTGATAAGTCAGGCACCCACCGGGCGATACCGCCTCCCGGGCACCCTAACTTTTAGCAAGGAGCACATCCATGGCTACACCAGCGTACATGTCCGTCACTGGCGAGAAACAAGGTCTGATCACTGCCGGCGCGTTCACCGCCGACTCGGTTGGCAACACCTACCAGGAAGGTCACGAAGACCAGGTCATGGTTCAGGCTTTCAGCCACGACGTGATCATCCCGCGTGACCCACAGTCCGGCCAACCGACCGGTCAGCGTGTACACAAGCCAGTCGTGATCACCAAGGTCTACGACAAGTCTTCGCCACTGCTGCAAGCGGCTCTGACTTCCGGCGAGCGCATGAGCGAAATCGTTATCCAGTGGTACCGCACTTCGGCTCAAGGTACCCAAGAGCACTACTACACCACCAAACTGGAAGACGCGATCATCGTCGCCATCAACAACAAAATGCACAACTGCCAGGACCCGTCGAACTCGCACTTCACGCACCTGGAAGAAGTGCAGTTCACCTACCGCAAAATCACCTGGACCCACGAAGTATCCGGTACTTCGGGTTCCGATGACTGGCGTGTTCCAGTCGCTTAATCGCGGCTGACGGTTCCAAACATCGGCCAGCTCTGCTGGTCGATGTCATTTGCGCCTTCCAGGAATTTTCGCGTCCGTTGATCCGGCTTTCGGGTGTCAACGCGCGCCGCAGCACTGCACGAGGAACAAGGGATGTTCGCGCCGGCCAATCAGACTCACTTTGCCCTGACTGTTGAAGGTCTGGGAAACGACCTCCAGGTTCTTGCCCTGCAAGGTCGGGAAGCCATCAGCCAGCCTTTTGTGTTTGAGGTGGAGCTGGTCAGTGAGCAGCCGTCCCTGGACCTCGAAACGCTATTGCACAAACCGGCCTTCTTGCAGCTCTCGCCTGACGGCAGCGGCATTCATGGCCAGATCTACCGCGCCGCCCAGGGCGATTCCGGCAAACGCCTGACCCGTTACGCCGTGACCCTGCGTCCGCAGCTGTCCTACCTGGCGCACCGCATCAACCAACGCATCTTCCAGAACCTCACCGTGCCGAAAATCATCGGCATGGTCCTCGAAGAGCACGGCATCCAGAGCAATACCTACGAATTCAAAGTCGGGGCGATTTATCCCGAGCGCATTTACTGCGTTCAATACGATGAATCGGACCTGCAGTTCATCCAGCGCCTGTGCGAGGAAGAAGGTATCCATTACCACTTCCAGCACAGCGCCACGGCCCACAAGCTAGTGTTCGGCGATGACCAGACGGTGTTCCCGAAACTCGCGCCCGTGGCCTATCAGCAAGACTCCGGCATGGTCGCCAACGACCCGGTGATCAAGCGCTTCGACCTGCGCCTGGAAACCCGCACCAGCCGCACCACCCGCCGCGATTACGACTTCGAAAAACCGCGTCTGAAGCTGGAAAGCGAGAACCGTGGCGACGCCCTGCCCGACCTCGAAGACTACGACTACCCCGGCCGCTTCATCGACCGCGAACGCGGCAAGCACCTGGCCAAACGCGCCCTTGAGCGTCACCGCAGCGACTTCCAGTTGGCCGAAGGCCGAAGCGATCAGCCGTTGCTGGTCAGCGGCCACTTCCTGGCCCTGACCCAACACCCCAAAGCCAAGTGGAACGACCTGTGGCTGCTGACTGAAATCCTCCACGAAGGCAAACAGCCGCAAGTGCTGGAAGAGTCGGTAACAAGCAGCACCACCAACCTCAAGGACGATTTCCATCAGGGCTACCGCAACCGCTTCCAGGCCACCCCCTGGGACGTCCCGAATCGCCCGCCGCTGAACCACCCCAAGCCACGCATCCTCGGCAGCCAAAGCGCCGTGGTCACCGGGCCCAAAGGTGAAGAGATCCACTGCGACCAGTACGGCCGCGTCAAAGTGCAACTTCACTGGGACCGCGAAGGCCAGGCTGACGACAAAACCAGCTGCTGGCTGCGCGTCTCCTCCGCCTGGGCCGGCGCCCACTACGGCGGCATCGCCATCCCGCGCATCGGCATGGAAGTGCTGGTGACCTTCCTTGAAGGCGACCCGGATCAACCGCTGATCAGCGGCTGCCTGTACCACAAGGAAAACGTCGTCCCCTACGAGCTGCCGGCGAACAAGACCCGCAGCACCTTCAAGACCCTGAGTTCCCCAGGTGGCGGCGGTTACAACGAACTGCGCATCGAAGACAAAAAGGGCCAGGAACAAATCTTCCTGCACGCCCAGCGCGACTGGGACGAAAACGTCGAGCACGACCAGAAGATCCGCGTCGGCCACGAACGCCACGACACCGTCGAGCAGAACAGCTACAGCGAATTCAAGGCCGAAGAACACCACACCGTCTACGAAGACCGCAAAGTCGAAACCCGCGCCAACGACCACCTCACCGTGGGTGTAAACCAACACATCAAGATCGGCACCGGCCAGTTCATCGACGCCGGACAGGAAATCCACCTCAGCAGCGGCATGAAAGTCGTGCTTGAGGCAGGCGCCGAACTGACCCTGATCGGCGGCGGCAGCTTCATCAAGATCGACGCCAGCGGTGTGACGCTGAGCGGGCCGGTGATCAACATGAATTCCGGGGGGAGTCCGGGCAGCGGCACTGGGGCGGCTCCGCTGATGCCCGGGGCGCTGAAACAGGCGGATGCGGATAAGGCGGGGGCGGTTCTGAGCCCGGCGCAGATCAACACCCTGAAACGCAACGCGCCATTCTGTGAAGAGTGCGAGAAGTGCAAGGCAGGTGCTTGTGCGATCTGATCTGTTGACTCCACAGGCTTGGCTGGCTGAACGGCCGTTGCAGACGGGTGAGCGGTTGTACTTGATCGTTAGCGCGGCCAGCGATGCCGAGCCACTCAAGGCCTTCTACCAGCAAGACATGGCGCCGGAATTGATCCCGATCTGGAGCGGCACGCCTTACGCCGATTGGCAGCCCGTCATGCCCTACCTCGCCGAGCTGAAACCCAATGCCGGTTTTCTGCAATGGATCGCCGAAACCGATGCTCAGGACTGGGGTTGGCTGGCAGTGTCCACCAGCACGCCGGACGTGGTGTTCGAGCACCTGCGCAGTTTGACCCAGGTACGCATGCCCGATGGGACCGAAGTGTTTTTCCGGTTCTGGGACGGGCGGCATATTTACCCGATTCTTGAAGGGCTGGGTGCTGGCGCAGGTGAAGTATTGCCGGTGTTTGACCGCTATCTGATCAATGGCCAGAGCCTGGACGTTGGGCCGAGGGCCGTGCCGCCAGCGAAGGAATGGCCGTGGTGGGAGGTGCCGCAAAAGTTGCTCGATAGTTTGGCGGAAAAAGACCACACCACCGTCGTCGACAACCTGATGCAGTGGCTGGGAGAGGACCGCCCGGAACTGTTCTTCGCCTTTCCCGAAAATAACTTGCGCCACAAGGTCGAGCGCTTCGTGCGCCAACAACCCAATACAGAAGATTTGGCAGAGCGTCTCGCTGCTCAGCTGACAAAGGAAGTCACGTCATGAATACCCCGATCGGTACCTTGGTCCTACACGTGCTGGACGCCAAAACCCCTGACGTGAACCTGATTCTCAAAGACTTCAAGAACTGCCTGAGCGATTACAAGGAATGGGCGGACGGCTTCCTGACCGGTTGGGCATTGGATGTCGACCAAACCTTCAAGGTCGGTAATGAAGTCAGCGTGACCAAACGCAAGACCAAAACCGGCAAGGTCGAGACCTACGCGACCTGCCCTCTGGCGGGCGACTTCACGCTGATCCACATGTTCGAATCAGCACGATTCGTACCGATCGGCAACACGCCAGTGAAACTGGAACCCGTCACCAAAGGTACTTTTTACGACGACGTCACTGGCCCCGTCATTGAAACAACGATCGGCCCGAGCGGCATCAAGGTGATCGATGGCTGCAAGAAAGGCCAGATGTACCGCATTACCTTTTTCCCGAACGTATCCCAAAGCAATGTCAAAGCACTCTACGACTCCTACCAGGGTGTAATCGGCAATCTAAACGGCTGGTTGCAAAGTGAATGGTCGAGCAAGTTCCAGCCTCAGTGGGCCAGTTACTCGGCGGCTGACCGCGCGGGCCGCTCTGTCATTCTGTTAAAACGAGCGATGGATGGTCTGGAAAAGGCGCTGCTCAGGCTGTGGGATGACATCAAAAGCCTGTTCGAACTACTCGCACACCCAAAGGAAAACCTCGAAAAGCTGCGCAAGTACCTGTCGGATGTCGAGATCGACAAGCTCTATGCCGCGTCCAAGGAGTCCATTGCTTCGGGTCTGTTGATCCTCAGTGACGAACCACTGATGTTCATTTACGTCTCGGCGATTGTGGCGTGGGTCGGCATGCTGCCGCCGCAAGTCATCGTTGACGTGGTGACGGCCATTGCGTCGGAATTCCTGATCAACGTGGTATTGGGTATTTGCCTCACTGGCGGTGCCGGGATCGCCGTGCGGGTGGGGACCAAAACTCTGTCCACGGTCAAGTCCGGTACGGCGCTCAAATACCTTGAAGAGCTGGCCGCAAAACTGATGAGCCTGAGCGGCAAGCACAGCCTGCCAGCGCACGCGGAGGTTTCCAAGCCACTGATTGCCAGTGCCAAAAGCGTGCCGATGAAGCCGACCAAAACGGCGGCGCTCAAAATCGACGAGGCCGCCGCCAACGGTTCTAAAAGTCAGGTGCCGAAAACCACGGATACGCCGAAGCAGGAAGTGAAAGACGCTTCTTCATTTCCGCGTGGCAAGAAAGACAAACAGACCACCCTCGCACCAAAGGAAAAGGTCGACGACGCTCCTACTCAGTCAAAAACGCCTGACGACAAAAGCGCCGCCTGTGCCAAGAAAACCTGCACCAATGGTTGCCCGGTATCGATGGTTACCGGCGAAGAGCTGCTGACCCTGACCGACGGTGAACTCGGTGGTCTGCTGCCCTTCAGCTGGACGCGCCTCTATCGCACCAGCGCCGCAGAAATCGACTGCGGCCTCGGTTACGGTTGGAGCCACGCCCTGGCGCAACGCGTCGACATCAACGGCGACGAAGTAATCTGGACCGACCACGAAAACCGCGTCACCACCTTCCCGTTGCCCAGTGTGCAGCGCCCGGCGATCACCAACAGCCTGTCGGAAGCGGCGATTTTCCTTGGTGACGATCCGTCCGAACTGACCCTCACCCAAGCCGGCGAACACACCCAGTTCTACCACTTCCGCTACAACAGCAAAGGCGCGACGCTGATCGCCATCAGCGACAGCTACGACAACCGCCTGCACATCACCCGCGACATTCACGGACGAATCAAACGTGTCGATAACGGTGCCGGTCGCGCCCTCCTCGTGCGTTACGACCGCAAACACATCGTCGCCATCGATTACCAGCAGTTCAGCCCGGCGGACAACCTGGAAGATGCCTGGAGCACCGTCCAGACCCTGGTCACCTACGGCTACGACGCCCAGCACCGCCTGATCGAAGCCAAAAACGCCGCCGGTGAAGCCGAGCGTTATGCCTATAACGACCAGAACGTCATTCTCGAACGGCAACTGGCTGGTGGTGCCAGCTTCTACTGGGATTGGGAAAAAGAAGGCAAGTCAGCCCGCTGCATCCATCACTGGGCAAGCTTCTCGCAGATGGACGCGCACTACGCTTGGGATGACAAGGGCAGCGTCACGGTTACCAACGCTGACGGCAGCGAAGAGGTCTACACACATGACGACCAGGCTCGACTGGTCGCCAAAGTCGACCCGGATGGTGCCGAACACCTGAAGGCCTACGATGACAAGGGCCGCCTGATCGCCGAAAAAGACCCACTCGGCGCCGTCACCGAATACCAGTACAACGAAGCCGGTCGACTGGTTGCGGTGATTCCGCCGGAAGACGCCCCCACCACTTACGAGTACTACCACGGCTACGTCCGTGTGGTGAACCGTGGCCCGGCAAAGTGGACATACTGGCGCAACGATCAGGGCGACATCACCGAACAAGTCGACCCGGACGGCAACTCGACCCACTACAGCTACAACCGCCAAGGCCGTCTGCTGGAAATCCGTCACCCGGATGGCAGTCGTCATCAACTGGGCTGGAACAACCTCGGCCAACTGCTCGAAGAACAGCTACCGGACGGCGGCCAGCGCAAATATCGCTACGACGCCTTGGGCCGGCAGATCACCCGTCAGGACGAAAGCGGCGCGATCACCCACTACCAATGGAACGCTGCCAACCGCCTCGCGCAAATCACTTTGCCGGGCGGCGCTACGCGCGCCTTCACCTACAACGCCTACGGCAAAGTCACTGCCGAACGCGATGAACTGGGCCGCGTAACCCGCTACGAATACGCCGATAACCTGCACTTGGTCAGTCGTCTCATCAATCCGGACGGCAGCCAACTGCGTTATCACTACGACAACTCGCGCCTGCTGCTCAGCGAGATCGAAAACGAACGTGGCGAGCACTATCACCTCGATTACTACCCGAACGGCCTGATCCAGCAGGAAACCGGCTTCGACGGTCGCCGGACGGCCTACGAGTACGACCTCAACGGCCAACTGCTGAAGAAAATCGAATTCGGCGACGACGGCAGTGAGTTGTTCACCGAATACCAACGCGACGCCGCCGGCCGCTTGCTGGTGAAAACCCTGGCGGATGGCGACGAAATTCACTACAGCTACGACGCCCTCGGCCGCCTCGTCAACGTCGACGACGGCCACTGGCCCCTCGCCTACGAATATGACCTGCAAGACCGCCTGATCACCGAACACCAAGGCTGGGGCACTCTGCGTTACGAGTACGACAACCTGGGCCAGTTGAGTCATTGCCGCCTCCCCGACGGCAGCAAACTCGACTACCGCCACCAACCCGGCGGCCGCCTGAGCAGCATCGACCTCAACGGCTCGCGCCTGACCACGCACCAGTTCAGCGCCGGTCGCGAACAACAGCGCCAACAAGGCCTGCTGCTCAGCCAATACCAGTACGACGAACAAGGCCGCTTGCAAGCCCACACCGTCAGCCAGCAGGACCGCAACCTGTTTCGCCGTCGCTACGCCTACGATGCCAACGGCAATCTTGCGGGTATCGACGACAGCCGCAAAGGCAAGCGCAGCTACCATTACGATCCGCTCGATCGCCTGATCAACGTCCGTGGCACCACCCCGGAAAGCTTCGCCCACGACCCGGCGGGCAACCTCCTCGGCCAAGGCGACCAGCCGTCCGCGAACCTGGTCAACGTCAAAGGCAACCGCCTGCTAATGCAGGGCGACCGGCACTATGACTATGATGCCCATGGCAACCTGATCCGCGAACGTCGCGGCACCGGGCAAAAACTCGTCACCGAGTACCGTTACGACTGCCAACATCGCCTGATCGGTGTCAGCCTCCCCGGCGGCAGCATCGCGAGCTACCAGTACGACGCCTTCGGCCGACGCATCGCCAAAACCGTCGATGGTCACACCACCGAATTCCTGTGGCAAGGCGAACGCCTCATCGCCGAAAGCGCCGACAACCGCTATCGCAGCTACATCTACGAACCGGGTAGCTTCCGCCCGCTGGCGATGCTCGATGGCGAAGGCTCACTGAAAGCCACGCCGTTCTACTACCAACTCGACCACCTCGGCACCCCGCAGGAACTCACCGACTACAGCGGCGAGATCATGTGGTCGGCGAAATACCGCGCCTACGGCAACCTCGCCACCCTCGACGTTGCAGAAATCGACAACCCGCTGCGCTTCCAGGGCCAGTACTTCGATGCCGAAACGGGCTTACATTACAACCGACATCGCTACTACAATCCGGGGACTGGACGGTTTTTGACGCCGGATCCGATCAAGCTTGCGGGTGGGTTGAACAACTACCAGTACGTACCTAACCCTACGGGGTGGGTGGATCCGTTGGGGTTGAGCTGCGTTCCGAGTAACTGCCCAGATGACAGACGAGCTGAGCTGAATCAAAAATACGGCCGGACAGGGGATATCAATAACGATATCAATGCCCGCGGAAGAAAAGAGACCGCTACGGAGTTTTACCGAACACAAGGCTTTGAAGAGACAAGCATTCCAGGGCATTTAAACGGCATAGATTTTAATCAACCGGTAAATGTAGAAACGTTAAACCGAGGAAAAACCGTTTATCAATTCCAATCACCGGGTGCTCCACAAGGCAACTACTACTCTCTGAACCCTGCTACAACCCCATCAGAGCTAGGAATTGGTCCACTCGGAGATAATCGTGCAGCAGGGACAGTCGAACTAAAACTGCAAGGTATTTATCGAACAACCGAAAAAACGCCCGTATTGAAATCGACAGCCAAACAGATAGATGATACTTGGTCTGTGAAAGGTGTGACACAACCGTCGTCAGGGGGTGGTACTCAAGTCTTTAGCAGCGCTAAAGGAAACTTCGAAAAAATCCCGTAAACTGTAATAACATTTAGGAGGCCACAAATGAAACAATCCGATCTATATGACATGGCAAGTCGTTGTGGCTTTACGGTAACAGTATTTTCGGATCACCCCGATTTTTTCTCATCTTGGTCTTTGAGCATCAAAAAAAATGAACAAAAATACATGATCGAACATGAAGGCAGAGACAACTGGTTAATATTTTACAAAGAAAACGAACCGAATAAATTTAAAGAGATAGACAAAAAAATATCTCACGCAATGAACGACAATGCAAAACTGAAGCAGTGTGAGTCTTGGCTTTTAAGTGTTTAACAAACAAAAAGTTAGCCACAAAACAAAAGGGGATAGCCGTGCCTGAGTTCAGGCGATCTGAAAATCCGACTTTTTCAACAGAATCGGCCGATTGCTGCATGTCGCCAGGTACTTTTCGACCCATAGCGCATGTCATTACGAGGGCGAGGGATGACCGCTAGAGGTGATGCAGCTTGTCGTGATCTCAGTCAACACCGAGCAGGTTGTTTATGATTACTGAACAGAAACTCAAACCACCTTTGAGGTTGAGGACATAGGTCATGATTTCCATCCTTGAACTTCGCCACATCATTGAGTGCGGTTTTCTGCCTCTTTCTTGCGTCTGCACTGTTGGCGCTGATGCGATTTTGACCCAAGCCGCCGGAAATCATTGACCCATTCGAATATTCAGCAATCGATGACCTTGCGTGGGATTTCAGAGGCTGCACATGGGTCAGCTAAAATCAGTAACCTGGGTCAAAATCGCATCAGCGCCAACAGGTTCGGCATTTTTTGGCAGACCAGGGAGTCTATCCGTAACCAGTTTCTTGTAGATATTACTCACAGCTCATCGGAAATTGGATGGAGAAATCCGATCAAGCTTCCATCCACACCAGTCCTTATTGGAGGCAGGTAGGGTGTACACTTCACGGTACAACGTGGAAGTGTACACATGCAAAAAACTATGTTAATTATACAGTTATGCTATTATTCGAGTCTCCCTCGGGCACCAAAATTAAGAAAGGTCTTGCTTAGCAAGGCCTTTTTTTTCGTCTGTAGAAAAGTGACCTCGTCCACCGCTGTCGTGTAGCAGCTGCCGAAGGCTGCGAGCTTTTGATCTTCGTATTCTTGGCCTGTACGACCCTTCTCAAGGATTCAACCCATGGAACTGCAGCTGGAAACCGTCGCCCTGTTCTGCCTCAAGCTTGCTTATGAGACGGAGGATTCGAGTCCGATTCTTCGGGATGATCCAATCATGAGTGATTATGAGCGCGAGGTTTTTGGGTTGTTGGTTCGGCGGGGGGATGTTGAGGGGATTCAGTTTCGGGTGGAGCACTGTGTCAGTTTGGCGATGGACGCTTTAGGCGGTATTCATACGCCACTGGGACGGGAGCTGCACAGGTTGTCAGCTGATTTCCGCACAGCGCAGACGATGGATCAGCTTGAGGCGCCGCTAATCGCGCTCAAGGATTATCTGAAAGATATTCAGTAATGATTGGGTGGGGCCCCTTCACACCTACTGATACTGGCCGGGGTATGGTTGAAGTGAGAATGGACCTGCCACTAACCCATTACCCCAACTGACAACAACCAAAGATTTTTTCGGCACCACAAGGACGTATCAATGCGGCAAATAGCCCTCAGTAACAAGCCACTCAGAGGCATTCCCCGCCGCCTTCGCGCTCTGGAGCGCTGGGCCTCCAGTTTTCGCGACGAGTTTCACCCGCGATCCGTGAAGATGGAGCGCTACACACACTGGAAGATCCCGGTGCATGCGGCTCTGGTCGAAGGTCCTCAAGCCAGTATCGAAGTTCAAGCCTTCTGCCTTCAGCAACTGCTCGAAGCCGCTAGCCACCTGTCCGACGCTGCTGACCACTCACAAGGTTACTACCGGGTCGCTTGCCTGCTGGTGTGGCCATGGGTTCATCAGAGCGAGGTCACCGTCTTCTATGACCGGGACTATTATTTGGGTTTCCTCGGTGAAACTAACGCGCTCATGCCAGAGCAGATCAGCCATGCTCTTGCGTTGCACACACCAGCGCACTTCATCGAGCACGGACATGACGTAACTCAGCCTGACGATGAAGTCGCAGTACAGTGGTGGTGCATCGGGGAACCGGCTTGAGGCCTAGCGGCATTCGCGAGCAGCCCCCGCTGGGACTGATGACGCTAAACTTAAAAGCAAATCAAACTTCGCTGTCAACTCACAGCCTGCTAACAATCTCCTTCCAGATGTACCCGTAGTTATATTCCAACCAACGAACAAGGAGTTTGTCGTACTGCCTACGAAACCAACTATTTTTCCTGGCGACACGCCTTTCTTCAATCATAGCGTTGAGGGAGTCAGGATCGAAGCCTGTCCATACCGTTGGAAGGGCCGCCGCAATATTGGTAAAGCACACAGGCGCGACTTCGGAGTAAAGGATCTCGTAGAGGGTTTGAGGATCAGCTCCTCTCACCTGACTCGCTATGTAATCGTAATTAACCGGGAAATCATTGAACGGATCCGAGAGCGCGACCCTAATTTTTGTCAACTCAGATTGACTCAAAGAATATCCCAATGTGAGAACTCCTCTAATTCCTCATCGAGCGAGTCAGCTACCGTTCCGCCTGCGACGCCCCCAACAACAGTTCCCAGAAACACAACGGCAAATGCACAGATCGGAGCGCCGGGCCCACAGAGCGCGCTGACTCCAAGCCCTGCCAGAATACCGCCCGCCGCGCCGCCGCCCACGATGAGCCCTTGACGCGCCGTTTCCTTTTGTTTGTTTTCAGCATTCAGAATTTGATAAGTCGCGACAGCAGCAGTAATCAAAATGCCAAGTTTGCCCATTAGCTGCATTTTTTTTGTGCCATTTGTGAACTTGGAATTGTCCCGCCCTGCTGCTTCCAAAATTGTGTAATGAACCTTGCTCTGCTCCGTCGGTGAAAGGCTGTCGTAACTCTTTTTGAACAGCTCCTTGGAGTAACGATCAAAGAGCGTTTGAAGCGTTCTGCCATCGGCCTTCTTTTTTTGCACGACAGCCAACCCCTGCGCAGAGGTAACCTTGCGGTGCTCCATCAAGATCTTGTTTCGCATTTCATGGCTGAACTGCACGCCCTCTCGCGCGGCGATCTTCCCAGCTTTCACATCTGCCAACGTCTGCTGTGACATACGTTTTATGTTTTTCAGGTAGTTCGCCCGGACCTTTTCGTCAGAGATCGCGTCCAGAGAGAACCTAAGTGCAGTGCCCTCCATCAGTTCTAGCGCTCTATCGAGCGGAGAATCTTGCAAGGCGTGCTCACGCTGAACGACATAGCTGCCGGTGACGAGGTATGGCTCTGTCATAGGACGTTCCTTATCCTAGTATCCTGTTCAAAAAGCTCTCTGTAAGAGACGAAGTACCGGCGGGAGCCTCATCGTCAAATTTGAGCATCACGCAGGTCTTGCCGGACGGATTCGAAAATTTAACGGCGTTGTCTTTATTGAATACACCTGGCAGAGATGACCCATCCTCAAAATGCGCGGTGCACGACAAGCCCTCATAGCTTTCGTCAGCAGGAATTCTGAAGCCAATCCAGCTCGCGAAACCAGTTAACGGCGTAGGAGGAACAAACCCGCAGGGGGTATGGGTATCGCCAATTATCACCGTGCCCGAACCACCAATCACGATGCCGCCGTGGGTGCCTACGATATCAATTGTCGCCGCATTCTTGCCGTTAATGAACACGGTCGTAGACAGCCCTGAAGAGAGCGCGCTACCGCAAGTGCAGGTATCGCTCTGACGCGCTGCGGGAAGGCCGTCGAAGAATACGTCGGGAGATCCTGATGCGATAGGGTTGGTACCGTGCCCCGGCAAAGGACAACGGTATAAATCGCTTTTACGCGCTGCTGGCTTAGCCACTTTGACCTCCTGTCAAAAATCCTTTCGAGCGACATAACCTACCAGATCAGCGCGCCGATTAATTATCGTCGGGCAATATGCATACTCCTATTCAGCGATCAGCATCCACTAAAACTGATCGGCGCTAGCCTCTAGAAATCGAACCAAGATGCAGAAAAAGCCGCTTTAACTGAAGAAGCCGAAAGCCGCTTTCGGCCCAGAGTGGATGAAAATAGATCTGTCACCTTTTCTCCATTTGAAAGCTACTAACTCATGGCAATTGGGTCTTGGAATCGCAACTCTTGCTGGTTGCAGGAAAGACGTCCCCACGATACCCTCCCACCGTCGCTGCCAATTCAGCGGCCGGGCTTGGTAACCCGAGGTAAATCACTGCGCAACAGTGCCATGCGTTCGCAGGCGCTTTTTTTTCGCCTGCGATCTGCGTTATGGCGGCTGTGCGTGGGACGTCTTCGGACGTGCCGGTTTCCTTGATTTCCCGGTTTACCAACCTGCGCACAGCTGCCACCCATTCGCTTGGTAACGAATTGTGGCGGCTCTTAAAAATTAAGGAGCTTCACAATGCGCTGTATGGATACGTACAAAATCTGGCTTTTCCCTCAACGCGACTCTCAGTTGCGTAACGCCCCATCGTCCATCCTCGCCCACCGCCTCTCCGTCAACGGAGGTGGCCAATGACCGATCAATCAGGGCTGAAAACCATCGGCCTAACCCCCGCCATTTACTGCGCCGATCAACCACTCTTCCACGTCACTTGCGGCGTTCCCCTCGGCGATGCATTGGCCATGGCTTCTGACTTTCTGTTTCTCGCCAAGAAGCTGAATGAAGATGCCGCTTACGCCACAGACACAGATCGCCACGCCTGGGCTGCGCATTATTTGACGGCGTTGAGTAAGGCGGTGGTTGATGATGCGGTGAAGGTGCTTGGGCGGGGTCGGGGTTCTGCTGCGGCGCCTGAGCGGGCGGCGGCGTCTGAAGGGTAAACGCTGAAAAATGGGGGAGCGGACTGCTTGATGACGGCGGTTGGTTCCGGATTGATGTTGGCTGAACTAGCGCTATCGCGGGCAAGCCCGCTCCCACAGGAATTGCGGTTAGCTGGAGGCCGTTGTTAGCCCCGAGGTTTTCGGGGCTTTTTCGTGTTGGGGTCAGAGGACGTGTTGGGAGATCAGTTTTGAGATTTCCACCATCGACGTCTTGCCGGTGAATTCGAACTTCACTTTGCCCAGTGACGAGAAATAGATCTCCAGCTCTGAATCCAGGTCGAAGGTGCCGGACGTTTCCACCGAGTACGCCACGATGTTTTTGTAGGGCAGCGAGGTGAAGTCTTTTTTGCTGCCGGTGATGCCCTGTACGTTGACGGCAATGATGCGTTTGTTGGTAAACACCACGCCGTCGCGCATGGATTTGTAGGAGTCGATGACCTGCTCCCCTTCCAGCAGCAGTGCGCTGACGCGTTCGGCGTATTCTTCGTTTTGCTTGAGTTTGAAGAAGCCTTTGTTGTTGAAATCAATCATCTGTCATTCCCTGTTTTTTGAACGTAAATCCCGAGTGCGGGCTGCATACGGCGCCTTGGGCTGGGCCTCGTCTAGACTTAACGGGTAGTAGTCGTAGAAAGAACCAAACACGTCGCTTTGGTGCAGATGAATCAAAACCAGCGTGGCAAGCTGCCTTAATGCCCTATAAAAGGTGCGGCAAAGACTGCGCCGGGCACAACAAGATGCCCACTCAGGGTGCCCTGGCCAACGGCCTGACAATGCCACGATACCGTGACGTGGTGTGAATGCCGCAGCCGACACTTTCGGACGACCGACAACCGCCTGGTTTGTCCGTGACCGTGAGGAATGCTGTATGCCTGATGAGATGTTGCAATTGCCTATGGTCAACAGCGTGCTGGAGCGCCACAAGGGCTCTGCGGGTGCACTGTTGCCCATCCTTCATGAGATTCAGGCGGGAATCGGTTACATCCCCGATGCCGCCATCCCCGAGATTGCCCACGCCCTCAATCAGAGTCAGGCCGAGATTCGCGGGGTGATCAGCTTCTACCATGACTTCCGCACCGCGCCGCCGGCCCGGCATATCCTGCGTCTGTGCCGGGCCGAATCGTGCAAGAGTCGCGGTGCCGAGCAGCTTGCCGCGCAGTTGCGCGAGCGTCTGCAACTGGACGATCACGGCAGCAGCGCCGATGGCAGCATCAGTTTGCGTCCGGTGTATTGCCTTGGTGCTTGTGCTTGTTCGCCGGCTCTGGAGCTGGATGGTCAGGTGCATGCGCGGCTCAGTGCCGAGCGTCTTGATGCGTTGCTCGACGCTTGCCGGGAGGACGTATGAGCCTCTATCTATCCTGTGATTCGCTGGCCCGTGCCGTGGGTGCCGATGCGGTGGCGTCTGCCCTTGCCAGCCACGACCTGCAACGCACCAGCTCTCGCGGCCTGTACTGGCTGGAACCATTGCTGGAAGTGGACACCCCGCAAGGCCGACTCGGCTTCGGCCCGCTGACTGCTGCCGATGTGCCGTCGGTGCTCGATGCGCTGCAAGGCGACCCGTCCTCGCACCCACTGGCCTTGGGCCTGGTGGAAGAATTGCCGTATCTGAAGTCTCAACAACGCCTGTTGTTCGCCCGCGCCGGCATCACCCGGCCGCTGTCGCTGGACGATTACCGAGCCCACGGCGGTTTCGAGGGTTTAAATAGAGCCGTCACTATTGGCGGCGATGAAACTGCGACCGCGGTGTTCGATTCAGGCCTGCGTGGCCGTGGCGGCGCAGCCTTCCCCGCCGGGATCAAATGGCGCACCGTGCGCGCCACCCAGGCTGTGCAAAAGTACATTGTGTGCAACGCCGACGAAGGCGACTCCGGCACTTTCGCCGACCGCATGTTGATGGAAGGCGACCCCTTCCTGCTGATCGAAGGCATGGCCATTGCCGGCATCACCGTCGGCGCCAGCTTTGGCTACATCTATGTGCGCTCGGAATATCCACAGGCCATCGCCACGCTGAACGAGGCGCTGGCGATTGCCCGGACTAACGGTTACCTCGGCGCCAACGTCGGCGGCAGCGGCTTGGCCTTCGATATGGAAGTGCGTGTCGGGGCCGGCGCTTACATCTGCGGTGAAGAAACCGCGCTGCTGGATTCGCTCGAAGGCAAACGCGGGATCGTCCGCGCCAAGCCACCGATTCCTGCGCTGAAGGGGCTGTTCGGTCTGCCGACGCTGGTGCACAACGTGCTGACATTGGCCTCGGTGCCGCTGATTCTGGCCAAGGGTGCGCAGTTCTATCGCGATTACGGCATGGGCCGTTCCCTCGGCACGATGCCTTTCCAATTGGCGGGCAATATTCGTCGTGGCGGCCTGGTGGAACGGGCCTTTGGCCTGACGCTGCGTGAATTGGTGGAAGACTACGGCGGTGGAACCGCCAGTGGCCGGCCGCTGAAAGCCGCGCAGGTCGGTGGCCCGCTCGGCGCGTGGGTGCCACCTTCGCAATTCGACACGCCGCTGGATTACGAGGCGTTCGCCGCCATCGGCGCCATGCTCGGTCACGGTGGCGTGGTGGTAGCTGACGACACATTGGACATGGCCCACATGGCGCGTTTCGCCATGCAGTTCTGCGCCGAGGAATCCTGTGGCAAATGCACGCCTTGCCGCATCGGTTCGACCCGGGGCGTGGAGGTGATCGACCGGCTGCTGGCCGCGCCGGATCAGAACGGTCGCGATGAGCAGGTGATCATCCTCAAGGACCTGTGCGACACCCTGCAATACGGTTCGCTGTGCGCATTGGGCGGCATGGTTTCCTTTCCGGTCGCCAGCGCCCTCAAGCACTTCCCCGCCGACTTCGGTCTGCAATCTTCGGAGGCCGACCAATGATCACTCTCTTCGACCCGAACACTGATATCGATCTCGGCACCCCGGCCCGCGACAGTCAGGTGCAAGTCACCCTGAACATCGACGGCCGCAGCATCAGCGTGCCCGAAGGCACTTCAGTGATGCGCGCCGCTGCGCTGATGGGCACCACGATTCCGAAACTATGCGCCACCGACAGCCTCGAAGCCTTCGGCTCGTGCCGCATGTGCCTGGTGGAAATCGACGGCATGCGCGGTTATCCGGCGTCCTGCACCACGCCGGTCAGCGAAGGCATGAGCGTGCACACCCAGACGCCGAAACTCGCGACCTTGCGCCGCAACGTGATGGAGCTGTACATCTCCGATCACCCGCTGGACTGCCTGACCTGCTCGGCCAACGGCAACTGCGAGCTGCAAACCGTGGCCGGTCAGGTCGGCCTGCGGGAAGTGCGTTACGGCTATGAAGGCGACAACCATCTGGCCGATGTGAAGGACACTTCCAACCCCTACTTCGATTACGACCCGAGCAAGTGCATCGTCTGCAACCGCTGCGTGCGCGCCTGCGAAGAAACCCAAGGTACTTTTGCACTGACCATTACCGGGCGCGGCTTCGAATCCCGTGTGTCCGCTGCCGGTGGCGATAACTTCCTCGATTCGGAATGCGTGTCTTGCGGCGCCTGTGTGCAGGCCTGCCCTACCGCGACCCTGATGGAAAAAAGTGTGGTCGAGCTGGGTCAGCCTGAACGCAGCGTGATCACCACGTGTGCCTATTGCGGCGTGGGCTGCTCGTTCCGCGCCGAGATGAAAGGCGACCAACTGGTGCGCATGGTTCCCGACAAAAACGGACAAGCCAACCACGGCCACTCTTGCGTCAAAGGCCGCTTTGCCTGGGGCTATGCGACCCACCCGGATCGCATCACCAAACCGATGATCCGCCAGCACATCAACGACCCGTGGCAGGAAGTCAGCTGGGATGAAGCGGTGACCTACGCCGCCAGCGAGTTCCGCCGCTTGCAGCAAAAATACGGTCGCGATTCCATTGGTGGCATCACCTCCAGCCGCTGCACCAACGAAGAAACCTACCTGGTGCAAAAACTGGTGCGCGCCGCGTTCGGCAACAACAACGTCGACACCTGCGCGCGAGTCTGCCACTCGCCGACCGGCTATGGCCTGAAGCAAACCTTGGGCGAGTCCGCCGGCACCCAGAGTTTCGACTCGGTGATGCAGGCCGACGTGATCCTGGTGATGGGTGCCAACCCCAGCGACGCCCACCCGGTGTTCGCTTCCCAGCTCAAACGTCGCCTGCGTGAAGGCGCTCGATTGATCGTCATCGATCCACGCCGCATTGATCTGGTGGACTCGGTGCATGCCCGCGCTGAATATCATTTGGCCCTGCGTCCGGGCACCAACGTCGCGATGCTCAACGCCTTGGCCCACGTCATCGTCACCGAAGGCTTGCTCGATCAGGCGTTTATCGACGCCCGTTGCGAAGGCAGCGATTTCGCCCGCTGGAGCGAGTTCGTCAGCCGTGCGGAAAACTCGCCGGAAGTGCTGGCCGCCATCTGCGGCGTAGACGCTGCCGACATCCGTGCCGCCGCTCGTCTGTATGCCACCGGCGGCAACGCGGCGATTTACTACGGCCTCGGCGTCACTGAACACAGCCAAGGCAGTACAGCGGTCATGGGCATCGCCAACCTGGCCATGGCTACCGGCAACATCGGTCGGGAAGGCGTGGGCGTGAACCCGTTGCGTGGCCAGAACAACGTTCAAGGCTCTTGCGACATGGGCTCTTTCCCCCACGAGTTGCCCGGCTACCGGCACATCTCCAACGAGGTGGTGCGCGCGCAGTTCGAACAGGCGTGGAACGTCACGCTGCAACCCGATCCGGGCCTGCGTATTCCGAACATGTTTGAATCTGCACTGGCCGGCAGTTTCAAGGGTTTGTATTGCCAGGGCGAGGACATCGCTCAGAGCGATCCGAATACCCAGCACGTCACCGCGGCGTTGTCGGCCATGGAATGCGTGGTGGTGCAGGACATTTTCCTCAATGAAACTGCCAAGTTCGCCCACGTATTCCTGCCGGGCGCTTCGTTCCTGGAGAAGGACGGCACCTTCACCAACGCCGAGCGGCGCATTTCGCGGGTACGCAAGGTCATGGATCCGCTGGGCGGCAAGGCTGACTGGGAAGGAACGGTGGCTCTGGCCAACGCCTTGGGTTACCCGATGAACTACAAACATCCATCAGAAATCATGGATGAAATCGCCAGCCTGACGCCGACCTTCACCAACGTCAGCTACGCCGAACTGGATCGCCACGGCAGCCTGCAATGGCCGTGCAACGCTGCGGCACCGGACGGCACGCCGACCATGCACATCGATGAATTCGTGCGCGGCAAGGGGCGCTTCATGCTCACCGGTTATGTGCCCACCGAGGAGAAGGTCAACAGTCGCTATCCGCTGTTGCTGACCACCGGGCGCATCCTCAGCCAGTACAACGTTGGCGCCCAGACCCGGCGTACCGAAAACGTCGCCTGGCACGACGAAGACCGCCTGGAAATCCACCCGACCGACGCCGAGAGCCGTGGCATCAACGAGGGTGACTGGGTCGGCATCGGCAGCCGTGCCGGGCAGACCGTCCTGCGTGCGCGGGTCACCGAACGGGTTGCGCCGGGCGTGGTGTACACCACGTTCCACTTCCCTGAATCGGGGGCCAACGTCATCACCACCGACAACTCCGACTGGGCCACCAACTGTCCGGAGTACAAGGTCACCGCCGTGGAGGTCAGCCGCGTCTACCACCCTTCCGAATGGCAAAAACGCTATCAGGCATTCAGCGACGAACAACAGCGGTTGCTCACCGAACGCCGCCAGGCACGCACCGCTGGAACAACCGCCGAGGTGCGCCGATGAGCACTGAAAACCTGATCAAAATGGCCAACCAGATCGCCCAGTACTTCGCCACCGAGCCGGATCAGCAAGCGGCCGTGCTCGGCGTGCGCAATCACATTCAGATGTACTGGACGCCCGGCATGCGCAAGGAATTGCTGGCCTGGCAGACGGAGCATCAGGGGGCAGACATGCACCCATTGGCGCAGGCAGCCGTCAGTGGGGCGGGCTGGGAGGCTTAGGTTCTCTCGAATGACCCCTTGTCCTGTGAAGACAGGGCAAGGGGCGTTCCAGTGATTTTCAAGCCGAGCATTCGAGGGCATGCGCACCCTGACTGACAGACTCAAGTCACGATCTTTCGATCTTTCCTTTCTGTACAAACTTCCAGTTTGATATCTTCCCGCCGTCCAACACTGTGGATTGTGGCCTTAACGCCATCACCTCACGTGATCAACGAACAAGGAAGACTCAATGATATTCATCGCCCTCTTGGTGTTCTTCGCTGCGTCAGCGGGGATCTGGTTTTGGATCGTTAGAAACCGTGGCAGCTTCAATCTGTGGTTTGCCAACCTGGCCGGGGCCTTGGCCAGTTTCATCGTCGGGATCATCGTGCTGATTTTTATCGGCGCCGAACCACAGGCAGCGCGAGGACCGGCCTACTTTCTCTATTCGTTCATGGCGATCATCGGCGCTTTCGTCGGGACATGGCTGTTGGTTCTCACCCGATTCAAGCGGGAGGAGTCCCCGGTTCGGCGTCATTTGATCGCCGGATCGTGCAGCCTGCTGGCGGCATTCATCACGTTAGTGGTGTGGGCAGTGATCTTTCCTGCCAAGTGATCACCACCCTGCCCCGCCACCTTTCCAAGACACATCCGGTGAGGTTTTAAGCCTTTAGCCATCAGACAACCCCGACCGCTGGCTGCGCTATCATCACGTGCTCTGCGCGCCAAGAGTCCTGAATCTGCATGCCCATGTCTTCGCCACTCCCCGACAGCCATCACGCCCTGCCACCGGTCCTTGTCGGCCCGCTGTTGCGGCGCCTGGAGCCCACACGCCTGGTGTTGTGGCTGGTGGGTTCCCGGGCGCTGGAGCTGACCTTGCGCTTGCAGGGTGTCGGCGATATCCGCCTCGATGGCGGGCAATGCACGGTGATCGCGGTCGGCAAGCATGCCTTTGTGCACCTGGTCGATGTGCCGCTGGACACCGCCCTGCCCTGCGACACGTTGATTGAATATGACCTGCTGATCGATGGCGTTGAATCCGGCATCGCCGATTGGGCGCCGCACCTGTTGTACGGCGATGCCCGTTGCCCGAACTTCGTGCTGCGTTCCCGGGTTGATCAACTGCTGCATGGCTCTTGCCGAAAACCTCATCACCCGGCCATTGATGGCCTGCTCTGCGTCGACCAGTTGTTGGCGACGGAACACGATGCGTTGCAGAGGCCGGCACTGCTGATGATGACCGGCGATCAGGTCTACGCCGACGACGTCGCCGGGCCGATGCTGCGAGCGATTCACGCCTTGATCGAGCGCCTGGGCCTGTTCGATGAACATCTCGAAGGCGCCGTGGTCAGCGACAGCGCCAAACTCTACGAACACCCGGTCAGTTACTACCACCGTGAGGATCTGTTACCGGCGCTTGAGAGCAATGAGACCCTGCGCGAGCGTTTTTTCGGTGGCGCACGCAAGCCGATTTTCACCAGCAGCAGCGCCGACAATCACCTGGTGACGTTCGCAGAAGTCATGGCCATGTACCTGCTGGTCTGGTCGCCGATTCCATGGACCCTGATCGCCCCGCAACCGCCCGCGCTGACACCTGAAAGGCGCAAGCGCTATGCCCTTGAACAAACCCGCATCGATGACTTCAAGTCCGGCCTGGGCCGTGCCGCGCGGGCCATGGCGCACCTGCCGTGCCTGATGATTTTCGACGACCACGACATTACCGACGACTGGAACCTTAGCGCGCAATGGGAGGAAACGGCCTACGGCCATCCGTTCTCCAAGCGCATCATCGGCAACGCCTTGATCGCCTACATGCTGTGCCAGGGCTGGGGCAACAACCCGCTGGCGTTTGGCGATGTGCTGGAAAAAACCCGTCTGCTCGGCGCCACCGGAGGCGATCGTTACCTCGACAGTGCGCTGCAGGATGACTTGATCGATACGCTGTTGCGTTTTCAGCAGTGGCATTACGTGCTGCCCACCACGCCTGCGCTGGTCGTGATAGACACCCGCACCCGTCGTTGGCGCAGCGAGATGAATCTCAAGCAACCCTCGGGCCTGCTGGACTGGGAAGCGCTCAGTGAACTGCAACAGGAATTACTGGATCATCCGTCGGCGATCATCGTGTCACCGGCGCCGATCTTCGGCGTCAAACTGATCGAAACCGTGCAAAAAGCCTTTAGCTGGTGCGGTTTTCCACTGCTGGTGGACGCCGAAAACTGGATGGCTCATCGCGGCGCAGCCCAAGTGATCTTGAACATTTTCCGACACTCGCGCACACCGGGTAACTACGTGGTGCTGTCCGGCGATGTGCATTATTCCTTCGTCTACGAAGTATTGATCCGACACCGCAAGGCGGGTCCGAAAATCTGGCAGATCACCAGCAGCGGCATCAAAAACGAATTTCCGCCCACCCTGCTCGAATGGTTCGACCGCCTCAATCGCTGGCTCTATTCGCCGCGCTCGCCCCTGAACTGGCTGACCAAACGTCGGCGCATGCGCATCGTCCCGTATACCCCTGAACACGCAGAAGCTGGCGAACGGCTATGGAACTCGGCAGGCATCGGCCAAGTGTTCTTCAATGAGAAAGGACAACCCCAGGATATTTATCAGCACAACTCAAACGGCTCGCCCAAGACCCGGATGGTTGCGCCTGAACATGACGACTGAAACGGCGAGTCACCATGAACCTCACCCGAACGCTGATCATCGGCAACTCTGGCTCAGGCAAAAGCTGGCTGGCTAAACGATTGGCCAAACACCTCAAGGTGCCATGGATCGATCTCGATCGGATTCACTGGGTGTCGGACGAACACAGCATTGCCCGCCCGGGTGCCGCAGTATTGGGCATGGCACGGATCGCGGCCAGTGAGGAACAGTGGGTGATCGAGGGTGTTTACGGCTGGATCATCAGCGAACTTGTCCACCGAGCGACAGCGCTGATCTGGTTGTGTGTCGATGACGAATATTGCGTCGCCAATATTCGCCAGCGAGAAGAACACGACGACGAGCGACTGATCTCGTTATTGGAGTGGGCCGAAAACTACCATCGCCGTGAAGACTCGAGCGGGCTCGGCGCGCACCGGCGATTGTTTCAAGGGTTTGGAGGTACAAAAATCAAACTCGAGGATCGCGGTGAAATTACGGCGTTTATAGATCGCTTGTTACGGGTTGAGTAATTACTGCGCTGCGGGGTGAGTCCCCAAGCTGAGGTGATGGCAGGCTGGGATGGCGCGTTGTTCGGATGGGGACTACACCGCTCACTGATCTCACTGATCTCACTACCGAACAGTGAATCCAGTCCACTTTTTGATCGTTCCCACGCTCTGCGTGGGAATGCAGCCAGGGACGCTCCGCGTTCCCGAAAGCGTGACGCAGAGCGTCACAAGAGGCATTCCCACGCAGAGCGTGGAAACGATCGGGAACGTATGTCAGGCAATAGTCACGGCCCGACATACGCCTCTGACAATCATCTCCACCTCCCGCTCATCAATCGTCAGCGGCGGCAGCAGGCGAATGGTCTTGCCCCGTGTCACGTTGATCAGCAAACCGTGATCCCGCGCGGCGATCAAGGTCAGGTCGCGGATCGGCTGCTTGAGTTCGATGCCGATCATCAAGCCCTGGCCACGAATGGCCATGACGTTCGGGTGCCCGGCCAGTTCGGTCTGCAACCTGGCGAGCAAGCGCGCGCCTTGAAGCCTGGTATTTTCCAGCAGACCTTGTTCTTCGATGATGTCCAGCACTGTACATCCGACACGACAGGCCAACGGATTACCGCCGAAGGTGCTGCCGTGGCTGCCCGGAGTGAACAAGTCAGCGGCTTTACCCCGGGCAAGGCAGGCGCCGATGGGGACGCCGTTGCCGAGGCCTTTGGCCAGGGTCATGACGTCCGGGACAATGCCTTCCTGCTGGAACGCGAACCATTGACCGGTGCGGCCGATACCGGTCTGGATCTCGTCGAGCATCATCAGCCATGAGTGCCTGTTGCAGAGCTCGCGCACCGCTTTGAGATAACCGCGTGGTGCCAACTGGACGCCGCTTTCGCCCTGGATCGGCTCCATCAGAATGGCCACGATTCTTTGGCCGTGGGCTTGATGCACCTTATCCAAAGCACCGAGATCACCGAAGGGCACTTTGACAAAATCCCCCGGCAACTCGTTGAAACCCAGGCGCACGGCCGGGCCATCGCTGGCGGATAACGTGCCCAGCGTGCGGCCATGAAAAGCGTTCTCCATGACCACCACCAGGGGTTGCTCGACCCCTTTGTGCCAACCGTGAAGCCGCGCGAGTTTCAGTGCGGTTTCATTGGCTTCGGCGCCGGAGTTGTTGAAGAACGCCCGATCCATACCCGCCAGCGTCGTCAACCTTTGCGCCAGGCGCTGTTGCCAGTCGATGCTGTAGAGGTTCGATGTGTGCAACAGCAAACCGGCCTGCTCGCTGATCGCCGACACAATGCGCGGATGGGAGTGGCCAACGTTGGTCACCGCCACTCCCGCCACTGCGTCCAGGTATTCACGACCGGCCTCATCCCACAGGCGTGTGCCCAGCCCTTTGCTGAAACTCAAGGCCAGCGGTTGGTAAGTGCTCATCAGGCAGGCGGCGGTCATGACATCAAGCTCCATCAATGGTCGGTGTTTTTACAGTATGGTTAGCCACCTGAGCTGGATAAACGCTGTAACACTTCAATCATCTTAAAGCCGGGCTTGATAATGGATCTGTTCCAGGCAATGACGGTTTACGTAAAAGTGGTGGAAGCCGGCAGCATGACCGCCGCCGCGCAGCAGTGCGAAATGTCCACAACCATGGTCGGCAATCACCTTCGCGCATTGGAACAACGCCTGGGGGTGCGCCTGCTCAACCGTACAACACGGCGCCAGCGCCTGACAGAATTCGGCTCCGCTTACTACCAGCGCTGCCTGGAAGTACTCGGGCTGGTGGCTGACTCCGAACGCCTGGCCGAACAGAGTCAGGACGCGCCGAGTGGGACCCTGCGCATTACGGCGCCGCTGACGTTCGGCACGGAAAGGCTCGCGCCGGCGCTCAGTGAGTTCTCGCTGCAATGTCCGCAAGTCAAACTGGATGTGGTGCTCACCAACGGGCGTCCCGATCTACTCGAGAACAGCCTCGATGTGGCGTTTCGCTTGGGCGCAATCGAGCCGTCCAACCTGATCGCCCGCCCGCTGATCGACTACACCCTGACCATGTGCGCTTCTCCCGAATACCTGGCGCGCCGCGGGATACCGCAAATGCCCGAAGACCTGCAACATCACGCCTGTTTGTCCTTTGCTTACCCGGTCGGGGATGACTGGCAATCGGTCGAAAAACAATGGCGCCTGAGTGGGCCGGAAGGTGAAGTGATGGTGGCTGTCAGCGGCCCGATGCTGATCAATAGTTCGGCGGGGTTGCATCAGGCGGCTCGAACCGGGATGGGCATCGTGATGCTGCCCGATGCGTTGGTAGAGCAAGACTTGCTCAACGGAAAACTGGTAGCACTGATGCAGAACTACCGGCTGCCGAGCCGGCCAATGCACCTGGTATACGCCCAGGATCGCTACCGTTTACCGAAACTACGCCACTTCGTCGACTTTGCCATGCAGTTATGGGGCAAACACTAGCGGGGGCAACGTGCCATGCACTAATCTCGATGCCAGGCGAATCAATTGATATCTGTGCGTCAGGGAGAGCGGTGATGGGGGAAGCGTCGAATATCAAGCCGTTGAAGTTCAATGCGTCAGATTTTAGCGAAGACCTGCTGCACACCATTCTGGAATTGGTCAGCGACGGTATTTGGGACTGGAACGCCAACACCGGCTTTGTCTACCGCAATCCCGGTTGGTACAAGATGCTCGGCTACGAGCCTCATTCCCTGGACAACACGGCGTTGACTTGGGAAAACCTCATTCACCCTGACGACTACCCCGCGGTCATGGCCGTGTTTGATGATTACGTGCAACAGCGCGCGCCCACCTACCAGGCCGAATATCGTTGCCGCATGCTGGACGGCAGTTACACCTGGATCGAAGACCGCGGTTATGTGCTGTCCCGCAATGCTGACGGCTCCGTGGCGCGCATGATCGGCGCGCACCGCAGCATCGACGACAAACGTCGCCTGCTTGAAGCGTTGGAACGACGCACTCACTCCCTTGAAGCGACAGTTGAAGAGCGCACCCGGGAATTGTCTCGGGTCAATCAGCAGCTTCAGATCCAACTCGAAGAAAACCGCAAACTGGCGGAAACCGACACGCTGACATCCATCGCCAATCGCTACCTGATGGAAAAAGCCCTGCCTCTGGAATGCGAACGAGCCCAGCGCTTTCGCAGACCGCTGTCCCTGATCGCCATGGACATCGACGACTTCAAGATCATCAACGATCACTACGGTCATGCCCTGGGTGATGCGGCATTGGTGCAGGTGGTCGAGGGCGTGAAGCTCTGCGTACGCGAAGGTGATCTGCTGGCGCGGTGGGGAGGTGACGAGTTCATCATCATCCTTCCCGATACCTCGTTGGCTGAAGCCAGACTTCTCGCCGAGAAAATCCGCGACGGATTGTCGAGCCTGCCAGCCGTGGGCGAGTTTCAAGTATCCATGAGTTTTGGCGTGGTCCAGCGCTTTGACGAAGAGCAACAGACCGGGTTGCTGGCCAGGGCCGATCAGGCGCTTTATCGGTCGAAGGTGGCGGGCAAGAATGTGATTTCGGGGTGAAACCAACCCCACGTCGATTTTACATTCCAGCCTTCACCAACACCGGTTTCTCCTGGTACCGGTCCGGGTACAGCTGCTTCAACTGCGCCACTTTCGGTAGATCGTTGATCACGATGTACGGATAGCTCGGGTGCTCGGTCAAAAAGTCTTGATGCTCCTCTTCTGCCGGGTAAAAACCGTTGTAGGTTTCCAGCCTGGTCACAATGGGTTTGTTGAACAAATGGGTGGCGTCGAGCTGGGCAATGTAGGCCTGGGCGATGCGTTGCTGTTCGGTGTTTTCAGTGAAAATCGCCGACCGGTATTGAGTGCCGCTGTCGGGACCTTGGCGATTCAGTTCGGTGGGGTTGTGGGCCACCGAAAAATAGATCTGTAGCAGCGTGCCATAACTGACCTGAGCCGGATCGAACGTGACTTCGACGGATTCCGCATGGCCGGTGTCGCCCTCGCTGACCCGTTCATATCGGGCGGTGCTGGCCGCGCCGCCGGCGTAACCGGAGACGGCTTGCTTCACACCTTTGACATGTTGAAACACACCTTGGACGCCCCAAAAACATCCGCCGGCAAACACCACCTTTTCACTGTGGGCCTGGGTTGTTTCATCCAGGGCCGGCGGGGGAATGATGACCGCGTCTTCGGCACCGAACGAGAAGGCCGAGCACTGACTGATGATGCCGGCAGCAGCCATCCCCAACAGGGTGCGGCGCCAGGTGATCAGGGTTTTCATGGGACATGACTCCTAGACAAACGAAATGGCTTCAACCGAACGTAAACGCGTAGGCCGACACGCCGGGATCGAGAAACTCGATGCTGAACGTGCGGTCCGTCACGCCGCCGCTCTGGCGCACCAATTGATACAAGCGTTGTTCTTTCACAGTGCCGCTGCCGTCGGGCGCCACATCGGTGCCGTGGGCATCGCCGGGGGCTTTTCCGTCAATCAGCACTTTGAATCGCACTGGTTTTCCGTCGGCAGCAGGGCCCAGCACCAGGTGCAAATCGCGAGCGTGGAAGCGATAGACGATGCGACTGGCGGGGGCGCTGGAAATCGCCCGTTCGGAACCGACATTCCATTTTCCGTCCAGGCTCCAGTCATTGAGGGCCAATTCAGCGGGTGGGGTGTAGGCGGCGACTTTGTCCGGCACAAGGCTGGTCTCGGGAACGAAATGCTCCGCACGCTGGAAACCGACATAGGTTTCCGGTGATTGCACTTCCTTCATGTCCGGCGCGAGCTGAACCCCAGTCGCATCAGCGTTGATCAGGCCATCCGCGACCTTCACCGCTCCCGCTTCACGCAGCAGCTGCTGGATGACCCTCTCCGATTCGACGTACTCGCCTTCACCAAAGTGGTGATAGCGAATGCGCCCCTGAGCATCTGCAAAATAATGGGCCGGCCAGTACTCGTTGTTGAAGGCACGCCAGATCTTGTAGTCGTTATCGATGGCAACCGGGTAGTTGATGCCGAGGTCTTTCATGGCTTTGGTGACATTGCCAACATCCCGTTCGAAGGCGAATTCAGGTGCATGGACACCGATCACTACTAACCCCTGATCGCGGTACTTCTCGGCCCAGGCTTTCACATACGGCAACGTGCGCAGGCAGTTGATGCAGGAGTAGGTCCAGAAATCCACCAGCACGACTTTGCCCTTCAAGGCCTGCGCCGTGAGAGGTGGGGAATTGAGCCACTGCACTGCACCATCCAGTGCAGGAAGGTTGCCTTCAATCGGCAAGACACCGGAGGCCTTGTCACTCACTTTCACCGTGTCACCGGCGGCCATCATCGCCCCGCTGTTATTCGGGGATTTGCCGGCCAATCGCCCCACCAATGCCTGTTCGATTCCACCGGTGGACGCGGTCGAAACCCGTGCCAGAATCCCCGTATCCAACCCCAGGGCAATCGCGGCAACCCCCGCCAGCATCGCGGCCCCCAGACCGCGCCGAACCCATTCGCCTGCGCCAATCGAACGTTTCATCGCTGCGAAGACTTTACCGCCCAGCAGCAGCGCCACAGCGAGGGAAGTGGCGGCACCGGCCGCGTAAGCCAGCAGTAGCAATGTGGTTTCGATGCTTGCCCCTTGCAGCGCCGCGCCTGTCAGCAACAGCCCCAGAATAGGTCCGGCGCAAGGCGCCCAGAGCAGGCCCGTGGCAACGCCGATCAGGAAGGAAGCGCCGGGGCGTGGCCGGGCATCGGCGCCGGCGGCCTCCGATAGTCGGCTGCCGGCCGCCACCAGTGGCCGTGTCAGTCGCTCGGCCAGTCGGGGCAGCATCAGCGTCAACCCGAACAGTGCTACGAACAGCAACGCGAGCCAGCGACCGTATTGATTGAGTTGCACCACCCAACCGCCACCCACCGCCGCCAACGTGGCGACCAGCGCGAAGGTCAGCGCCATCCCCGCCAATAGCGGCAAGCCACTTTTCATAAACGGCTGCCCGGTTCGAGCGAAGACAAAGGGCAGTACCGGCAGGATGCAGGGGCTGACGATTGTCAGTACACCACCGAGATAAGCGAGAACCAAAAGCCACATAGCGTCGACCTGCACCAGGTGAATGAAGGGAAATGCCCACGGATCAAGCCGCCTGCGGCTTGAAGGTCAGCGCCAGGCCGTTCATGCAATAACGCAGACCGGTGGGTTTGGGCCCGTCGTCGAAGACATGCCCCAGATGACCGCCGCATCGCCGGCAGTGAACCTCTTCGCGCAGCACACCAAAGGATCGGTCCTGACGAGTGGCCACCGATTTATCCAGCGGTGCCCAGAAACTGGGCCAGCCGGTGCGGCTGTCAAACTTGGTGTCGGATGAGAACAGCGGCAAATCACACCCTGCACAGGCGAAAACACCTGCGCGATGTTCATTGTTCAATGGGCTGCTGTAGGCCCGCTCCGTGCCCTCTTCACGCAAAATCTCGTACTGCTCGTCGCTGAGCAGGGCGTGCCATTCGCTGTCGCTGTGGGTCACCTCGAATACCTCCGCCGCGCCGGCATCACTGACCAGTGCAGTGCTGGCGGCAAATTTTGGCAACACTCCGATCACCAACGCTGCAGCCCCCAGCCCGCCGCCCGCTACAAGAAACTGTCGCCGTGAAAACATGGCCTTCTCCAAAATTCCAGGTGCCTGATAGGGAACACAGCCTAGGCTTGGGTTGATCGCCAAATCCTCACGAGGAGTTAAACAATTCGTGATAACTCAGGCTGAGGAAAACCCGCACAATGTGCCCATTCGCGACAAAGGATTGAGCTTTATGGAACAGACCAAACGCGTCCTGGTGGTCGAGGACGACCTGCACATCGCCGACCTGATTTGCCTGCATCTTCGCGATGAGCAGTTCGAAGTGGTGCACTGCGCCGACGGTGATGAAGGCATGCGCCTGTTGCAGCAAGGAAGCTGGGACGCCTTGATCCTCGACCTGATGCTGCCGGGTGTCGACGGCCTGGAAATCTGCCGTCGTGCGCGGGCGATGGCCCGCTACACCCCGATCATCATCACCAGTGCGCGCTCCAGCGAAGTACACCGGATCCTGGGCCTGGAACTCGGCGCTGACGATTACCTTGCCAAGCCCTTTTCGATGCTGGAACTGGTCGCCCGGGTCAAGGCGCTGCTGCGTCGGGTAGACGCCATGGCCCGCAACCTGAAAATGGACTCGGGCAGCCTGATGACGGACGGCCTGTCCATCGACCCGATCACCCGCGAGGTTTCGCTCGACGGGCGGCGCCTGGACCTCACACCACGGGAGTTCGACCTGCTCTACTTCTTCGCCCGCCAGCCGGGCAAGGTGTTCTCGCGCATGGACTTGCTCAATGCGGTATGGGGTTACAGCCATGAGGGCTACGAACATACGGTGAACACCCACATCAACCGTCTGCGGGCCAAGATCGAAGCTGACCCGGCGCAACCTGTGCGCATCCTCACGGTGTGGGGGCGCGGTTACAAATTCGCGGTCAAGGAGGAACAGCCATGAGGCTGACCCTGACACAACGCCTGTCCCTGGTGTTCGCGATTCTGTTGCTGGTGTGCTGTGGCACATCGGCGTGGATGCAAGTGCGCGCCAATCAAATGCATGAACTGGAAGTGGTCCAGGGACTGTCGCGCGATCTGGCGCAACACATCGCCCACGACACCGTGCTGATGGATGCTGGCGGCCTGATGCCCAATGCCGTTCGCGAATTGTTCAGCAAACTCATGCAGGTCAATCCCAGCGTCGAGGTCTATCTGCTGGACTCCGAGGGCAAGATTGTCGGCAGCGCCGCCCCCGAAGGCCGGATACATCGGGAACGGATCGACCTCGGACCGATCCAGCGCTTGCTCAAGGGCGACGCCCTGCCGATTCTCGGCGATGACCCGCGCAGCGTCGATGGACGCAAAGTCTTCAGCGCCGCGCCATTGCGGGTTAACGGTCAGCCCGCCGGTTATCTCTATGTGGTACTGCTCAGCGAAGAACACGACCGCTTCGCCGAACGCGGCGCCACCAGTGCCGCGCTCAATACCGCCCTGTGGTCCATCGGTCTGGTCGCGTTGTTGTGCCTGATCGCCGGTCTCACGGCATTTGCCCTGATTACCCGACCGTTGCGCCGCTTGACCGAAAGAGTCAGTCAGTTCGACATCGATGGCGTTCCCTCCACACCACCGGCCGCGGAACCGGTAGGCAAAGCGGCCAGTCACGATGAAATCGCCGTGCTGGACGCTGCCTTCCGGCAAATGCAAACCCGCCTGAGTGAACAGTGGCGCTCACTGACTCGCCAGGATCAGGAGCGCCGTGAACTGGTGGCAAACATTTCCCACGACCTGCGAACACCGTTGGCCTCGCTGCACGGATACCTGGAAACCCTGACACTCAAAGACGCCACGTTATCCCCTGCCGACCGTCGTCGCTATCTGGGCATCGCCCTGGATCAAAGTCGAAAAGTGGGTGGCCTGGCGCAATCACTGCTCGAACTGGTCAGGCTGGAGCATGGCTTCGTACAACCGATACTGGAACGCTTTTCCCTGACTGATCTGGTGCAGGACATCTTCCAGAAATTCGAGCTGACCGCCGAAGCACGTCAAATTGAGCTGAAGGCAACCTTTGCCCCCAACGTGTCCTCCGCCTGCGCCGACCTGGGATTGATCGAGCGGGTGTTGACCAACCTGTTCGACAACGCCCTGCGCAATACCCCTCAAGGTGGAGAAGTCGAATTGAGCCTGCGCCCACAAGGGCCGTTTATCGAAGTCACCGTCAGCGACACCGGCCCCGGCATCGCACCACAGTTGCGCGAAGGGCTGTTCCTGCGTCCCTTCAACATTGGCGGTGCACGGCGCGATGGCGGGCTGGGGCTGCGTATCGTGCATCGGATCCTGCAATTGCATGGTCGCGAGATCCAGCTGATCGATCTGCCCGGACGAGGCGCGACCTTTCGCTTCTCCTTGCCGGTGGATCAGCAAACGGCAGAGCAATGGGCGGTTCGCTCGATGAATCTCAATTCAACCGGGACCTAGTCGGCGGTACACATTCAGGTAACGGCTCGCAAAAATGACGACCAGTTGCCTGTTCACCCGTGACAACGCTGCCACGGTCCAATAGATTAGTCGGCCTGAAAAGGCCCTGTGCTTTCTCGCCTCAATTCAAGTTAAAAGAAGTAGTGAAATTTCAATGTCCGATTCCAACACCGCTGAATCCGTAGTCACCTTGTCGTCCAAAGCGGAATACGAAAACTCCATCAATCTTTCACAGCATGTGCCACAGGCCAAGACCATCAGCGAGATGGTCCTGGACGCTTTTCAGTCCACCCGGGAAAGCGACCAGATCCGCGAGCTGCGCGCCGCGATTCGCCAGGCACATGACAGCTTCGACGACGATAAAGCCTATGAGCTGATGGGCGAACTCAAGCAACTCAAGGACGCGGAAGCGGCCGACATCGCCGCTCTCGAAGACCTGAGCAGCAAATTCCCGATCAGCCGGATTCTCTCCAGCTTCAAGGATGACCCGGCGTTTCAGGAGATCGTCTACGGCCTCGCACTGAAAGTGCTGAACCAGACTCACCAGGCCATCAGCAATCCGAGCAGTGGCAAAAGCAAAGTGGCTCGCGCCAAGAAAGATCTCGAAGTGTTCACCATCAGCAAGGACGGCATAAACGTCACCCTGCCGCTGCGCACCCCGCGTTCAAGCCTGAACGTTGACCGCAAAGCGCTGGAGTTCCTCGGCTTCACCTTCGTCGGCGAAGGCGATGACGCAGTGATTGAAAGCGAGACGTTCCTCGATAACGCCGGCGTCGAACAAGCGGTCAACCGCAAGAACATCATCACCGCACTGCAGCAGCAAACCGCGTTCGACGGCTACAGCATCGCCGCGCAGTAAATCAGTCGGGTAAACGCCGATGACCGAAAAGCCCTGCCCTTGAAGCAGGGCTTTTTATTGCACTCAGGATGACGGAGCTGACGAATGCAGCGCCACCATCATGTCCACTTCTACCGGCGCGTTTTTCGGCAGCTGATAAACACCGACGGTCGTACGGGTGTGTTTACCGGCATCGCCTAGTACATGCGTAAAGACATCCGATGCGCCATTGGCCACGTCACTGAGATCGACAAAATCAAAGGTGGATTTCACATAGACCGTTATGCGAAGCAGCGCCTTTATGTGCTCCAGTGAACCGATGGCGGCGTAAATCAGCGCCAGCCCTCGTATCGCACTGATACTCGCCGCTTCTTGAGCATCTGCCAGGTTGAGCTCCAGCCCCACCCTGCCAGGGTACTGAATTTTGCCGTTCATTCGCGGCACCAGCCCGCTGATGTACAGTTCATCTTCATGTCGAATCAGCGGCGCGTAATGTCCGCCAGCAGCGTTCTCGTCGTAGATATCAAAACCCAGTTCTTTTGCCAGGGCGACGAAGCGTTCGTCGCGAGTCAATTGCTTAATCATCTACCGAACCTTCTTCATCAAGAGAGCGAAAAGCGCAGTTGATGGTAGGCATCAGACACTTGTCTTGTTCAGGGTAAGTTCGTATAGAATCCAACGAACTTTACTGCCAGGGAGACCAGTAAAATGCAGGCTCAGCGTGCAGTCATCGCCGCCATCGAACTTCAGCCAGGGATGCCGCTGGTGCAGCAGATCGTCGATCAGCTGACGATGGCGATCAACCAGGGAGGCCTGCCCCATGGGGCCAAACTGCCACCCATTCGCGAGCTCTCGGGCTTGATGAACGTGGGCAAGTCGACAATGGTCGATGCCCTTGACCGGTTGCGCGCCAAGGGACTGGTGGTCTCGCGCCAGGGTTCCGGGCATTACGTTCAGCGAGCCATCAATCCGCCGTCCGCGGTTGCCGGTCCGGACTTGCAACCTCAGGACACGCTCAGCCGGGTCCGCCGTGCACTGTTGCTGGAAAACGGTGCGCTGCGTCCCGGCTGCGGATTCCTCCCCGCCTCCTGGTTGCCCGCCGAAGAACTGCTCAAAGCCGTACGCGCGACACTTCGCGCGACGACGCTGCGCATGGGCGAGTACGGTGAAGTGGGCGGTTATCTGCCGTTGCGCGAGGCATTACGGGTCAAGTTGTCGACCGTCGGTATCGAGGCACCGGTGGAACAAATCATCACCACTTCCAACACCGTGCAGGCGATCGACCTGCTGATGCGCCTGTTGATAAAGCCTGGCGATACGGTAGTACTCGACGACCCGTGTTACTTCAACATGCACGCCAATCTGGCGTTGCACGGCGCCAAGGTCATCACCATTGCCCGCGATTGCGATGGCCTGGACCTTGAGGCGTTCGAGCAATTGCTGATTGCCCATCGCCCCGTGCTGTATATGACCAACAGCACGCTGCATAACCCGACCGGCCACTCGTTCACCGCCGCCCAGGTTTATCGCCTGCTGGAACTGAGTCACCGCTATGGTTTTCATATCGTCGAAGATGACTTGTATGGCGACATCCAGCAGAAACGCACACCGCGCCTGGCCGCGGGCGGGCTGGACACGGTCAGTTACGTCTCCGGTTTTTCCAAGACCCTGACCGCCAACAGCCGTGTCAGCTACAGCGTGTTGTCGCGGCCCTTGGCGGCCCGGATGATTGCTTTGAAAATGGCCTGTGGCGGTGTGACCTCGGAACTCGCGGAGCAGATCACCTGCTCCATGCTCAACAATGGAAGCTACGCCAAACACACCCGCCGCACCGTCGACCGCCTCTACGAATCCAGCAGCCGTGTGGCGCGCTGGCTGGTGGAGGCCGGGTGCTCGGTATCGTCGCTGCCGGGGGAAGGGTTGTTTATCTGGACCCGATTGCCCGAAGGTTTCCACGCTGAAACCCTGGCCAGCAAAGGCCTCGACATTGACCTGGTGCTGGCGCCCGGCACCTTGCTGAGCAAAGCGGCCGATGCCAGCAGCTTCCTGCGTTTCAATGTCGCGCATAGCGATAACACCCAGGTGCGGGACCGGTTTTTCCGGTTGCTTGATCGCTGAGTTTTTCTGCTTGCCCCCCAACAAAAAGCCCCGCACTTCTCTCGAAGGCGGGGCTTTTGTTTACAGCATCCGACGCTTAAGGCGCGTACGTCAGCAGCAACTCGGTCGGCACTTTGAAGTCCAGGGACATCATCACGCTCAACGCGGTAATGGTGAAGATCGAGAACACGAACAGCTTGCGTGCCCAGACCGTGTCATCCACTGCCTTGTAGCCGGTCCAGGCCATGTACAACCAGTACATGCCCATGGCCGCGGCGACGGCGAGGTAGCTCATGCCGGCGTAGCCGCTGAAGGTCAGCATCAAGGTCGCCACGAGGAAGGCCAGGATGTAGATCAGGATGTGCTTCTTGGCCACCTGGATCCCGCGCTTCACTGGCAGCACCGGAATCGATGCGGCCAGGTAATCGTTGAAGCGGAAGATCGCGATGGCGTAGGAATGCGGCATCTGCCACAGGCTGAACATCACCAGCAGGGTCAGTGCGGCCATGTCGAAGCTGTTGGTCACAGCGACGTAGCCAATCACCGGCGGCATGGCGCCCGACAGACTGCCCACCAGCGTGCCGTGAACCGACTTGCGCTTGAGGTACAGGCTGTAGAAGCCGACGTAGATGATGAAACCGATCACCGCGAACAGCGCGGCCAACGGGTTCGCCACCTTGTACAACAATGCGACGCCGGCAACACCCAGGACGGTCGCAAAGGCCAGGGCCAGTTTCAGGGAGATCAAGCCCTGGACCAGCACCCGGTTCTTGGTGCGTTCCATCTTCAGGTCGATGTCGCGGTCGATGCAGTTGTTGAACACGCAACCCGAAGCCACCACCAGGGACGTGCCGATCATGGCGGCCAGGAAAATGGCCAGATCGACATGCCCTTTCGAGGCCAGGAAAAATCCGCCCGCCACAGAAAGCACGTTACCGAAAATGATCCCCGGTTTGGTGATTTGGATAAAGTGCTTAAAGGACATCCGGACTTTCCTCAGTGCGCCATCATGACGGTGTGGATGCTGAACATGATCCACAGCGACAAGCCAACCAACAGAACGATTACCAATGCGGCGAAAACAAACGCGATCACGTTGTTACGCTGGGCAGCGGAGCGGTCCAGGTGGAGGAAGTACACCAGGTGAACAAGCACCTGGATAACTGCGAAGACCAGTACGATCCACAGGGTCATGGCTTTCGGCAGCGACGGGTACATCACCAGGCCGAAAGGAATGATCGTCAGGATCACCGACAGGATGAAGCCGATGGCGTACGACTTGACGCTGCCGTGGCTGTCGTCGTGACTGTCGTGGCCATTGTGTGAGTGAGCTGCGTTAGCCATTACAGGGTCCCCATCAGGTAAACAACGGTGAATACGCAGATCCACACCACGTCCAGGAAGTGCCAGAACAGGCTCAGGCAGCTCAGACGGGTTTTGTTGGTCGACGTCAGGCCTTTTTTCTGGACCTGATACATCATGATCGCCATCCAGATCAGACCGCTGGTCACGTGCAGACCGTGGGTGCCGACCAGGGTGAAGAACCCGGACAGGAAGCCGCTGCGGTTAGGACCGTAGCCTTCGGAGATCAGCATGTGGAACTCGTTGATCTCCATGCCGATGAAGCCCAGGCCGAACAGGAAGGTGATGGCCAACCAGCCCAGTACCGCCTTCTTGTTGCCTTTGAACAACGCCAGCATGGCGAAGCCGTAGGTGATCGAGCTGAGCAACAGGCAGGCGGTTTCGCCCAGCACGTATGGCAGCTCGAAGATGTCGTGGCCCGACGGGCCACCCGCTACGTTGTTAACCAGTACCGCGTACACCGCGAAGATCGACGCAAACAAGATGCAGTCGGTCATCAGGTAGAGCCAGAAACCGAATACGGTCATCTCGCCCGAGTCGTGGTGATGGTCATCGTGCCCATGTCCATCGACATGGGTGTGTCCAGCATTGGTCACTAAGTTCGACATGGTTTAAGCCTGTTCCAACGAGGTTTCAACACGGGTGGCAGTGGCCGGGATTTTCCCGGCGGCTACCAGACGCTTGTGCTGCTCGGCTTCGGTGCGCTCGATCACGTCGACCGGCACCATATAGCCCTGGTCATCACGGGCAGCATGGATAACGAAGTAGATCACGGTACCGGCGAGGCCGAAGATGGCCATCCACCAGATGTGCCAGATCATCGCGAAACCGAACACGGTCAACAGAGCACCCATGACCAGGCCGGTCGCGGTGTTGTTTGGCATGTGGATCGGCTCGTACTTGGCCGGGGCCTTGTACGCAGTACCGTTTTCCTTGGCCTCGGTGAACGGGTCGATGCAGTCGGCTTTCGGCAGAACGGCAAAGTTGTAGAACGGTGGTGGCGACGAAGTCGACCATTCCAGCGTGTGGGCATTCCACGGGTCACCGTGTTCGCACATGTTTTCCGGCTTGTTACGGTCACGGACACTGACGTACAGCTGGATCAACTGGCAGGCAATACCGACAGCGATCAGGATCGCGCCAAACATTGCAACGTGCAGGTAAGGCGTCCACTCAGGGTTGGTGGTGCTGTTCAGACGACGGGTCATGCCCATGAAGCCCAATACATAGAGCGGCATGAACGCGACGAAGAAGCCCGAGATCCAGAACCAGAACGCTGCCTTGCCCCAACCTTCGTGCAGCTTGAAGCCGAACGCTTTAGGGAAGTAGAAGCCGAAGCCTGCGATGTAGCCGAATACTGCGCCGCCGATGATCACGTTATGGAAGTGAGCAATAACGAACAGGCTGTTGTGCAGAACGAAGTCAGCACCCGGAATGGCCAGCAGCACGCCGGTCATGCCGCCGATGGCGAAGGTCACCATGAAGCCCAGGGTCCACAGCACCTGGCTGGTCATGCGCAGACGGCCCTGGTAGATGGTGAACAGCCAGTTGAATAGCTTCACACCCGTCGGGATGGAAATCAGCATCGTCGCCAGACCGAAGAAGGCGTTGACGCTGGCACCCGAACCCATGGTGAAGAAGTGGTGCAGCCAAACCATGAAGCCCAGGATCGAGATCGCGCCCGAGGCGTAGATCATCGAGTGGTGACCGAACAGCTTCTTGCCGGAGAACGCCGAGATGACTTCGGAGAAGATCCCGAATGCCGGCAGAATCAGGATGTAAACCTCGGGGTGACCCCAGGCCCAGAACAGGTTGACGTACATCATCGGATTGCCACCAAGTTCATTGGTGAAAATGTGGAAATCCATGTAACGGTCAAGCGTCAGCAGTGCCAGGGTAGCGGTCAGGATCGGGAAGGAAGCGACGATCAGTACGTTGGCCCAGGTGCAGGTCCAGGTGAAGATCGGCATGTCCATCATTTTCATGCCCGGGGTACGCATTTTCAGCACGGTGGCCAGGAAGTTGACCCCGGTCAGCGTCGTACCTAGCCCGGATAGCTGTAGCGCCCAGATGTAGTAGTCCACACCCACGCCAGGGCTGTAGCCCAGTTCCGACAGCGGTGGATACGCAACCCAACCGGTACGGGCGAATTCGCCGACACCCAGGGACACGTTAACCAGCACAACGCCGGAGACCAGCAGCCAGAAGCTCAGGGAGTTCAGGAACGGGTAGGCAACGTCACGGGCGCCGATCTGCAGCGGCACTGCAAGGTTCATCAGGCCGGTGAAGAATGGCATCGCCATGAAGATGATCATGATCACACCGTGAGCGGTGAAGATCTGGTCATAGTGTTCAGGTGGCAGGTAGCCAGGCGAACCTTCAGTGGCCAGGGCCAGCTGGGAACGCATCATGATGGCGTCGGCAAAACCACGCAGCAGCATGATCATGGCCACGACGATGTACATCACGCCGATTTTCTTGTGGTCGACCGATGTCAGCCACTCGGACCACAGGTAGGTCCACTTCTTGAAATAGGTGATTGCAGCGAACACGCCCAGACCGCCGAGCGCGATCATGGCGATGGTCACCATCACGATCGGCTCGTGGAACGGGACCGCTTCCCAACTTAATTTACCAAACATCGTTTACTCCTCTGCCCCGGCAGCTGAATGCGAACTCATGTCCATCCCTTCCATCTGGGCCACTTCTTTCTCTTTCTTCTCGTGGTCCACTTTCGGACCCGGTTTCATGCCTTCGTACTTGTCGACGATGGTCTGGAACAGGTTCGGCGTGAACGAGGAGTAGAGCTCTACTGGATTGTTCTGGCTTGGTTTGGAAAGGGCTTCGTATTCAGCTTTTTCAAGCTGTTTAGGTGCCTTCTTGACATCACTGACCCAGGCATCGAAATCAGCCTGAGAGGTGGCGATTGCTTTGAACTTCATGCCGGTGAAACCCGCGCCGCTGTAGTTGGCGGAGATACCGTCGAATTCAGCGTTCTGGTTGGCGATCAGGTGCAGTTTGGTCTGCATGCCCGCCATCGCGTAGATCTGGCCGCCCAGGCCCGGAATGAAGAACGAGTTCATCACGGTGTCGGAGGTGATCTGGAAATTGATTGGCGTGTTGGCCGGGAAGACGATCTTGTTGACCGTGGCAATGCCTTGTTCCGGGTAGATGAACAGCCACTTCCAGTCCATCGAGACCACTTGAATGGTGACCGGCTTGACGTCGGATTCCAGTGGTTTGTACGGGTCCAGTGCGTGGGTCGACTTGTAGGTGACATAACCCAGGGCAATGATGATCAGCACTGGAATGGCCCACACCGCGATTTCAATCTTGGTGGAGTGCGACCACTTCGGCGTGTATACGGCGTCGGTGTTGGAGGCGCGATATTTCCAGGCGAACAGGAAGGTCATGACGATGACCGGTACCACGACAAGAAGCATCAGCAGCGTTGCGGTGATGATCAGGTTTCGCTCATCCAGGCCCACCTGGCCCTTGGGATCGAGCAAGGTCATGTTGCAGCCTGACAGCAACAACGTGCCAATCAGCGGCAATAAGCCTAGTAGTCTGGGGTACCTGTTTTTACTCATCTCACGACCTCTAAAGCAGCTTGCGCAATGCAGTTGGGTTTTGATCGCCAACACTTCACCCTGCCAAGGGTTGGCATTTTTCTTGGATTGAATAAGGGCTGCCCGTCGCGCGTCAGACGCTGCTCGACAAATCCTGGGCCAGCGGTAAGTTCTTATTCGAATTCGTGGTCAAAGGCCTTGTTACAGACCAATTCCATTTGGTGCGGATAGTTGGAAGGCTCCGACACCGGGGAGTCGCATGAAGCCTTCAGGCCTCTCGACGCCCTTCTTTCTGCTCAAGCACCTGATTAAGGGTGAGCAGTGCCGGGAATTCAGTGCGGGCGATTGTAGATATGTAACGATTCATAAACCATGTCTCATCCCGAAATAATTTTTATCCATTCCAGCAACAATCATTAACGTATTTCGTAAAAGTCGGGCATGTTATCGAAATTGATTCTCAACAAAAACACCAAAATTAGTAGGTCTATCTCCCGCAGTTCAGACAGCTTCGAGCCCCCTACACCCTCTCCCGAGATTGCCAAAGCCCCCACGTGACAAGGGCTCCGGCAATTCGCCAGCACTTGTTAAAACTGCCTGCCTCATCACTTTCCGGGCGAATTGAATCAGCATCCGGGCAGTCCAATTTTGTTGCCAGACCTTATGCCAATTAATCCTTTTGAAATGCCTTGCGACACTGCCGATGTGACAACATGTCGCACACGTGTCGCACCCCTTCTTGTCGTGCATCAAGGTCTTTCTACCAACCGTCAGAAATGCAAAACGCCCCGGCCCTCTTAACGAGGACCGGGGCGTTTTTTTTGGATGACGCAGCGGTGAAGCGAACTGCCTCAGCGCAGCGTTTTACGGTTACGTGAAGTGAGCAACGGCACCAGCACCACGATCAACACGAACGCCACCAGCGCCCATTGCGCCAGCGACAGGCCGAGGATCGGCGGGTACGGCGTGGAGCAGAAGCCATCGACCTGGAAGCCCAGCGGGAAGATCTTCGCCAGTGGCAAACCATCGACAATCGGTTGCAGCACGTCGATGCCGCAACTGACCGCAGGATAGAACTGGGTGTAGACGTGATGCCCGGCGACCGCGACGCCTGCAATGGCACTGATGACCACCAGCGTCTCGAACACGGTAATGCTGCGACGGGTGCGCATCGCCGCACCGATGAAGGCGAACACCGCGATAAACAACAACGCATAACGCTGGAGGATGCACAGCGGGCATGGCGCCTCGCCCAACACAATTTGCATGTACAGCGCGCCGCCGATCAGCGCCAGGCAGATGATGCCCAGTAACACCAGATAACGCCGTTCGCGTCCCAACCGCATCGATTCCTCGCTCATCGCGTTTCCCTTTTTGATATCAGTTGCCGCCAGTCTACACGCAGGCTCCGTCGTTTGAGAGCCTGCCGCGTGCCGGTGGATTCGGGGGAATAAACGATAAAGCGGTTAAGGAGGGATTAACTTTTAAAGGATTTGTACGGTTCGGAACCGCAGTGCGGCCAATCGCGGCCCGCTCCCACAGGAATTGTGCTTGCCCGCAATCTCTCGAACGACACAAAACCTGTGGGAGCGGGCTTACCCGAGATGAAGGCGACTCGGTCTCCCGAGTCGCCCTGACCAGTTACTCCAGCGCCGAGGCCGGGCCAAAGAACTCGTAGCGGCTTTGCTGCTGCGGTACACCCAAGGCCTTGAGGTGACGCTTGATCGCGGCCATGAAGCCTTTAGGCCCAAGGAAGTAAGCATCCAGGTCACGCTGTTCGGGCAACCACTCGCCCAGTTGCTCCTGACTCAACAACCCGACCTTGTGCGCAGCGGCGCTGACGCCGTCATCTTCGGCGTAGCAATAGAAGCGCTTGAGTTGCGGATGACGCTCGGCCAGACCATCGATCCAGTCACGGAAGGCGTGCACGCTGCCGTTGCGCGCGCAGTGGATGAAATGCACCGGGCGCTCGGTGGCCAGCGCGGCTTCGAGCATTGCCAGCGTTGGCGTGATGCCGACACCGCCACTGATCAGCACCAGCGGTTTGTCACTGGCGGCCAGGGTGAATTCGCCCGACGGCGGAAACAGCTCGATGCTCGCACCGACATGCAACTGATCGTGCAAGTGGTTTGACGCGCGCCCACCGGTTTCACGCTTGACGCTGATGCGGTACTGACCGTTGTTCGCCAGTGCCGACAGCGAGTAATTGCGACGGATCTCTTCGCCGTCGAGGATCAGTTTCATGCCGATGTACTGGCCAGGCTCCGCCACAAGAATCGGGCCTTTGTCGGCAGGTTCGAAGTAGAACGAGGTGATTTCAGCGCTTTCCTCGACCTTGGCCGTCACGATGAAATCCCGCGCCCCGCGCCATCCGCCAGGGGCCTGTTCTTTCTGGTCGTAGATGCTGGTTTCAGCGCCGATCAAAATGTCGGCGAGTTGGCCATACGCGGCACCCCAGGCAGCAATCACTTCAGGGGTGGCGATTTCTTCGCCCAGCACTTCGGCGATGGCGCGCAACAGGCAGGATCCGACAATGGGGTAGTGTTCCGGCAGGATTTGCAGGGCCACGTGCTTGTTGATGATCTTGGCCACCAGGTCACCCAACTGGTCGAGCTGGTCGATGTGCCGCGCGTACATCAACACACCGTTGGCCAGCGCGCGCGGTTGATCACCGCTGGCCTGGTGGGCCTGGTTGAACAGCGGGCGGACCTCAGGGTATTCCGAGAGCATCATGCGGTAGAAGTGGGTAATCAGCGCTTCGCCCCCGCTTTCCAGCAGCGGCACGGTGGATTTGACAATGGCACGGTCTTGGACGCTAAGCATTAAGGCGACTCCGGATCTTTGTGTGAGTTTCCTTAGACCTTTCAGTTTCCATGCCAAAACTATAAACCTTATAAAACAACAACTTAAAAACACAGTAGTCATATCGACACACACTACCTTATAGTCATCCCGACTACATGGAGTCACTATGACTGCAAAATCCTTGCTCACCGCCCTGCTGCCCCTGGTCTCCGACCTGTCTCGCGAATTGCCCGAAGGCGAGCGTTATCGCCGCCTGCTCGAAGCCATGCGCGCCTTGCTCCCTTGCGATGCCGCAGCCCTGCTGCGCCTTGATGGCGATTGGCTGGTGCCCTTGGCCGTCGACGGGTTGAGTACCGACACCCTGGGGCGACGCTTCAAAGTCAGCGAACACCCGCGCTTCGAGGCATTGCTCAGCAGCCACGGCCCCACCCGCTTTGCCGCCGACAGCGGCCTGCCGGACCCTTACGACGGGCTGGTCGAAGGCCTCGATGATCATCTGGAAGTCCACGACTGCATGGGATGCCCGCTGTTTATCGACGAGCGCCCATGGGGTTTGCTGACCCTCGATGCCCTCGATCCGGAACAGTTTGAACCCATCGAACTGGACGCCCTGCAAGCCTTTGCCAGCCTCGCTGCGGCCACGGTCAACGCTGCCGAGCGCATCGAGCGCCTGGCCAATCGCGCCGAAGACGAACACCAGCGCGCCGAGGTTTACCGTCAAGCCAGTGGTCAGCAGGACCGCGAGATGATCGGCCAGAGCAAGGCCCACAAGCGTCTGGTGGAAGAAATCAATCTGGTGGGCGGCAGTGACCTGACCGTGTTGATCACCGGCGAAACCGGCGTCGGCAAGGAACTGGTGGCGCAGGCGATTCACGCCGCCTCTGCACGAGCCGACAAACCCATCATCAGCCTCAACTGCGCGGCGCTACCGGACACATTGGTCGAGAGCGAATTGTTCGGTCACGTGCGGGGCGCCTTTACTGGCGCAACAAGTGATCGTCGCGGCAAGTTTGAGCTGGCCAATGGCGGCACGCTGTTTCTCGATGAAGTCGGTGAATTGTCACTGACAGTGCAAGCCAAGCTGTTGCGAGTGCTCCAAAGCGGTCAGTTGCAGCGCCTGGGCTCGGACAAGGAACACCAGGTGGATGTGCGGCTGATCGCGGCCACCAACCGCGACCTGGCCGAAGAAGTGCGCAACGGTCGCTACCGTGCCGACTTCTACCACCGTTTGAGCGTTTACCCCTTGCTGGTACCGGCGCTGCGCGATCGCGGGCGGGACGTGTTGCTGCTCAGTGGCTACTTTCTTGAGCAAAATCGCTCGCGCATGGGCCTCAACAGCCTGCGTTTGAGCAGCGACGCGCAGACCGCATTGCTGGCGTACAACTGGCCAGGGAATGTGCGTGAGCTGGAGCATTTGATTGGTCGAAGCTCACTCAAAGCGCTGGGCAACTGCAAGGATCGCCCGAAGATTCTCAGTTTGAGTGCAGCGGACCTGGACTTGCCCACTGGCAGTGTCGAGGCTATCACCGAGCAACCGGTGGCCAACCCTGTGGTGCTGGTGTCTGGCGATTTGCGTGAAGCCACCGAGAACTATCAACGGCAATTGATCAGTAGTTGCCTGGAGCGGCACCAAGACAACTGGGCCAGCGCGGCCCGTGAGCTAGGCCTGGACCGGGCGAATCTTGGGCGCATGGCCAAGCGGTTGGGGATGAAATAACTCGGTCCCTGTAGCAGCTGCCGAGCCTGCGAGGCTGCGTTCGAAGACGCAGTCCTCGCCAATCCATCGGCTGCGTTGTATCTGATACATCCGGGATTCAGGGTTTACGGCTGCTTCGCAACCGGACGCAGCCTCGCAGGCTCGGCAGCTGCTACAAAGAATGCATTCACCGATGTGCGACGCAAAGCCCCTAAAGCCTGCCCGCTACAAGTCGATAACCCGATATCGGTAGTTGTGGGCGATCCCGCAATCGCCCATCACCTTTTCCACAGAAGGTTTTTATGTCCACCAATAAAGCCCGCGCAGATTCACTTTCGCTTTTGCTGTTCACGTTGCGCAGCGGCAAGCTGATGGCGATCAACCTGCTGAAAGTCAGTGAAATCATCCCTTGCCCGCCGCTGACCCGGCTGCCGGAGTCGCATCCCCACGTTAAAGGCATCGCCACCCTGCGCGGCGCCTCGTTGTCGGTGATCGACCTGAGCCGTGCCATTGGCGAGCGCCCGCTGGAAGATCCGAACGGTGGCTGCCTGATCGTCACCGACGTCAGCCGCTCCAAGCAGGGCCTGCATGTTCAGGCCGTGAGCAAGATCGTCCATTGCCTGACCACCGATATCCGCCCACCGCCCTTTGGTTCCGGCGGCGTGCGCTCGTACATCACCGGCGTGACCTCGGTCGACGGTACGCTGGTGCAAGTGCTGGACATCGAAAAAGTCATCCACGGCATCGCTCCGGCGCAAATCGAATCGGCCCCGACCGAGCTGAGCATGGAAGACGCCGAAGTCTTGGGCAACGCCCGCATTCTGGTGGTCGATGACAGCCAGGTTGCCCTGCAACAATCGGTGCACACCCTGCGCAACCTCGGCCTGCAATGCCACACCGCCCGCAGCGCCAAGGAAGCCATCGACTGCCTGCTCGACCTGCAAGGCACCGCTTCGCAGATCAACCTGATCGTCTCGGACATCGAAATGTCGGAAATGGACGGCTACGCCTTCACCCGCACCCTGCGCGAAACGCCGGACTTCTCGCACCTGTATGTGCTGTTGCACACGTCTTTGGACAGTGCGATGAACAGCGAAAAAGCGCGTTTGGCCGGAGCTAACGCCGTGCTGACCAAATTCTCTTCGCCAGAGCTGACCAAATGCCTGATCGAGGCAGCCAAGGCTGTCGCTGAACAAGGTCATTAACAGGTGGCCGAGGGCTTTTGCTTTTTGATGCGGCGCAACCTCGCGCAAGGTGTGCCGCCGATTACCTGGCCTCAAGGGATAGTCCTCAGCCCCTACCGGCCTGAATTGGCCGAAGCCGTTCATCGCTTGATGGAACAGGGTTATCTCGAAGGTGGCGGCCGCGTGCCAGCGCTGGAACTGTGGCAACAGCGGTTTGAAACCGATCCCGAATACGATCCCTCCTTGTGTTTCATTGCGCTGGATGCCGACGGTGTCGTTGGCGTGTGCCAGTGCTGGACCAGCGCCTTCATCAAGAACCTTGTCGTGCATCCGCGAGCACAAGGCCAAGGGCTTGGCCGCACTTTATTGCTGCACGCGTTCAATGTGTTTCAGCAACGCCGCGAGGGTTTTGTCGACCTGAAGGTATTGGAAGACAACCTTCGAGCGCAGCGTTTGTATGAAAGTGCCGGGATGGTTGTGGTTCGCCGGGAACCTGTCCCGATGTGACAGACTCAGACCTTGGTCAATCACCCCCAAGGATGCCCGAACATGAAAGCCGTCAGCCTGACCTTCCTCTGCCTCAGCGCCCTCGCCTCCCAGGCCCAGGCTTCCAGCCCCGACGCCTGGGCAGCCTACGACAAAGCGGTACTCACCCGTTGCACCAAGGCCAGCAGCCTGAAAAATGCCAAGCCCGTCGGCAACCCTGCGCAATTCGATGATCGGGTCGACTACACCGCCCTCCTGCTGCAAGGCCAATACCCGCAAAAACACATGAAAGGCCAGCAAGGCACTGAACTGTGCCTCTACAACAAAAAGACCAAAACCGCCTACGTGACCGAATGGGACTCGATCCGTCCGACTGCCAAGGCCCAGTGAGTGGCGTACAACTTGCTTCAAGACCGAGCGCTGCGGCGACATTCTGTCGCCACTTCATGCGTTAACAGGCGGTCCGGTAATCCATGAACACAACGTTTTCCTGCGTAGGTTGCGGCAAGTGCTGCAATGACCACCACGTCCCGCTGACGCTGGCGGAAGCCCGGATGTGGGCGGCCGATGGCGGTCAGGTGATCGTGCTCGTCGAGGGTTTCCTGGGGAACGGCCTGGGCCTGCCGGCGCAGCAACGCGAACATGCCGAACGCCGTTCGGTGGTGGTTCGAAGCGGCGCGTCCGAGGCCTATGTGGCGATCACCTTTGCCGCCTACAACGTCGGTCCCTGCCGGAATCTTGACGAAGACAACCTGTGCCGCATTTACCAACGCCGACCGCTGGTGTGCCGCATCTACCCGGCGGAAATCAACCCACACATCATGCTGGACACGGCGACCAAGGACTGCCCGCCCGAGTCGTGGGAACAAGGCCCGGACTTGATCATCGACGGCGAAATGGTCGATCAGGAACTGAAAGAGCTGATCCTGCGTTCGCGCCAGGCGGATCGTGATGATGTCCAGGCCAAGGACGCGATTTGCGCGTTATTGGGCATTCGCACGACAGCGCTGAAGGGCGATGGATTTACGGCCTATCTGCCAGACATGACGGCATTTGCCAATGTCATCGACCACGTAACAGCACAACCGTTGGCAGCGTCAGGGGCTGACTGGGTGTTTCATGTGTCGGGAGATGAAATTGCCGGGCAAGTGCAGGCGGCAGGTGCGCAACTGGTGACCGAAGCGCCGGTGAACTACGCGTTTATTTCGTTGCGGGCGGCTTGAGAGGCCCGGCTCCAGACGTCGGAGCCACCGCACAACTCCATTGCACAATGGCCCGTCACCGATAGAACTAGCGGGCCGTGACCGCCAGGCATTCCACTTCTACTTTCGCACCCGCAACCAACTGGCCGGCAAACGTCGTACGAGCCGGCAAACGGTCCCCCGGGAAGTAACTGCGATACACAGTACTCATGGCGGAAAAATCCTTGATGTCAGCCAGGATGACCGTGCATTTGGCCACTTGGACCAGGGATGAACCATTGCCTTGCAATGCCGCACGCAAGTTCTCCATGGCCTGGGTCGTTTGCGGTCCGATGCCGCCCTTGACCAATTTGCCATCAGCTCCGAGGCCGATCACCCCGGACAGGTAAACCGTGTGCCCCACCTGCACCGCATCGGAAAATGGCAGGCCTTCTTCATTAGGAAAGTAACGGGGTGCATCGGTAGTCACGGGGGGCAAGTAACGCTGGGTTATCGCCTGGTACTGGCCATTTCGCTTGAGACGCTCAAGGCCAGTATTCAGGTTATCGCGCAACGCGGTGTCGTTATTGCGCACCCCCATTGCCACACCGCTGCCCAACATAGGATCGTCGAGCACAGGACCGGCAAAGTCGAATGCCTGTCCTTGAGGCTGGCTCAAAAATGCGTGGGTAATTTCGATCGTGTCCTGCAGGGTTGCGTCGATTTCGCCCGCCTGCAAACTGGCAATCAGTTGATCATTCAAATTGAAACTGCGCACCGTCACCCCGGCCTCAGCCCAACGGGTTTTGGCGAACGTCTCGCGGCTGGTGCCCGCCAGAACACCGACGCGCTTGCCTTTGAGCGAGACCACCGACGGTTGCAAACCGGAACCTTGACGCGCCACCAGTCGGCTGCTCAACGGGTAAAGGTTCTCGGTGAAGTCGATCCGCTCACGTCGCGCCGCCGTAGCGGTCATCGGCATGATGACGTCGAAACGCCTGGCTTCAAGGGCAGCGATATTGGTGGCGTAAGCCTGGTCGATCCAGACACAGCGGGCATTGAGTTCGGCACACAAGGCGTTGCCCAAATCGATGTTCAACCCGACCAGTTCGCCATTTTCATTACGGCTTTCAAATGGCGGAACCAGGGCTTCGACCCCAAAACGGATCTGTGGGTCAGGTTTAGAAGACACACAACCGGTGGTCAGGAGCACCAGCGACAGGACGGTGAGCGTTTTTAGCAGAGGCATTTCAGTGGCTTCGTCGAGAATTCTTGGAAACGAATCTTCGACGAAGGGTCACCAACCTTCCCAGAGGACAAGTCGCTCATCCTTGTGGGAACTGTCTCGGCATCAGACAGATTTCTTTCCAGCAGAAAACATAACCGAGGGTCAACGCTTACCCATCGAACGACGCGTGCCCGGAGGTGCTGCGCCTGGCGTCTTGGTATGCCCATTCTTCGCGCCATTCTTGTACCAAGGCTGGTTGGCGTTCTTGGCGGCGGCCAATTCACCCGGTTTGAACGGGAACTTGAATGCCGGGATCGCGGCTTTGGTTTCGCTGTCTGCGCTGGAGTCGACGCTGTCTGGCAGGTCTGCCTGGTCGTCGCTCAAAGCGTCGGCAACCGGCGGTTGTGTCGGGGAAGTCATGAAAGCTCCGGGTGGTGCACATAGAGTCGGGCCCGGTCAGCGAGCCGCGAAAGGCGGCAGTATACCTGTGTCGAGAGCTGCAAGCTTCACGCCGCGAGCGAGTCCGTCGGGTTTTGTGTTGACTGAACTGCCGCCATCGCGGGCAAGCCCGGCTCCCACAAGGACCCAACGTATCTGTAGGAGCCGAGCTTGCTCGCGATGAACGATAACGCGGTCAACCTGACCGAACGCCATGCAAGCAAAATCAAGATCCCTCCCAAACTGACAGCGCCGTCAGTTAGCAGTCACCCTCCTGACGGGCTGACAGGGTTATAAAGGAGGGTATAAACCTGAAAACTCCCCCTATCCCTTAGCCCGGCGCCCCACTCGCATGCAAATTCAGAAAAAAACCGCCTTGATCGCCGGTCTGCTTATTGCTTTGGCCGCGTGGGGCACCTGGTATGTCGTCAAGCCCGCCACGGCGAAGCTCGCTGCGCCTGCGGCCATCCCGGTGCGCGTGGTCAACGTTGTTGAAAAAGACGTCCCACGTTATGTCAGCGGCATCGGTTCGGTGCTGTCCTTGCACAGCGTTGTGGTGCGTCCGCAAATTGACGGCATCCTCACCAAAATCCTGGTCAAGGAAGGCCAACTGGTGAACAAAGGGGACTTGCTCGCGACCATCGACGACCGCTCGATCCGCGCCAGCCTCGATCAGACCCGTGCGCAACTGGGTGAAAGCCAGGCTCAATTGGAAGTCGCACAGGTCAACCTCAAGCGGTACAAATTACTGACGGTCGACGATGGGGTTTCCAAGCAGACCTACGACCAGCAACAAGCGCTGGTCAATCAGCTCAAGGCCACGGCGCAAGGCAATCAGGCGTCAATCGACGCCGCTCAGGTGCAACTCTCCTACACACAGATTCGCTCCCCGGTCACCGGGCGCGTCGGTATTCGTACGGTGGATGAAGGCAACTTCCTGCGCATGACCGACGCCCAAGGTCTGTTCACCGTGACCCAGATCGACCCGATCGCCGTCGAGTTCTCCTTGCCGCAGCAAATGCTGCCGACCCTGCAAGGGCTGATCGGCGACCCACAACGCGCACAAGTGAAAGCCTACATCGGCGCCGACACCGACGGTGAAACCGGCAACCTGCTGGGCGAAGGTCACCTGACCCTGATCGATAACCAGATCAACGCCAATACCGGGACCATCCGCGCCAAGGCCGAATTCAACAACCCCGGACAGAAACTCTGGCCCGGCCTGCTGGTAACGGTAAAAATTCAGACAGCCCTGGAGAAAGATGCGCTGGTGGTGCCGCCCACCGTCGTACAGCGGGGCCTCGATCAACATTTCGTGTACCGGGTCAACGGTGACAAAGTTGAAGCCGTCAACGTGCAGGTCGTCGCTCAAGGCAGCGGCCAGGACATCATCAAAGGCGTGAAACAGGGCGATGTGCTGGTCAGTGATGGCCAGTCGCGGCTCAAGCCTGGTTCAACCGTGCAAGTGCTGACCGACCCGCCGCAAGTGGTGCAATCGGAGTCGAAACCATGAAGGGCCACGGCTCAGTCTCGGCCTGGTGCATCGATCATCCGGTCGCCACTATCCTGCTGACCTTTGCTCTGGTGCTGCTCGGCGCCATCGCCTTCCCGCGCCTGCCGATTGCGCCGCTGCCGGAAGCGGAATTCCCGACTATCCAGGTGGCCGCGCAATTGCCCGGCGCCAGCCCGGAAACCATGGCCTCGTCGGTGGCCACGCCGCTTGAAGTGCAATTCAGCGCCATCCCCGGCGTGACGCAAATGACGTCGAGCAGCGCCTTGGGGTCGACCAACCTGACCCTGCAGTTCACCCTCGACAAAAGCATCGACACCGCCGCCCAGGAAGTCCAGGCCGCGATCAACACCGCCGCCGGCAAACTGCCCAAGGACATGCCCACGCTGCCAACCTGGCGCAAGGTCAATCCCGCCGACAGCCCAGTGCTGATCCTCAGCGTCAACTCCACCCAAATGCCCGGCACCGAGCTCAGTGATCTGGTGGAAACCCTGCTCTCCCGTCAGATCAGTCAGATCGATGGCGTAGGCCAAATCAACATTACCGGCCAGCAACGTCCGGCTATCCGGGTTCAAGCGTCGGCGGACAAACTGGCGGCCATTGGCCTGACCCTCGCGGACATTCGCCTGGCGATCCAGAGCACCAGCCTCAACCTGGCCAAAGGTGCGCTGTACGGCGAATCGAGCATTTCGACCCTGTCGACCAACGACCAGCTATTTCACCCCGAGGAATACAGCCAACTCATCGTTTCCTACAAGGACGGCGCCCCGGTTCATCTGAGGGATGTCGCCAAAGTCGTCAACGGCTCGGAAGATGCCTACGTTCAGGCCTGGGCCGGCGACAGGCCGGGGGTGAACCTGGTGATTTCCCGGCAACCGGGCGCGAACATTGTCGAGACCGTGGATCGCATTCAAGCCGCGTTGCCGGCTCTGGAAGCCATGCTCCCCGCCTCGGTGCAGGTCAAGGTACTGGTCGACCGCACCCAGACTATCCGCGCCTCGCTGCATGAAGTGGAAATCACCCTGCTGATCGCGATCATGCTGGTGGTGGCGGTGATGGCGCTGTTCCTGCGCCAGTGGTCGGCGACGCTGATCGTGTCCGCGGTACTGGGCGTTTCGCTGATCGCCAGTTTCGCGCTGATGTACATCATGGGCTTCAGCCTGAACAACCTGACGCTGGTGGCCATCGTGGTGGCCGTGGGGTTTGTAGTCGACGACGCGATTGTGGTGGTGGAGAATATTCACCGGCACCTTGAGGCCGGCGACAGCATGCGCGAGGCGGCGATCAAGGGCGCCGGCGAGATTGGGTTTACCGTGGTCTCGATCAGTTTCTCGCTGGTGGCGGCATTCATTCCGCTGCTGTTCATGGGCGGCGTGGTCGGGCGGTTATTCAAGGAATTCGCCCTGACGGCCACCTCGACCATCATGATTTCGGTGGTGGTGTCGCTGACGCTGGCGCCCACCCTGGCCGCGCTGTTCATGCGTGCGCCGGTGCACCACGCCCACAGCAAACCGACGTTCGGCGAACGCTTGATGGCCGGCTATGAAAAACTGCTACGCCGCGCCCTCGCCCATCAAAAGTTGATGATCGGTGTGTTTGGCCTTTCCCTCTGCCTGGCCATCGCCGGTTACATCTTCATTCCGAAAGGGTTCTTCCCGGTGCAGGACACCGGTTTTGTCCTCGGTACGACCGAAGCCGCCGCCGATATTTCCTACGGCGACATGGTGAAAAAACACCTGGCAATGGCCGAAATCGTCGCGGCGGACCCCGCCGTCGCGGCGTTTTCCCACTCGGTCGGCGTATCGGGCAGTAACCAGACCATCGCCAACGGTCGCTTCTGGATCTCCCTGAAAAAACGCAGCGACCGCGATGTCTCGGCCAGCCAGTTCATCGACCGGATTCGCCCGAAACTGATGAAGGTCCCGGGCATCGTGCTGTACCTGCGAGCCGGGCAAGACATCAACCTCAGCTCCGGCCCGAGCCGCGCCCAGTACCAATACGTACTCAAGAGCAATGACGGCGCGACCCTCAGCACCTGGACCCAACGCCTGACGGAAAAGCTGCGCGGCAACCCTGCGTTTCGCGACATTTCCAACGACCTGCAACTGGGCGGCAGCATCACCCACATCAGCATCGACCGCAGCGCGGCGGCGCGCTTCGGCCTGACCGCCAGTGATGTCGACGAAGCGCTTTACGATGCATTTGGTCAGCGTCAGGTCAATGAATTCCAGACCCAGATCAACCAGTACAACGTGATTCTGGAACTCGACACCCAGCAACGCGGCAAGGCGGAAAGCCTGAACTATTTCTACTTGCGCTCGCCCCTGAGCGGAGAAATGGTGCCGCTGTCGGCACTGGCCAAATTTGACGCCCCCACGGTCGGCCCGCTGTCCATCGCCCACGACGGCATGTTCCCGGCCGCTAACTTGTCGTTCAACCTCGCGCCCGGCGTGGCGTTGGGCGATGCGGTGATCATGCTCAACCAGGCCAAGGTCGACATCGGCATGCCGGCGGCCATGAGCGGTAATTTCCAGGGCGCGGCGCAGGCGTTCCAGAGTTCGCTGGCCAGCCAGCCGTGGCTGATTCTGGCGGCGCTGGTTGCGGTGTACATCATTCTGGGCGTGCTCTACGAGAGCTTCGTTCACCCGCTGACCATCATTTCGACGCTGCCTTCGGCGGGGCTCGGGGCGGTGATCATGCTGTGGATTTGCGGCCAGGACTTTTCGATCATGGCGCTGATCGGGCTGGTGCTGCTGATCGGTATCGTCAAGAAAAACGGCATCCTGATGATCGATTTTGCACTTGATGCCCAGCGCAACCGTGGTTTACCACCGGAAGAGGCGATCTTTCAGGCCTGTATCACGCGGTTCCGGCCGATCATCATGACCACCCTCGCCGCCCTGCTCGGCGCACTGCCGCTGATGCTCGGCTACGGCACCGGCGCCGAACTGCGCCAGCCGCTGGGAATCGCGGTCGTGGGCGGTTTGCTGGTCAGCCAGGCGCTGACGCTGTTCACCACTCCGGTCATATACTTGTGGCTTGAGCGGCTTTTCCACAGGCCCAAACCTTCGCCGGTACCGGCGTTGGCGACCACAGACTGAGGCGGGGTCATGCGCGTTCTGATTATCGAAGACGAAGAAAAAACCGCGGATTATTTACACCGCGGCCTGACGGAACAGGGTTACACCGTGGACCTGGCGCGCGACGGCGTCGAGGGCCTGCACCTGGCGCTGGAAAGCGACTACGCGGTGATCGTCCTCGACGTCATGCTGCCGGGCCTGGACGGCTTCGGCGTGCTACGTGCATTGCGTGCACGCAAGCAAACCCCGGTGATCATGCTCACCGCCCGCGAGCGCGTCGAAGACCGCATCAAGGGCCTGCGCGACGGCGCCGACGATTACCTCGGCAAACCGTTTTCGTTCCTTGAACTGGTGGCACGGCTGCAAGCGCTGACCCGCCGCAGCGGCGGCCACGAACCGGTGCAAGTGAGTATCGCCGACCTGTGGATTGATTTGATCAGCCGCAAGGCCACCCGCGCCGGTACTCGCCTTGATCTGACGGCCAAGGAGTTTTCGCTGCTCAGTGTGCTGGCCCGCCGGCAAGGTGAAATCCTCTCGAAAACAGCGATTGCCGAGATGGTCTGGGACATCAATTTCGACAGCGACGCCAACGTCGTCGAGGTCGCGATCAAGCGCCTGCGGGCCAAACTCGATGGCCCCTTCGACGAGAAATTGCTGCACACGATTCGTGGCATGGGTTATGTGCTGGAGAGCCGTGGTGTCCAGTAACAGCATCGCATTGCGCTTGAGCGGGATGTTCACGCTGGTGGCGCTGTTGGTGTTTTTGTTGATCGGCTGGGCCTTGTACCAGCAGGTCGACAAGGGCTTGGGATTGCTGCCCGAAGCCGAACTGGACGCGCGCTACAGCGTGCTCGAATCCACCGTTGGCCGTTACGGCACGCCCGAACATTGGGTGAAGATCAACAACAAACTCAAGTTGCTGGGCGAGGAAGACAAGCGCATCAGTTTCTGGATTACCAGCGGTGATCCGCACTACGAATACGGCAGCCCGACACCGCAAATCCGCGCCTTTGCCGAAGGGCCGCTGGGCATGCGTGACTTGCAGCTGCCGGACCATCCCTACCCGCTGAAAGTACTGGTGAGCCAGTTCCCGGCCAAGGATCAACGCCCGCCGCTGCGCTTCATGATCGGCATCGACACCGAGACCTTTTACCAGACGCAACATCACCTGCTGATCGCCCTGATCAGCCTGGCGATTGTCGGGGTGTTGCTGGCGTCTGCATTGGGCTATTGGGTCGCACGCATTGGCCTCAAGCCACTGATCAAGCTGTCTCAGGAAGCCCAGCGCCTGGCACCGCCGCTGCGTTCCGGACGGCTGCGATTATCGTCGCTGCCGCCAGAGTTGAATCAGTTCGTCAATTCATTCAACTCCACGCTGGAACGGGTAGAGCAGGCTTACTCGCGGCTGGAGTCGTTCAATGCCGACGTGGCTCATGAACTACGCTCGCCGCTGACCAACCTGATCGGGCAGACCCAAGTGGCGCTCACACGCGGACGCTCTGCCGAACACTATTTCGAAGTGCTGCAATCGAACCTCGAAGAGCTGGAACGCCTGCGCTCGATCATCAACGACATGTTGTTCCTCGCCAGTGCCGATCAGGGCAGCAAGGCCACCAAACTGACGTCCACCTCGCTCGCCAATGAAGTGGCGACGACGCTGGAGTATCTGGATTTCATTCTTGAAGATGCGCAGGTTCAGGTGCAGGTCAGCGGTGATGCGCAGGTGCGAATCGAGATCGCGCATCTGCGCCGGGCGTTGATTAACTTGCTGAGCAACGCGGTGCAACACACCGAACCTGGGCAGGTGATTCAGGTGCGGATCGAGGTCGAAGAGCACCAGGTGAGCATCGGCGTGGCAAACCCGGGTGCACCGATTGCCAGCGAGCATTTGCAGCGCTTGTTCGAGCGTTTTTATCGGGTGGATGCCTCGCGCAGCAACAGTGGCAACAATCACGGCCTGGGGCTGGCGATCGTCAAGGCGATTGCATTGATGCATGGCGGTGATGTGTTTGTGCGCAGTGATCAGGGCATGAATACCTTCGGCATTCACCTTCCCGTTTAATCCTCGCACGGTCCTGTAGCAGCTGGCGAAGCCTGCGTCCGGCTGCGTAGCAGTCGTAAAGTCTGCGTTTGCGGTCTTTCTGAAACACCGCATCGTCTGATTTTACGACTGCTGCGCAGCCGGACGCAGGCTTCGCCAGCTGCTACAGAGGCGGCGTTGGTGTTCTTACTGTTGCTTCAGGCGCAATAGTCCTTTCTTGAATTGGCTCTGTTTCCCGTCGGCCAGGATCCTTATCTTTGCCCGCACCAAACAGCACTTGCCAAGCAAGAAGGTTTAAAAGATGTCCAACATTACGGGTACTGCCAGCGCTTTCGTTTTGTCCTCATTGTTTCTGTCTCCGTTCGCAATCGCGGAAGAGTCGCAGACGTTCGTCACGCAAAATGCCGCACGTGCCGCCGCCTACGATCAGTATCAGAGCGAAATGACGGCCAAGGCTGAAGACGCCGCGCAAACCCCTCAAGCGTCCACTTCTGCGACCCAGCCGCGGGTTGAGAAAGACAGCTGACTCATCGAACGATTCTGTTTCCCTCGACACTTTTCATCGGCTCTTCCCTTTGAAAAGTTGTCTTCAAAGCCGCTGCTATCAGCGGTTTTTTTTCATTGGGGGCTAGCGCAAGTGCGTTCCCGCTCAATGTCTTCTAAGCTTGAATAAGTAAAGGCCAGCGCGTTTTGCTGGCCTTTTTTATGCGCCTCAAACAGACATCAGCCCCATGCCAGTGAGCCACCCCCAATACCTTTCAGGCAAGACCGGTCGGCCTGAGCTCATGGTGATGCTTGGCAGCTTGCTGACGGTGATCGCGATTCTCAGCATCGTTGCCTTTCTGCTGATCCGCGAACACGCCAACGCCCAACAATCCGCCACCCGCAGTGCGACCACCATTGCGCAGTTGATCGACGCTGACGTGCTGCGCACCGTCGAGCTCTACGACTTGACCCTGCAAGGCCTGATTGCCGCCTCGCAACGCGAAGACCTGAAACAGGTTTCGCCGCAGATTCGTCACATGGTGCTGTTTGATCGCTCCACCACGGCGCGCTTCAAGGGCGACATTCTGTTGCTGGACCAGCACGGCGAAGTCATTGCCGATTCATCGCTGATCGAGCCCAAGCCCGGTAACTTCGCGGACCGCGACTATTTCCTCGCCCATGCGTTTAACCGCGACACCGGCATGTTCATCAGCCGCCCGTTCAAACCGCGCTGCGACTGCGACGACAGCGAGGAATGGCGGATCAGCTTCAGTCGGCGTATCTCCTCGTCCACGGGCGAGTTTCTAGGTGTTGCCGTGGCGTCGATGCGCCTCGCGTACTTCGAACAGTTATTCAACAGCCTGGACATCGGCAACGACAGCACCCTGAGCATCATCAATGACGACGGCATTCTGCTGGCGCAAAAGCCCCATCTGATCAACGACCCCATCGGCAAGAACTTTGCCGGTCGGCCCAATATCGTGCGCATCCTGCGTGAGGGCGCGGGCAGCTTTGACAGTGTGTCGAGCGTCGATCACCTACAACGCCTGTACACCTTTTCCAGGGTCGGCAACCTGCCATTGACGGTCATCGTCGCGCTCTCCGGCAACGAAGTGTTCGCCACCTGGAAGCGCACTGCGCTGGTGATCAGCGGTGCCACCGGCGTCCTGTGTATCGGCCTGCTCTGGCTGACCTGGCTGCTGTGCCGCGAACTTCGCCTGCGCCATCATGCCGAGCTGGAACTGGCGTTACTGGCCGCCACCGATGCCTTGACCGGTGTCGCCAACCGTCGAACCCTGGATCAAACCCTGCGTCACGAGTGGTTTCGCGCGCAACGCTCCGCAAAACCGCTGTCGGTGATGATGATCGACGCCGACCACTTCAAGGCGTTCAACGATCGACATGGCCACCAGGGCGGCGACGATGCGTTGCGGGCCGTCGCCAAGGTGATCTGCGCCAATGTGCGACGGCCAAGTGATTTGGTGGCGCGGTACGGTGGTGAGGAGTTTTCGGTGATCCTGCCGGAAACGGACACTGCAGGGGCCCGGCAGATCGCTGAAAAAATACGCACGGCGGTGGAGCAGATGCCATTGGTGGCGGGCGATGAAACACCGATTACTGTCAGCATCGGAATCAGCACCTGGACGACAGAAAAAGAAATCAGCCTGGAACAACTGTTGTTTGTGGCAGACAAGGCGCTGTATCAGGCCAAGGAAGGTGGGCGAAATCGGGTGGTGGCTTCGCAGTGAATCCTGCGTTGCAGCGGAGGGCCTCATCGCGGGCAAGCCCGGCTCCCACAAGTAATGCGTCGGACCTAAATCTGTGCCTCTCCAAATAACCTGTGGGAGCCGGGCTTGCCCGCGATGAGGCCGGAACGAACATCGCATTACTTTCCCAAGGGCATAAAAAAAGGCCACCCGAAGGTAGCCTTTAAAAACTAGAGAGGTTTTTTGCTTACACGGCCGCGACTGGACGCATGTAAGAGATCGGTGCAGTGCTGGCGTCTTCGAAAGTCACGACTTCCCAAGCATCTGTCTGCTCAATCAACTTGCGCAGCAGCTGGTTGTTCAATGCATGTCCGGACTTGAAGCCCTTGAACTCACCAATCAGGCTATTGCCCAGCAGGTAGAGGTCACCAATTGCATCGAGGATCTTGTGCTTCACGAATTCGTCTTCATAGCGAAGGCCGTCTTCGTTCAGTACACCATCCGCGTCGACCACAATAGCGTTTTCAACGCTGCCGCCGAGTGCGAGGTTGTGCTTGCGCAGGTACTCGATGTCACTCATGAAACCAAAGGTACGGGCGCGGCTGACTTCTTTTACGAACGAAGTGCTGGAAAAATCCACGCTTGCACTTTGTGTGCGGTCACGGAAAACCGGGTGATCGAAATCGATCTCGAAGCTCACTTTGAAACCTTCGAAAGGGACGAAAGTGGCGCGCTTGTCGCCATCTTCCACTGTCACTTCACGCAGGATCCGGATGAACTTCTTGGCTGCGTCCTGTTCTTCCAGGCCGGCCGACTGAATCAGGAATACGAAAGGTCCGGCGCTACCATCCATGATCGGTACTTCGGACGCGGAGAGCTCGACGTAGGCGTTATCGATGCCCAGGCCAGCCATGGCCGAGAGCAAGTGCTCCACCGTGTCCACTTTGACGTCACCGTTAACCAGTGTGGTCGACATAGTGGTTTCGCCAACGTTTTCTGCGCGAGCAGGAATCTGCACCACAGGATCGAGGTCAGCACGACAAAACACAATGCCGGTGTCGATAGGCGCGGGCTTGAGGGTCAGGTAAACCTTTTCCCCGGAGTGCAGGCCTACACCTGTGGCACGGATAATATTTTTCAGTGTGCGTTGTTTAATCATGGCTTGGGCCGCTTCAGCGCAAATTGCGAACTGGTATCAACAAAGGCTGGCGATAATAGCAGACCAGACCTTTGCTGAACACCAATCAACTTCATAGCCCTGATACATTCCATCAATCAGCCTGACGACGCAGGAAAGCCGGGATGTCCAGGTAGTCCAGATCATCTTGCGGATTCATCTTCGCGGCAGTCGCAGCACCGGCCTGAGCCTGGTTGCGCATGACGGTCGGACGGTCCAGGTCACGGTAGTTTACCGCCGGTTGATCCTGACGAGCGGGCGCCGATTGTTGCGGCTGCGCGGCCATCGAGGTGTGAACGGTGTTGTCGATGACCTTCACAGGCTTCTCGATTTTTGCGCCCAGACCTGTGGCAACCACAGTCACGTGCAGCTCGTCGCGCATGTCCGGATCGATAACGGTACCGACCTTGACCATCGCGTGCTCGGAAGCGAAGGCTTCGATGATGCTACCCACGTCGGAGTACTCACCCAGGGACAGGTCAGGACCGGCGGTGATGTTCACCAGGATGCCGCGTGCACCTTGCAGGTTCACGTCTTCGAGCAACGGGTTGCGAATGGCCGCTTCGGTGGCCTCGCGTGCACGGTTCGGACCGCTGGCGCAGCCAGTGCCCATCATCGCCATGCCCATTTCGCTCATCACGGTGCGCACGTCGGCAAAGTCGACGTTGATCATGCCCGGGCGCTTGATGATGTCAGAGATACCGCGAACGGCACCGGCCAGCACATCGTCAGCCTTGGCGAATGCGGACAGCAGGCTTGCGTCCTTGCCAAGGATGGTCAGCAGTTTCTCGTTCGGAATGGTGATCAGCGAGTCAACGCTTTCCGACAGCAGGCGGATGCCTTCGTCGGCGATCTGCATGCGCTTGCGACCTTCGAACGGGAACGGACGGGTCACCACCGCAACGGTGAGGATCCCCATTTCCTTGGCCACTTCAGCAATGATTGGCGCAGCACCGGTACCGGTACCGCCGCCCATGCCAGTGGTGATGAACACCATGTTGGTGCCCTGCAGGACTTCGGCAATGCGCTCACGGTCTTCGAGAGCGGCCTGACGACCTACTTCAGGGTTGGCGCCAGCGCCCAGACCTTTGGTCACGCCGGTACCCAGTTGCAGGATGGTCCGCGCGCCGATGGATTTCAGCGCCTGGGCATCAGTGTTGGCGCAGATGAATTCAACGCCTTCAATGTTGCTCTTGACCATATGATTCACGGCGTTTCCGCCGCCACCGCCAACACCGATAACTTTAATAACCGGGCTTGCGGGGATGTTGTCTACGAGTTCGAACATTTTCCCTCTCCTTTGCATTCTCTAGTTTTTTCGCCTACTGCCTGTATCTACAACGGTGCTGCGGTAAATCTTTAGAAATTGCCTTGTACCCAGCTCTTGATGCGATCGAGCAAGGCGGCTTTCGGTTCGTCATTGCTGTAGTTGTCGCGGCTGCTGATGCCCGAGAACGAAATCCCGTCGGACTGCTTTTGCAGGCCGTACATCAACAGGCCAACGCCAGTGGAATAAATCGGGTTGCGGACCACGTCGTCCAGGCCCTTCACGCCATGCGGCACGCCCAGGCGGACCGGCATGTGGAAGATTTCCTCCGCCAGCTCGGTAGCGCCTTCCATCTTCGACGTACCGCCGGTCAGCACGATGCCGGCCGGGATCAGGTCTTCGTAGCCGCTGCGGCGCAGTTCGGCCTGGATCAGCGTGAACAGCTCGTCGTAACGCGGCTCGACCACTTCGGCCAGGGCCTGGCGGGACAGCTCGCGCGGTGGACGGTCGCCAACGCTTGGAACCTTGATGGTTTCACCGGCACCGGCCAGTTTGGCCAGGGCGCAGGCGTAGCGAATCTTGATTTCTTCGGCGTACTGGGTCGGGGTGCGCAACGCCATGGCGATGTCGTTGGTCACCTGATCGCCCGCAATCGGGATCACGGCGGTGTGACGGATCGCGCCTTCGGTGAAGATGGCGATGTCGGTGGTACCGCCGCCGATGTCGACCAGGCACACGCCCAGCTCTTTCTCGTCATCGGTCAGGACCGAATACGCAGAAGCCAGTTGTTCGAGAATGATGTCGTCGATTTCCAGGCCGCAGCGGCGCACGCATTTTTCAATGTTCTGTGCAGCGTTGACGGCGCAGGTGACCACGTGGACCTTGGCTTCCAGACGTACGCCGGACATGCCCAGTGGCTCACGAACGCCTTCCTGGTTATCGATCACGTAATCCTGCGGCAGGGTGTGCAGCACGCGCTGGTCAGCCGGGATCGCCACGGCCTGGGCTGCGTCGAGGACGCGCTCAAGGTCGGCCGAACTGACTTCGCGATCGCGAATGGCGACGATGCCGTGGGAGTTCAGGCTGCGGATATGATTGCCGGCCACGCCGACAAATGCCGAGTGAATGCGGCAACCGGCCATCAGCTGCGCTTCTTCGATAGCCCGCTGGATCGACTGCACGGTGGACTCGATGTTCACCACCACGCCTTTCTTCAGGCCACGGGACGGATGCGTACCGATCCCGACGATTACGAGCGAGCCGTCGTCCGCAACCTCGCCCACCAGCGCCACCACCTTGGAGGTGCCGATATCGAGACCGACGATCATTTTGCCGCTTTGCACGTTTGCCATGGGTCCTGCCTCTTCTTAATTCTTCGCGACAGCGGGTTGGGCTGTCGTGGGCGCTACAGGTTCCCGCCAGCCAACAGCGAGGCCGTTGGCGTAGCGCAGATCGATGCGCGCAATGTTCGTAATCTGTTCTTTAAGCGTCTTGTCGTAGATGGCGATAAAACGGCGCATCTTTTCCACCAGGTTGCCGCGCCCCAGCAGCAGTTCGATCCCGGGACCGGCACTGCCGGCGCCGGTGGTCAGGAACCAGCTGCCTCGTTCACGCAATTCCAGGCGTGCAATCGAGAAGCCCAGCGGCCTGAGCAACTGGCTCAACACCTGGTATTGCTGCATGACCTGCTGTTGAGCCCGTTGTGGGCCGAACAGCTGTGGCAAATGTTCGTAGTTCGCCAGCTCGCGCGGCGTGAACGCCTGTCCCTGGTTGTTCAACAGCGATTCATCACCCCAGCGGGCCACCGGCAGTTGTTCTTCGAGGCGGATCACCACTTGATCCGGCCACACCCTGCGCACTTCGGCGTGGGCAATCCATGGCATGGTTTCAAGCTCGGTACGCATGCTCTCCAGGTCGATCGTGAAGAAGCTCGACGCCACGTACGGGGCGATCCGCTGCTGCACGGCTTGCTGGCTGATGTAGCTCAAATCACCTTGCACGTTGATCTTGGTGATCGGCCGGTCGGCGTACGGCAGCAAACGCTGCGCGCCTTCGTAAGTGCCAAACCCCAGTGCAACCAACAGCACCGGCCAGAACAAGGCCTTGAGAAAACCAAAATTGGCTTTCGGCAGGCGCATAGACATCGGCTCTTTGGCCACCATTCGGCTGGCACCCCGAGGCACCGGCTTGCGGCCGGGTGCTGGAGGGGGCTGATGTCTTAGCTGCGCGCCTTGCATGGTCTTAACCTCTTACCTCGAAACTGGCTGCCAGGATGGCCAGAACCAGTTGCTGGAAATCCAGACCGGCGGCACGGGCCGCCATCGGCACCAGACTGTGATCGGTCATGCCCGGCGCCGTGTTCACTTCCAGGAACCAGAACTGCCCGTCGGCATCCTGCATCACGTCTGCCCTGCCCCAACCGGCGATACCCAGCGCCTCGCAGGCTTTCGCCGTGAGGTCCATGAGTTCTTTTTCCTTGGCGCTGTCCAGCCCGCACGGAATGCGGTACTGGGTATCGTTGGCGATGTACTTGGCGTCGTAGTCGTAGAAGCTGTGCGTCGTGCCCAGGGCAATCGGAGGCAACACCTGGTCACGCAGGGTGGCGATGGTGAACTCCGGACCGTGGATCCATTGCTCGACCAACACTTGCGAATCGTAGGTACTGGCCGCTTTCCAGGCGTCGATCAATTCGGACGCGGAACTCACTTTGGCCATACCGATACTTGAACCTTCATGGGCCGGTTTGACGATCAAAGGGAAGCCCAGTTCCGTCGCTGCCGAAATACAATCGGCTTCGCTGCTCAGGACGGCATGACGCGGTGTTGGAATACCCAGGCTGTGCCAAACCTGCTTGGTGCGCAGTTTGTCCATGGCCAGCGCCGAAGCAAGAATGCCGCTACCGGTGTAGGGAATGCCCAGGCATTCGAGCAGGCCCTGCATGCTGCCGTCTTCACCGCCACGACCGTGGAGGATGACGAAGGCGCGGTCGATCTTTTCGTTGAGCAAACGCTGCAGCAGGTCATCGCCGACGTCGAGGCCAAACGCATCCACACCGGCACTTTGCAGTGCGGCGAGTACCGCGTTACCTGACTTCAGCGAGACTTCCCGCTCGGCACTCTTGCCACCGAACAGCACGGCGACACGGCCGAAATCTTTCGGCGCGACGGTGGAGACGAGGTTGGCGTAAGCAGCAGTCATTTCAACTTCCCCACGCTTGGCGCAGCAACAGCGCCAGCGAACAACGGACTGTTCAACAGTTTTGGTGCGAGACCACCGATATCACCGGCGCCCTGGCACAGCAGGATGTCGCCGGCACGCAGCAGCGGCTTGACCACTGGCGCGAGGTCGACACCGCGCTCGATGTAGATCGGGTCCAACTGCCCGCGCTGACGAATGCTGTTGCACAGCTTGCGGCTGTCAGCACCCGGAATCGGCTCTTCGCCGGCCGGATAAACTTCCATCAGCAACAGAACATTGGCGTCGGCCAGCACATTGACGAAGTCGTCGTACAGATCGCGGGTGCGGCTGTAACGGTGCGGCTGGTAAACCATCACCAAACGGCGCTCCGGCCAGCCACCGCGTACGGCTTTGATCACAGCGGCGACTTCGGTCGGGTGGTGACCGTAGTCGTCGACCAGCATCACGCTACCGTCTTCGACCGGCAGTTCGCCGTAGACCTGGAAGCGTCGGCCGACACCCTGGAACCCGGACAGGCCCTGGACGATGGCTTCATCGCTGACGCCCTCGTCAGTGGCGATGCAAATGGTGGCCAGCGCGTTCAATACGTTGTGGTTGCCCGGCATGTTCACCGACACATCGAGCGGCTCACAATCAGGGCGCAGAACCGTGAAGAACGTCTGCATGCCTTGCTGACGCACATTGATGGCGCGCACGTCGCAGTCATCGCCGAAGCCGTAGGTAACGGTCGGACGTTTGACCAGCGGGAGGATTTCACGCACCACCGGATCGTCCAGGCACACCACGGCCAGACCGTAGAACGGCAGGTTGTGGAGGAACTCGACGAAGGTTTTCTTCAGCTTGTTGAAGTCACCGTCGTAGGTCGCCATGTGGTCGGCGTCGATGTTGGTGACCACGGCCACCAGCGGCTGCAAGTGCAGGAAACTGGCGTCGCTTTCGTCGGCTTCGGCAATCAGGTAGCGGCTGGTGCCGAGCTGGGCATTGGTGCCCGCGGCATTCAGACGACCACCGATGACGAACGTCGGGTCCAGGCCACCGGCCGCGAACACCGAAGCGATCAGGCTGGTGGTGGTGGTTTTGCCGTGCGTACCAGCGACGGCGATGCCGTGACGGTAGCGCATCAGTTCGGCCAGCATTTCGGCGCGCGGCACCACCGGAATACGGCGTTCCAGCGCGGTCGCGACTTCCGGGTTGGAGGTGTTGACGGCGCTCGACACCACCAGCACATCGGCAGCGGCAGCGTTTTCGGCGCGGTGACCGATGAAGATCTGCGCGCCGAAAGATTCCAGGCGCTCGGTGACCGGCGAGGCTTTCAAGTCGGAACCGGACACGTCGTAGCCCAGGTTCAACAACACTTCGGCAATCCCGCACATGCCCACACCGCCGATACCGACGAAGTGGATTTTACGGATGCGGCGCATTTCCGGTTGCGGCATGGCTTTCTGATTCTCAACCATGGGCCACCTCCAGGCAGGTATCGACCACGTTACGGGTGGCATCGGGTTTGGCCAGGCGGCGTGCGGCCGTGGCCATATCGTTGAGTCGTTGTGGTTGCATCAGGACCTCTGTCAGGCGAGCGGCAAGATCCGCTGCGCCAGTCGTTCTTTGCGGCATCAGGAAGGCAGCGCCTTCACGGGCCAAATAATCGGCGTTGCGGGTCTGGTGATCGTCGATCGCGTGGGGCAATGGCACCAGCATCGAGGGCAGACCGGCGGCGGCCAGCTCACTGATGGTCAGCGCACCTGCGCGACACACCACCAGGTCGGCCCAGCCATAGGCTTGGGCCATGTCTTTGATGAAAGGCTGCACTTGCGCCTCGACGCCAGCCGCGCGATAGCGCTCTGCAGTCACTTCATCATGGTTTTTGCCGGCCTGATGGAACACTTCCGGACGCAGGTCGGGGGCGACTTGCGACAGGGCTTCAGGCAGCAATTTGTTCAACGGTTCTGCGCCCAGGCTTCCACCCAGGATCAGCAAACGCGCCTTGCGACCGGCCAGGGCAGGTCGTGCCGTTTCGAGGAACAGCTCGGTGCGCACCGGGTTACCGGTGGTCCGACGGCTGTCCGACAGGGTAAAGGTGTCGGGGAACGCTTCACAGACCCGGGCGGCCAACGGCACCAGCAACCGATTGGCGGTACCGGCCACAGCGTTCTGTTCGTGAACGATCACCGGCACGCCGGCCAGTTTGGCGGCAACACCACCAGGACCGGTCACATAACCACCGAAGCCGACCACGCACACTGGCCGCAACTGGCGAATGATCGCCCGCGCCTGCCAGACGGATTTGAGCAACATGAACGGGGCCTTGAGCAGGGACAATTTGCCCTTGCCGCGCAAGCCGCTGGCGTTGATGCGGTGCAGTTCGATCCCGGCCAGTGGCACCAGGTCGTTCTCGATACCGCGGGGTGTCCCGAGCCAATGCACGGTGTAACCGCGGGCCTGGAATTCGTGAGCGCACGCCAGCGCAGGGAACACGTGGCCCCCGGTGCCGCCCGCCATGATCAATACGTTAGCGCCCATGGGGTGGCTCCTCGGCGAAGTCGCTCTCATGGAACTCCATCTCTTCACTGCCCAGGTGGGTTCGACTCTCCCACTCGATGCGCAGCAACAAGCCGAGACAGGCACAGCAAATCACCAGCGAGCTACCGCCATAGCTGAGGAATGGTAGCGTCAGGCCTTTGGTCGGCAGCAGGCCGACGTTCACACCGATGTTGATCAGGAACTGACCAATCCACAGGAACGACAAGCCATACGCGATGTAGGCGGCGAAGAATTGCTTGGCCTTCTCGGCCCAATAACCGATGTACATGCCACGAATACAAACAAAGACGAACAGGGCCACGGTGCACAGCGAACCGACGGCGCCCAGTTCTTCAGCCAGTACCGAGAACACGAAGTCGGTGTGAGCTTCCGGCAGGTAGAACTGTTTCTGCACGCTGTTGCCCAGGCCAACGCCAAACCACTCACCGCGACCAAACGCGATCAATGCTTGCGACAACTGGTAGCCAGCACCGAACTGGTCGGCCCACGGGTCGGCAAAGTTGGTCAGGCGCGCCATTCGATAGGGCTGCACTTGAATCAACAGCACCACCGCCGCGACCGCCAGCACCACCATCAAGGAAAACCGGAACAGCCCGACTCCGCCCAGGAACAGCATGGCCGCCGCCGCCCCCATCATCACGACGGTGGCACCGAAGTCCGGCTCCATCAGCAACAGCCCTGCCATGGGCAGCAGCACGATGAACGGCTTGAAGAAGCCCATCCAGCTTTCACGCACTTCTTTCTGGCGACGCACCAGGTAGCCGGCGAGGTAGATCACCACGAACACCTTGGCGATTTCGGAAGGCTGAACGTTGAAGAAACTGAAGCCGATCCAGCGCATCGAACCGTTCACTTCACGGCCGATCCCCGGAACGATCACCATCACCAGCAAACCGAACGCACCCAGCAGCATCAGCCAGCCCAGGCGTTGCCAGGTGGCGATCGGAATCATCATGGTGATGACGCAGGCACCCAGACCCAACACCACGTAGATAAGGTGGCGAATCATGTAATACAGCGCACTGCCCGACTGCACCGCCCCCACTTCGGTCGATGCCGATGCAATCATCACCAGCCCCAGGCCGATCAACGCCAGGCAACCGGCAAGCATCGGGAAATCGAGGTCGATACCGCGCCCGGTGATGATTGGCGACGGGTAAGGCTTGATGATGTTCAACAGGCTCATGCCAGTTCCTCCACGGCTTGGACGAACTGGTGACCACGGTCTTCGTAGTTCTTGAACATGTCGAAACTGGCGCAGGCCGGCGACAGCAGCACCACATCACCGGGATGGGCAGCAGCGCGGCATTGCTCCACGGCTTCAATCAGCGAGCCAGCGCGGATCAGCGGCACGGCATCGCCGATGGCCTCGCCGATCTTGTCGGAATCACGGCCCATCAGGATCACGGCGCGGCAGTTGGCCGCCACCGGATCACGCAGGTCATTGAACTCGGCGCCCTTGCCGTCGCCACCGGCGATCAGCACGATCTTGCCTTCGATGTCCGCACCCAGGCCTTCGATGGCAGCCAGGGCGGCGCCAACGTTGGTGGCTTTGGAATCGTTGTAATAGCCGACGCCATCCAGGTCACGGACCCACTGGCAGCGATGTTCGAGGCCGGCAAAGCTGCGCAGGGCCGTCAGCATGGCGTCGAATGGCAGACCGACAGCGTGGCCCAGCGCCAATGCCGCCAGGGCGTTGGACTGGTTATGGGCGCCACGAATTTTCAACTCGCGCACCGGCATCAGGTTCTGGAATTCGAACGACAGGTATTTCTCGCCGTCTTCTTCGCGGATACCGAAGGCCTTGAAATCAGGCTTGCTCAGACCGAAAGTCCAGCACGGCTGGCCCTCACCCATCAACGGACGGCTCAGGGCATCCTGACGGTTCACTACAAACTGTTTGGCGCCACGGAAGATCCGGTGCTTGGCCAGGTGATAGGCCGGCAGACCGCTGTAACGGTCCATGTGGTCTTCGCTGACGTTGAGCACGGTCGCCACTTCGGCGTTGAGCTGATCGGTGGTTTCGAGCTGGAAGCTCGACAGTTCCATCACGTACAGCTCGATGTCATCGCTGAGCAGGTCCAGTGCCGGCGTACCAAGATTGCCGCCGACGGCAACACGCTTGCCCGCCGCAGCCGCCATCTCCCCGACCAGCGTGGTGACGGTGCTTTTGGCGTTGGAACCGCTGATGGCCACGATCGGCGCCTTCGCGTTACGCGCGAACAGCTCGATGTCGCCGGACAATTTCACACCTCGGGCGGCGGCGGCTTGCAGGGCCGGGGTCGCCAGCGCCAGGCCGGGGCTCACGTAGAGCTCGTCGGCACGGCAGAGGAACTCGACGTCCAGCTCGCCACAACGCACTTCCACGTGCGGATAGTCACGCTTGAGCGTGGCCAGTTCCGGTGGATTTTCCCGCGTATCGGCGACAGCAAACGACGTGCCCCGGTTCGCCAGGAAGCGAACCAGGGACATGCCGCTCTTGCCGAGGCCGACAACGATGCGGAAGTGGTCAGAAGCGATCAGAGACACGAGTTTCTACCTCAGCTTCAGGGTGGCAAGGCCAACCAGCACGAGAATCACGGTGATGATCCAGAAACGGACGATCACGCGCGGCTCAGGCCAGCCCTTGAGTTCAAAGTGGTGATGGATCGGTGCCATGCGGAACACACGGCGACCGGTCAACTTGAAAGACGCAACCTGGATGACGACGGACAGGGTTTCCATGACGAACACACCGCCCATGATGAACAGGACGATTTCCTGACGGACGATCACCGCGATGGTGCCCAGGGCCGCGCCCAGCGCCAGCGCGCCGACGTCACCCATGAAAACCTGTGCCGGGTAGGTGTTGAACCACAGGAAGCCGAGGCCCGCACCGATCAGGGCGCCGCAGAACACAATCAATTCGCCCGCGCCCGGTACATAAGGGATCAGCAGGTATTCAGCGAATTTCACGTTACCCGAGAGGTAGCAGAAGATCCCCAGACCACCACCAACCATCACGGTCGGCATGATTGCCAGGCCGTCGAGACCGTCGGTCAGGTTGACCGCGTTGCTCGAACCGACAATCACGAAGTAGGTCAGGACGATGAAGCCTGCACCCAACGGAATGCTGTAATCCTTGAGCATCGGCAGGATCAGGGTGGTTTCCACCGGTGTAGCAGCGGTCATATAAAGGAAGATGGCTGCGCCCAGGCCAAACACCGACTGCCAGAAGTACTTCCAGCGGCTCGGCAAGCCACGGGAGTTCTTCTCGATCACTTTGCGGTAGTCGTCGACCCAGCCGATCGCGCCGAACAGCAACGTCACCAGCAGCACCGTCCAGACATAACGGTTGCTCAGGTCGGCCCAAAGCAAGGTGCTGACACCGATGGACGACAGAATCAGCGCGCCGCCCATGGTCGGTGTACCCGACTTGGACAGGTGCGACTGCGGGCCATCATTGCGAACGGATTGACCGATCTGACGGTTCTGCAACGTGCGGATCATCCATGGGCCATAGCACAGCGACAAAACCAGCGCGGTCAGCACACCGAGAATCCCGCGCAGGGTCAGGTACTGAAAGACCGCGAAGCCTTTGTAGAACTGTTGCAGATACTCCGCTAGCAGCAGCAGCATTAATGTTTCTCCAGACTGGACCCGCACAATGCGGCGACGATGTTTTCCATCGCAGCGCTGCGCGAGCCCTTGATCAAAATGGTGGTGTTGGTGTCTTGCTCGGCGCCCAGGGCCTTGATCAGCTCAGCCTGAGTGCTGAAGTGAAAGGCCTGTGGACCGAAAGCGTTTACGGCGTGAACCATGTTGGGGCCGACGGCATACAGCGCGGACACCTTGCCGCGGGCGTATTCGCCCACATCACGGTGCCCCTGCTCCGCCCAATCGCCCAACTCGCCGATATCCCCGAGCACCAGGACGGTGCGACCGGAAAAGCCGGCGAGTATATCAACGGCGGCGCACATGGAGGTCGGGTTTGCGTTGTACGTGTCGTCAATTACGCGCATGCCGTTGGTGGCCAGTTGCGCAACGGTGCGCCCCTTGACCGGTTGCACGGCGCCCAGGCCGGCGGCGATGCCCGACAACGACACGCCCAAGGCATGAGCAGCGGCGGCGGCGGCCATGGCGTTGGCAACGTTATGGGTGCCGAGCAGGTTCAGTTGAACGCGCTCCACCCCTTCAGGTGTGTGCAGGTTGAACGCCGGGCAACCGCGAGCATCGCGGTCCAGGTCGCTGGCGTAGAAGTCGGCACTGAGGTTGCTCAGGGCAAATGTCAGCACTTTGCGACCGGCAGCGCGGGTCTTCCAGATTTCAAAAGCCTTGTCGTCGAGATTAAGAACGGCGATGCCATCGGCCTCTAGCCCTTCAATAATTTCGCCTTTGGCTTCAACGATTTTTTCCGGCCCGCCGAACTCGCCAACGTGAGCAGTCCCGGCATTGTTGAGGATGGCCACGTGAGGCTTGGTCATGCCTACGGTGTAGGCAATTTCACCAAGACGCGAAGCACCGAGTTCGATTACGGCAGCGGTGTGTTCCGGCGCCAATTCAAGCAAGGTCAGCGGCACGCCGAGGTCATTGTTCAGGTTGCCACGGGTGGCCAGTACCGGACCGCGCGTGCGCAGGATGCTGGCGAGCATTTCCTTGACGGTGGTCTTGCCACTTGAGCCGGTGACGGCCGCAACCGGGTTGGTGAACGCCAAACGGTTCAGCGCGCCCAGTTGACCCAATGCCTGACGGGTGTCCTTGACCAGCAATTGCGGCAACGCACTGTTGGCAACTTCGCCTTCGACCAATGCACCGACAGCGCCCTTGGCGGCGACATCGTTCAAATAGTCATGACCGTCAAAACGCGGGCCAGTCAGGGCAATAAACAATTGGCCAGGCTTGATCGCGCGACTGTCGATGCTGACGCCGTCGAACGTGGCATCGGCTGCGATCAGACGAGCGTTCAGCGCGCCGGTCAATTCACTGAGTTTCAAGGCTTTAAGCATGCGCCACCTCCCACGCGGTCAGGGCGTGATCGGCCTCGACCAGATCGGAGAAGTCGTGACGCTCACCGTTGATTTCCTGATAGTCCTCGTGACCTTTACCGGCCAGGACAATCACGTCATCCACTGAAGCGCCAGCGATCAACTGGGCAATCGCCTGGCCACGGCCAGCCACGAACGTCACTTTATCCACAGCCTTGAAGCCGGCGCGGATGTCATCGAATATCACTGACGGGTCTTCGGTACGTGGGTTGTCATCGGTGACCAGTACGCCGTCGGCCAGGCGCTCGACCACTTCGGCCATCAGCGGACGCTTGCCGCGATCACGATCACCGCCGCAGCCGAACAGGCACAGCAGGCGACCCTTGGCGTGCGGACGCAGGGCCATCAGGACTTTTTCCAGCGCGTCCGGGGTGTGGGCGTAATCGACCACCACCAGCGGCTGAGTACCGCCACCGAGGCGCTGCATGCGACCGGCCGGGCCTTCAAGCTTCGGCAGAACGTTGAGAATTTCGTCCAGCGCATAGTCCAGACCGAGCAACGCGCCGACTGCGGCCAGGACGTTGCTCAGGTTGAAGCGACCGAGCAAGGTGCTGCGCAAATGGTGCTCGCCCTGCGGCGTGACCAATGTGGCGCGCACGCCTTCGTCGTCGAATTGCGCTTCGCGGCAATACAGGTAGGCGCTGCTGTCTTCCAGGCTGTAGGTGATCAAACGCGACTCACGCTTTTCGGCGGCCAGTTGCCGTCCGAATGCGTCGTCGAGGTTAACCACCCGGCACTTCAGATCGTTCCACGCAAACAACTTGGCCTTGGCTTCGCCGTAGGCCTGCATGGTGCCGTGATAATCGAGGTGATCGCGGGACAGGTTGGTCATCACTGCCACATCGAAGGCCAGCGCGCTCACACGGCCCTGATCCAGACCGTGGGACGAGACTTCCATGGCAACCGCTTTGGCGCCGGCCTTTTTCAGGTCGGCCAGGGTTGCTTGTACGGCGATTGGATTCGGTGTGGTGTGCAGGCCGCTTTCCAGCGCCCCGTAGAAACCGGAGCCCAACGTGCCGACGATGCCGCAGTGTTGACCGAGCAGATCGAGCGCCTGGGCAACCAATTGAGTCACGCTGGTTTTACCATTGGTACCGGTCACGCCCACCAGATTCAAGTGACGGCTCGGGTCGCCATAGAAACGCCCGGCGATGTCCGACAGCTGCGCCGCCAGGCCTTTGACCGGAATCAGCGGCACGTCGGTGATTGGCAATACGGTCGCGCCTTCGACTTCATACGCCACGGCGGCAGCGCCGCGTTGCAGCGCGTCGGCGATGTGCGCACGACCGTCGAAACGCCCGCCAGGAACAGCGAGAAACAAGTCGCCAGCGCGCACGTTGCGGCTGTCGAGCGCCAATTCGCGGATCAATAGATCGCGGCCGGCGTGGGCGAAAATCTTGTTGAGACTCAGAGACATCAGCCGCGCCCTCCATTGGCTTTCAGCGGAACAACGGGGGTGGCGTTCGCGGTTTGTGTCGGCGGCAGGTTGTCCGGCGTGATGTTCATCAGGCGCAGTGTCCCGGACATCACTTTGCTGAACACCGGCGCCGACACCAGACCGCCGAAATAACCGGCCTTGGTCGGTTCATCGATCACCACGACGATTGCATAACGCGGATCGCTCATCGGGCCGAAGCCGGCGAACAGCGAACGGTAAGAGTTCTCGGCGTAGCCTTTGGTGCCCACCGACGTCTTACGCGCAGTACCCGACTTGCCAGCCACGTGATAGGCCGGCACCTGCGCACGGAATACGCCGCGCGGTGCTTCGATCACTTGGGTCAACATGCCCTGCATCGTTTTTGCCACAGCCTCTGGCAGCACTTGCGTGGTCTGCGGCGCCTTGTCGGTTTTGATCAGGGTCAAAGGCGCGAGGCGACCGTTGTTGGCCAACGCCGAAAAGGCGTGAACCAGCTGAATCGCCGTCACGGAAATACCGTAGCCGTAGGACAGCGTTGCGGTTTCAGCCTTGCGCCACTCGCGGTAGTTCGGCAGGTTGCCGACGCGCTCGCCCGGGAAGCCGAGGCCGGTGTCCTGGCCGAGACCGACTTTTTGCGCGAGACGGAAAATGGTTTCGCCGCCGATATCGAACGCGACCTTACTCATGCCGACGTTACTGGAATTGATCAGGATGCCGGTCAAGTCGAGTACCGGGCCTTCGGTCTTCGATACGTCCTTGATGGTGTACTTGCCGATCTGCAGGGAGCCCGGATACACCTCGACGGTGTCGCTTGGTTTCCAGCGGCCGGTTTCGATCGCGGCGCTCATCGAGATCGCTTTCATGGTCGAACCAGGCTCGAACACGTCGATCATCGCGCGGTTACGCATCATCGCTGGCTGCAGATTGCGACGGTTGTTCGGGTTGTAGGTCGGCTGGTTGACCATGGCGAGGATCTCGCCGGTCTTCACGTCCATGATCACCAGGCTGCCGGCCTTGGCACCGTTCTCGATGATCGCGTTGCGCAGTTCACGGTTGGCCAGGTATTGCAGACGCAGATCAATGGACAACGCCAAGGGCTTGCCGGCCTTGGCGTTTTTGGTGACCTGGACATCCTTGATCAGTCGTCCACGCCGGTCCTTGATGACCTGACGCTTACCGGCAACCCCGGCGAGCCATTCGTCATAGGCCAGCTCGACACCTTCACGACCGTGGTCATCGATGTCGGTAAATCCAACCATGTGCGCGGTGACTTCACCGGCCGGGTAGAAACGCCGGAATTCTTCGATGCCATAGACGCCCGGTACTTTCAGGTCGAGCACCGACTGACCCTGCTCGGGGGTCAGCCCGCGCACCAGATAGATGAATTCTTTATTGGCCTGGGCTTCGAGACGCTCAGCCAGCGCTTTCGGGTCCTGACCCAGCGCGGCCGCCAGTGCAGGCCACTTCTCTTTGGCCAGCTGCATTTCCTTGGCGTTGGCCCACAAGGTAGTGACCGGCGTACTCACGGCCAGAGGCTCGCCGTTACGGTCCGTGATCAGGCCACGGTGGGCCGGAATCGGAATATGACGAACGCTGCGTGCATCCCCCTGCCCCTTGAGGAAGGCACGGTCGACGACTTGCAAATCGATGATGCGCCAGGAAATCGCCGCGACCATGATGCCAAGCAACCCCAGCACCACGCGGAAACGCCATGGGAACATTGCGCCTTCGAGTTTCATCATGGCGCCACCATCTTCACGTCAGCCGCGCCAGGAATGTGCATCTTCAGTTGTTCGCTCGCCAGCACTTCGATACGGCTGTGGGCGGTCCAGGTGCTTTGCTCGAGAATCAAGCGGCCCCACTCTGCCTGTGCCTTGTCGCGCACGCTCAACTCGTTGTACAGCGAGTTCAACAGCTGACGGTTCCAGTGGGCGCTGTACGACACGCCGATCGCTGAAACGAGCACGCCAACAAACAGCAGCAGCATGAAAAAGCTTCCGCCGGGCAGTGGCTTGGCGAACAGCTTGCTCACCGCAGCTTCTCCGCGACGCGCATGACGGCGCTACGGGAGCGTGGGTTGGCCTTGAGTTCGGCGTCGGAGGCCGTCTGCGCTTTGCCATGGACTTTGATTTTCGGTTCGAATGCAACGTGGCGAACCGGCAGGTTGCGCGGCAGGTTGTCGGCTTCGCCTTTCACCAGTTTGCGCATGAACAGTTTGACGATGCGGTCTTCCAGCGAATGGAAGCTGATAACGACCAGGCGGCCGCCGACTTCCAGGCATTCCAGTGCGGCTTCGAGGCCGGCTTCCAGATCGCCCAATTCGTTGTTGACGTGAATGCGCAGGCCCTGGAAAGCACGGGTCGCCGGGTTCTTGCCTTTTTCCCACGCAGGGTTGGCAACTTTCAGGACTTCGGCCAGGTCAGCGGTGCGCTCGAACGGCTTGATGTCACGACGCTCGGCCACGGCACGAGCCATGCGGCCGGAGAAACGCTCTTCGCCATACTCTTTGAACACACGAGCAATTTCTTCCACCGGCGCGGTGTTGACGAATTCGGCAGCGCTGATCCCGCGGGAGGGGTCCATGCGCATGTCCAGCGGGCCGTCATTGAGGAAGCTGAAACCGCGTTCAGGGTCGTCGAGTTGCGGCGAAGACACGCCGAGGTCGAGCAAAACGCCGCTGACCTTGCCGGCCAGACCGCGATCAGCCACTTCCGAACCGAGCTCGGCAAAGCTACGCTGCACAACGACAAAGCGGCCGTCTTCGGCCGCTAGCGTCTGCCCGGTGGCAATCGCTTGAGGATCTTTATCAAATCCCAGCAACCGACCATCAGGCCCCAGCTGACTCAAGATCAGCCGACTGTGCCCGCCGCGCCCGAACGTGCCATCCAGATAGCAGCCATCAGGACGTACGGCGAGAGCCTCGACGGCTTCGTCAAGCAGTACGGTGATGTGGTTAAAGCCGCTATCAATAGTCACAGGATCAAATCACGCAGTTCATCAGGCATGGCGCCCGGTTGTTGAATAGCAGCCAGGTCAGCGGCAGAAACCGCATCCCAGGCATCCTCGTCCCACAATTGGAACTTGTTCAGTTGGCCTACCAGCATCGCGCGCTTATCCAACCTGGCATATTCACGAAGACGCGGTGGAACCAGAAAACGACCACTGCCATCGAGCTCAAGATCGACGGCATTACCAATCAGTAAACGTTGCAGGCGGCGGTTCTCTTCGCGAAGCGAAGGCAATGCGCGCAGTTTGGTTTCAATTATTTCCCACTCATCGAGTGGGTAAACACACAAACATGGATCAACGGCATCAATGGTGACGATTAACTGACCGGAACTACGCGAAACGAGCTCGTCACGGTACCGGCTCGGCATGGCGAGACGGCCCTTTGCATCGAGACTGATAGCGTTAGCTCCGCGAAACACGTCAGCGTTTCTCCAAATTTTAGCGTTTTACGTTCAAAAAACCCACTTCATGCCACTTTCCGCCACTTGCGCACACTATAGGAATGCGGCCACCGCACCGTCAAGGCGCGGATTGAAGGAAAACCCTTACAGAACTGAGATTTAGGAGAGGGAAAGGAGGAGGAACGAGAATCTGACAGATGAATTTGTTCGATAACTTGAATCAGCACAGAAGGCTGCGTTCGAAAGTTAAAGTAGTTTGTTAAGAGTAAGATTTTTTCGGTATTACGAAAGCGCTTCTGCTGATGATTCTGTACGAAGGGAAAACGCTACTACCAGCGCCCTGTTCAATGATTCAAACAGGGGGATAAAAAAGGTGGAGAGTCGATCTGTAAGCCGGGTTCTGTCTTGAACAGTCATTCGTCTACGATGGCCATCACTGGACATCTTTAGCAACCTACCCGGTCCCAGCGCGGGCCACGCCTTGGGACCCTATTTGGTCTTGCTCCAAGTGGGGTTTACCTAGCCACGAACTGTTGCCAGACGTGCGGTGCGCTCTTACCGCACCTTTTCACCCTTACCGGCGCCGAAGCGCTTAGGCGGTTATTTTCTGTGGCACTTTCCGTAGGCTCACGCCTCCCAGGCATTACCTGGCACTTCGCCCTATGGAGCCCGGACTTTCCTCCCCCCCCTAATTTTCATAGAGGGCAGCGACTGTCCGATCGACTCTCCGCCGCGAAGGTTAACGGCAGAGCGGCCGAAGAACAAGCGCTAAACGCCTTTGGCCACTCCTGCACGTCGGGTTTTACTCACCCTTTTGCTGATCCAGCGCGATCTGATACAACACATTTTTGCGCTCGCCGGTGATTTGCGCCGCCAATGCCGCGGCACGCTTGAGTGGCATCTCTTCCAGCAGCAGATTGAGGATGCGCATGGCTTCGCTGCTGACAGCGCCTTCCGTCTCGGGTACGGTCCAGCCGGCGACCAGCACCACGCACTCACCACGCTGCTGATTGCTGTCCGACTCAACGAATTCGCGCAACTCGGCCAATGGCAAACCTTTAAGGGTTTCAAAGGTTTTGGTGATTTCACGAGCAAGCAATGCCGGACGCTCGCCACCGAACACCAATTCCATGTCCTGCAGGCATTCAAGGATGCGGTGCGGCGCCTCGTAGAAAATCAGCGTACGCGGCTCTTCCTTAACCAGCTCCAGCCGAGCGCGGCGACCGACAGCCTTGGCCGGCAGGAAGCCTTCAAAGATAAAACGGTCGGACGGCAGACCCGCCGCCGATAACGCCGCGATCAACGCGCACGCTCCCGGGACCGGCACCACATTGATCCCCGCAGCACGAGCCTGGCGCACCAAGTGATAGCCGGGATCGGAAATCAGCGGTGTGCCGGCATCCGAAATCAGCGCCACATCATCGCCGGCCAGCAGACGCGTAATAAAACGGCTACCTTCATCTCGCTCATTGTGTTCGTGGCAGGCCGCCAGCGGCGTGGAGATGCCGAAATGCTGCATCAACCGCTGGGAGTGGCGCGTATCTTCGGCAGCAATCAGCGCGACCTCGCGCAGGATCTTCAGCGCGCGTGCACTGATGTCGTCCAGGTTGCCGATGGGCGTCGCCACCACATAAAGCGAGCCAGCAGCGGAATTCAAAGCACCTGGAGCAGTCAAAGCGCACACCTCATGATCGGTAAAAGGCGACATTGTAGCGCGTAGCGACACTTGCGATACGCCTCGCCATTCCCGGTTTTTTCTGCCAATTGTGCGGTGCTGCAACATTTGCACGAGCTAAATTGATCGATTCACGCCAGTAACATCGCGCCCCGGCCAGTGCTTGGGTACAATTCCACGCTAATTTGATCGAGTATCAGGAACACTACATGATCGCTTGCCTGCGGCTGTTCACTGCCCTCTGCCTCGCTGCCTTGCTGGCGGCCTGCGCCAGCTCGCCCTCCTCCAGCCTTGGCGAACTTCCACGGACCCCGGATGCCAGCATCGAGCAACTGCTCGATCAGGCCAACCAAAGCAAGGACCCGGAAAAAGCCGCCCTGCTACGCCTGAGCGCTGCTGACCAGGCCTACCGTCAGGGGAATGCCGGTCAATCCGCGCAAATCCTGCAACAGGTCCCGGTCGAGCAACTCAAGCCAGGCCCACAAGTTTTCGCCAGTACCCTGGCGGCAGAACTGGCGATGGTGCGCAATCAGCCCAAAGCAGCGCTGACTGCCTTGAGCCATCCGAGCCTGCAATACCTGGGAGAGCTGCCAGCCGAACAGCAAGTTCGCACTGGCACTGTTCACGCCCGCGCCCTTGAAGCGGATGGCCAGACCCTGGCTGCCGCACGGGAGCGTATTTTCATCGCGCCGATGCTGAGTGGTGAAGCGGCCAGCAAAAACCACGAAGCGATCTGGACCCTGATTGCCTCCCTGCCTACCGACCAATTGCAGCCAAACACCTCCGACGACCTCGGCGGCTGGATGGGCCTGGCATTGGCTGTGAAAACAGCCGGGACGCTGGAGCAACAGCAAGCCGCAATCGATAACTGGCGCGCCCAGAACCCGAAACACCCGGCCGCCGTACATCTGCCGCTGGCACTGACCAACCTCAAGCAACTGGCCAGCCAACCGCTGAACAAGATCGGCCTGCTGCTGCCACAAGACGGTCCGCTGGCATCGGTCGGCAAAGCGTTGCGTGAAGGCTTCATGGCGGCTCACTACCAGGCCCAACAATCCGGGCAGAAGCCACCGGCCATCGAGTTTTATGACAGCTCGAAGCTGACGTCGATGGACGAGTTCTACCGCAAGGCCCAGGCCGATGGCGTGCAACTGGTGATCGGCCCGCTGGAAAAACCACTGGTTAAACAACTCAGCGCTCGCCCGCAATTGCCGATTACCACCCTGGCACTCAATTACAGCGAAGGTGAACAAGGCCCGGCCCAACTGTTCCAGTTTGGTCTGGCTGCTGAAGACGAAGCCCGTGAAGTGTCTCGCCGTGCTCGCGCCGACGGCTTGCATCGCGCCGCCATCATGGTGCCGAAAGGTGAATGGGGCGACCGTGTACTGCGCGCCTTCAGCCAGGACTGGCAAGCCAACGGCGGCAGCATCGTCGCCACCGAGCGCGTAGACCAACCGGTTCAACTGGCCCAGCAAATCGCTGACATGTTCCAGCTGCGCCAGAGCGAAGGCCGCGCCAAAAGCCTGCAAAGCACTGTCGGCGGGCAGGTAGCGGCCCAGCCTTCGCGTCGTCAGGACATCGAGTTCATCTTCCTGGCCGCCACACCGCAACAGGCCCAGCAGATCAAACCGACCCTGAACTTCCAGTACGCCGGCGACGTCCCTGTCTACGCCACGTCCCACGTGTTCAGCGCCAGCGGCGACGTGAATCAGTACAACGACATGAACGGCATCCGCTTCTGCGAAACCCCGTGGTTGCTGGACGCCAACGATCCCCTGCGCAAACAGGTCACGGCTCAATGGCCACAAGCGGCAGGCAGCCTCGGCCGCCTGTACGCCATGGGCGTTGATGCTTACCGTCTGGCACCACGCCTGGGGCAACTCAAGGCCTTGCCGGACAGCCGCATCGCGGGTGAGTCGGGCAGCCTGGGGATGACTGCGAACCAACGCGTCGTACGCCAGTTGCCATGGGCCCAGTTCGTCAACGGCCAGGTTCAACGCCTGCCGGATACCCCGAACTGATGCCCGACAGGTCACGCCAGCAAAGCGGTAAAGATGCCGAGCGCCATGCGCTCGAGCATCTGCAACAACAAGGTCTGCGCCTGTTGGCGCAGAACTGGTTGTGTAAACGTGGCGAGCTTGATCTGGTCATGCTTGATGGCGATACAGTAGTATTCGTTGAAGTCCGCTACAGAAAAAACACCCAGTGGGGTGGCGCGCTCGATAGCATCGATGAGCGCAAACGGCAGAAACTGATTTTCGCCGCACAGTATTTTCTTCAGCGCGAGTCGCGTTGGGCCAATTCCCCTTGCCGCTTCGACGTGATTGCCATCGACAGCAACGTTGATCAGTTGAACTGGCTGCAGAATGCCTTCGACAGCTGATCGCATGCGTCACGAACCGGACACCTTTACCCAACATTTTTGCTCTTTGCTTTGCGGGCTGCACATTCATGTGCCAAGTAGCCGCGCTAATTAAGGTCACACAGATGGACATGCAATCCCGAATTCGCCAGCTTTTTCAGGCCAGTATCGACACCAAGCAAATGGCGATGGACGTACTTGCACCGCACATCGAGCAAGCCAGCCAAGTGATGGTCAACGCCCTGCTCAATGAGGGCAAAATGCTTTCCTGCGGCAACGGCGGTTCCGCCGGCGATGCCCAGCACTTTTCCTCGGAGCTGCTCAACCGCTTCGAGCGTGAACGCCCGAGCCTGCCAGCCATCGCGCTGACTACCGACAGCTCGACAATCACCTCGATTGCCAACGACTACAGCTACAACGAAATCTTCTCCAAACAGATCCGCGCCCTGGGCCAGCCGGGCGACGTATTACTCGCGATTTCCACCAGCGGCAACTCGGCAAACATAATTCAGGCAATCCAGGCCGCACATGATCGCGAAATGATTGTCGTAGCATTGACCGGTCGCGATGGCGGTGGCATGGCGTCACTGCTATTGCACGAAGACGTCGAGATTCGCGTACCGGCCAATGTCACCGCACGCATTCAGGAAGTTCACCTGCTGGCGATCCATTGCCTTTGCGATTTGATCGACAGCCAATTGTTCGGGAGTGAAGAATGACCCCTAATCGCCTAGGCCTATTGGCCTTGACCCTGTGCCTCGGCATCAGCGGCTGCACCTCGGTGGTTAATGCCAGCCGTGAAGCGCCGATTGAGGATGACCGTGGCACACGCACCTTCGGCAGCAAAATCGACGACTCCCTGATCGATACCAAAGTCGGTGTAAACGTCGCCAAGGCCGACCCGGCCCTGGACAAGGACTCACACATTGTCGTCACCAGCTTCAACGGCGTGGTGCTACTCGCCGGGCAGACACCTCGCGAAGACCTCAAGGTCAAAGCCGAACAGGCCGCTGCCGCTGTTCAACGGGTAAAAACCGTCCACAACGAATTGCAGATTCTGCCGCCCTCCTCTTTGCTGGCCCGCCAGAACGACGCGTGGCTGACCACCAAGATCAAGGCCCAGATGCTCACCGATGCCAACATCCCCGGCTCGCGGATCAAGGTTGTAACCGAAAACGGCATCGTCTACCTGTTGGGCCTGCTGACCAAACAGGAAGCCGCTCAGGCGACCAACCTGGTACAAGGCGTTTCCGGTGTACAGAAGATCGTGAAGCTGTTTGAGTACATCGACTGACATCCACCCTGCAAGGAGCACGACTTGCCGGCAATGGCGCCCTTGAAATCGCCATCAACCTGTAGGAGCACAGCTTGCTGGCGATAGCGCCTTCAAGATCGCCATCGCCGGCAAGCCGTGCTCCTACACGCAATAAAAAAGGCGATCCATCCGGATCGCCTTTTTTATTACTTCACCACTTTCAAACTGGGTCGACCACTGGGACGCGGCGGCTCGCTGTCGGGTGGCGGAAGATCATCATCCGGCTCGATCTCTTCCTCGTCTTCCATAGGCGATTCCAGATCGAACACCATGCCCTGGCCATTCTCCCGGGCGTAAATACCCAGAATCGATGCGATAGGCACGTACAAGGTGTGCGGCACACCGCCGAAACGCCCTTCAAAACTGACCGCCTCGTTATCCATGTGCAGGTGACGCACAGCTTGTGGCGACACGTTCAGGACAATCTGTCCGTCACTGGCAAAACCCTGAGGCACCTGCACCGATGGATATTCGGAATTGACCAGCATGTGCGGGGTGCAATCGTTGTCCACAATCCACTCGTAGAGCGCGCGGACCAGATAAGGTCGACTGGAGTTCATAGCGGCTCCTTAAGCCTTAGCGCATATCGCGTTCGACACCAGACAGACTTGCCTGGAAAGCCTCACGCGCAAACGAGCGCTCCATGTAATCAAGCAGCGGCTTGGCAGGCCGCGGCAGTTCAATACCCAAAATTGGCAATCGCCAGAGTATTGGCAATAGGCAGCAATCCACCAGACTTTGTTCCTCGCTGAGGAAAAATGGCTTGTCGGCGAACAACGGCGACACACCCGTCAGGCTTTCGCGCAACTCTTTACGAGCGACAACGCGGGCGGCTTCCTTGGTCTTTGAATCCAGAATCAGATCCACCAAGCCACACCAGTCGCGCTGAATACGATGAATCAGCAAACGGCTGTTTGCACGCGCCACAGGATAAACCGGCAGCAAGGGCGGGTGCGGGTAACGCTCATCCAGATATTCCATCACCACGGTCGACTCCCACAACGCCAGGTCACGATCGACCAGGGTGGGCAGGCTTCCGTAAGGGTTCACCTCAATCAGTTTAGGCGGCTGACGACCAGCTTCCACGTAAATGATCTCGGCGCTGACACCCTTCTCTGCAAGTACGATACGCACTCGGTGGGAATAGTGGTCGGCGGGGTCGGAGTAACAGGCCAACCGATTGGTCACGCCCATGGCGGTCCTCCTCGCTTGTAGAAATTATCGAAAGCGGAAAAACGAGCGCGCCCAGAGGGCGCCTCCCGTAACGACTGGTTCACCAGGCTCGTTACACCTTCAGAGGCGCCCTTGGGCGCGCGCGATTAACAGCAATAGCTTGAAGCTTTATCAGTGCACATCTTTCCAGTATTCGCGCTTGAGCAAATAAGCGAATACGAAGAAGAATGCCAGGTACAGCAAAACGTATGTACCTATGCGCTGATGTTGCAGCTTAACCGGGTTAGCCGAGTAAGCCAGGAAGGTTACCAGATTCTTGACCTTCTCATCGAACTGCTCTTGGGTCAAAGCACCGCTTTTCGGCACGATGGTCAACTGATCGCACGCTTCATGGGTCAGCGCCGTACCGGTCAGAGGATCAAATTGCTTCTTGCCGTCTTCGACGATCTGAACCTGCTTGCAACCCACGACCTGACGGCCTTGCAGACCCGCCAGGACGTTAGGCATACCCACGTTCGGGAAGACCTTGTTGTTCACGCCCCATGGACGCGACGGATCTTCGTAGAACGACTTCAGGTAGCCGTAGAGCCAGTCAGTACCACGAACACGAGCCACCAGCGTCAGGTCGGGCGGAGCCGCACCGAACCAGGCCTTGGCGTCTGCCGGCTGCATGCCGATGCTCATGTGGTCGCCAATCTTGGCGCCCGTGAACACCAGGTTCGAGAGCATCAGATCATGGGGAATGCCCAAGTCATCGGCGACACGTTCGTAACGCTGGAACTTGGCGCTGTGGCAACCCATGCAATAGTTGGCAAAGGTACGCGCGCCATCCTGCAGGGCAGCCTTGTCAGAAACGTCGATATCGACCTTTTCCAGCTCGGGACCACCGTGTTCGGCCGCGAAGGACAGGACAGGCAGAGCAGCAAAAATCAGTGCAAAAAATAACTTTTTCATCAGCCAGTCACCCTTTCCGGAACCGGTTTGGTCTTCTCGAGCCTGGTGTAGAACGGCATCAGAATGAAGTAGGCGAAGTACAGGAAGGTGCACACCTGCGACAGCAACGTCCGCTCTGGAGTTGGCGCCAACACGCCCAGCACGCCCAGGATCACGAACGAAATGCAGAACACCCACAGCCAGATCTTGCTCAGCCAGCCTTTGTAGCGCATCGACTTGACCGGGCTACGGTCCAGCCACGGCAGGACGAACAGCACAGCAATGGCGGCGCCCATGGCGATAACGCCCAGGAGCTTGTCCGGAATCGCCCGCAGAATCGCGTAGAACGGCGTGAAGTACCAGACCGGAGCAATGTGCTCTGGGGTCTTGAAGGCGTTCGCCACTTCGAAGTTTGGCTTCTCGAGGAAGTAGCCACCCATTTCCGGGAAGAAGAACACGATCGAGCAGAAGATGAACAGGAACACCACCACGCCGACGATATCTTTCACGGTGTAGTACGGGTGGAAGGCAATGCCGTCCAGCGGTACGCCGTTTTCGTCTTTGTACTTCTTGATGTCCACGCCGTCCGGGTTGTTCGAGCCGACTTCGTGCAACGCCAGAACGTGCAGCACCACCAGACCGAGAATCACGATTGGCAGGGCAACAACGTGCAAGGCGAAGAAGCGGTTCAGGGTAATCCCGGAAATCAGGTAGTCACCACGGATCCACTGGGTCAGGTCGTTACCGATGACCGGGATCGCACCGAACAGCGAGATGATCACCTGGGCACCCCAGTAGGACATCTGGCCCCACGGCAGCAGGTAACCCATGAAGGCTTCAGCCATCAGCGCCAGGTAGATCAGCATGCCGAACACCCACAC